>DAOUHS010000095.1:0-10715 GCA_034428415.1 Dehalococcoidia bacterium
GAACTCGCGCACGAACTTGCCGCTGTGGTCGTGGCGTCCGAACCCGCAGCCGATCACCACGGCATCCACCGATTCCAGTTCGTCCCGCACGACTTCCCAGGCGGCGAAACCGGAGATAACACCGTCGTCGTACTCGGGCAGCGGGAGCAGCGTGGCCTCTGGAACAGCCGCGACCATCTGCGAGGCGATCGATTGCGGCGTAGCAATCGTGACCAGCCCGGCCCCCGCCCGATACGCTCCGCGGGCGGCCAACACCGCTGCGCCGGGATAGCGCGCCGACCCGGCGATCACGAGCACGCGCCCGAACGTGCCCTTGTGTGCATCCGATGGCCGCTCGGGTAGCAGCGCCTTCGCCGCGCGTCGCTCAAGCACTTCGGTCTGCAGATCCTCATCGAGACCAGGCGGGATCCCGATCTCCACCTGCTGCACCGATCCCGCCGCCGACGCGCCAGGCTGCATGTAGAGGCCGACCTTGGGCGCATGGAACGTGACGGTCTCGTCGGCGCCGACCGCCAGAGGATCGAGCCGGCCGCTGTCGGCATCGACGCCGCTGGGCAGATCGACTGCCACTAGTTTCGGCTTCACCGTCTTCGAGCGCACCGCCGCCAGGCGCTTCATCATGCCCGCCAGATCGCCCGCAATCGGACGAGACGCGCCGGTTCCCAGCAACGCGTCTACGATCGCTTCAGCTCCGGCCAGCAACCCTTCCAGCGCTTCGAAACTGTCGTCCTCGGCCACCGTGCCGCAGGGCACGCCGAGATCCACTGTCTGATTCCATTGCGAGTCATCGCGCTCCCGCAGCGCGTAGACGCGCACCTGCGCGCCCCACTCGTGCAGGTGACGCGCAGCGACCAGCCCATCGCCGCCGTTGTTGCCGGGTCCGACCAACACCGCGATCCGCCGGTCTTCGAGCGAACCCAGTTGCATCCAGATTTCTTGGGCAACTGCGAGACCAGCGTTCTCCATCAACGTCTCGGTTGAAATCCCGGCCGCCTCGGCCCGTTCTTCGAGTTCACGCATCTCCGCCGAGGTCAGCAGTTTCATCGTCCGTCTCCCTATCGAGTTCCCAGTGTTGGCTGTCCCACGGCAAACGCGCAGACCAAGGTCTTCTCATGCGTCAGGCTAATCTCGATCCGTTCCAATCCGATCTCCTGCGCCCGCTCGCGAGCGCCGCCGTGCAGGATGACGACCGGCTTACCGCGCGCGTTGGCTAGGATCTCGATCTCTTTCCACTTCACGCCGCGTACTCCGGTGCCGAGACACTTCATCACCGCCTCTTTGCCGGCGAAGCGCACCGCCATCTCAGCCAGCCGATCGCCGCAGTAGTCGCGCTCGCGGTCGGTCAGAATCCTTCGCGGAAATCGGTCGGGATGGCGATTGAGTACGTTTTCGAATCGCTCGATCAGGAGCAGATCCACGCCGCAGGTCAGATCGCCGAACATCGATTCGCAGCCTACCAACGTGCCGCAGCAACCACGTCACACTTCATCGTCGGGCTCTCGCATACCCTGACCGCATGACGGCCACGATCATCGACGGCGCCGCGATTGCCGCCGGCATCCGGGAGGCCCTGGCGCGGCAAGTCGAGGAGATGATCGTCGGCGGGCTGCTGCCCCATCTCGCCGTCATCCTGGTCGGCGACAATCCCGCCTCGGCCAGCTATGTGCGGGCCAAGCAGAGAGCTGGTCAGGAAACCGGGATCAAGGTCGTCATCCACCGTATCGAAGCAGAATTCGATCCCAGGCAAACGGAGCGCCGGATCCGCGATCGCATCGATCTGCTCAACGCCGATCCCGATGTGCATGGCCTCATCCTGCAACTGCCGCTGCCCGAAGGCGTCGATTCCGACCTGCTGATCGATCGCATAGATCCCCTGAAGGACGTAGACGGACTTCACCCCGTCAACCAGGGTCGCATCCTGTTGGGCCGCGAGCGCTTCTTGCCGGCCACGCCCCACGGTGTTCAGCAGCTGCTCGTCCGCAGCGGCGCCGATCCGGGCAGAAAGCACGTGGTGATCGTTGGACGCAGCCGATTGGTCGGGATGCCGCTCGCCGCGATGCTCGCCCAGAAGCGACATGGCGCCAACGCGACTGTCACCGTTTGCCACACCAACACAGCCGACCTGGCGTCGATCACGCGAGAAGCCGACATCCTGGTCGCTGCGACCGGGCGTCCCAACACGATTACCGCCGGCATGGTTCACAGCGGAGCCATGGTCGTGGACGTGGGAGTCAACCGGGTCGACGACGCAACCCGCAAGCGCGGCTATCGACTGGTAGGCGACGTAGATTTCGCGGGCGTACGCGAAGTCGCCTCCGCGATCACACCGGTGCCCGGCGGGGTCGGACCAATGACCGTCGTGATGCTGCTCAACAACGTGACCCGCGCGGCCCGACTCTCGACGCAGCGATAGCGCTCGATCAGCTCCGCGACGTCAACACGCGCACGAGCAGTAGGCCGCTCAGGATGACCAGCGCCCCGGCGATCCCGATCAGCGGCCACTCCCACGGGAACGGACCCGAGACCACAAAGACCGGCCGCGGTCGTCGTTCGTTCTGCCGACGTTCAATCTCCGCGACCCGCTCTTCAATCTCGTCATCGGACCTGCTCGACACCGTCTCCTGCGCCGCTTCCTCATCTTCGTCCGCAGTCGATTCCGCCGCCTGCTGAGACGAGTCTTGTTGCGCGTCCTGTTCGACGTCTTGTCGGGACTCCTCCGCCGGATCCTCAGCTGCTTCGTTGGCCTGCGCGGATGACTGGTCGTCATCGGCGACCTCCGGTCCGGAGATCACCTCATCCTCGATCACGGTCGAACGATCCTCGGACGCTTCCCTCGGGCCAAGTCCCACAGAGGCGCGCCATTCGTCGTCAAGCCCATCGCGATCGAAGCTGTAAACCGACAACAATGCATCGTCGACGCCCGATCCTTCTTTGAACCTACGGAACAGTTCGTTCATCTTCTCAGGGCCGTACTCGGTGATCAGATAGAGCACGATGGCCGCTGATTGACCGTAGAAGATGTCCACGAATCCAGGACGGTTGGAGGGCGATTCCATGCTTCGCAACGAGAGCACGACATCGTTGTTGATCGCGTACTGGAGCGCGCCGCCGCGACGCTCGAGCCAGTCGCCTTCGGCAATGGTGGCCATACCTTCGTCGAGCCAGGCGGGCAAATCGCCGTAAGGCCCCTCACCGGCCAACTTGGTCAGCACATGTGTCAGTTCATGCCGGATCACCCAGCGCGATGGTTGGTAGATATGCACCAGGTCGGCCAGCACGCGCGTACCGCCGGTAATCACCGACTCTTCGAACCGTTCCGATTGAATCCGTTCCACCTGGCGAGCGTCTTCGCTGTTCGCCCAGACATAGACCTTGATCGGGATCGGTTCGTCGAGACCGAGAAACGGCGAAATTTCCTCGAGTGCCTTGATCCCCTCATCCAACATCGTCTGCGCGACTCCGCGGTCGTCATACCAGGCAACTTCCAGTGGTCCTTCTTTGAGCGACTGCCACTCGAACCGTGGATCCTCGTATCGCCAGATCTCCGGCTCGGTTTCGAACTTCTCGCCATTTGCGTACACGAACTCCCATTGCCACTTGAAGTCGGCCCCAGCCGGAATCCAGATCATCGGATCACGGGTTGGAAACACAGCCGTCACGCGAGTCACGTCGCCGCTCGCAACCTCGGCTGGTTCTCGCGTCAGCGCGCCTTCCGGAAGCACGGCGTACAGGAAGGTTGCCGACTCCACATCCTCCGCGCCGCCAACCAGCGCCGTCACCGTGACCGAATCCGGCCAACCATTTTCAAATCGCGTGCCCTGTACAGTCGGACCGTCTTCGGCGGACTGGGCATTCAGGGGCGAGACCGACGCCACGAACGTCCACGCCGCCGCGACGATCCCGGCGGTCGCCAGGAGCAGTCCGACCCGCTTCATGCGACCGCCTCCGCCCGCGCTGCTTCCTGACCGATCTGGTGCTTTAGCGACGCGCGAAGGAATTCGTCAAGCTCACCATCGAGGACGCGCTCGGTGTCCGAGGTCTCATGCTGCGTGCGTAGGTCTTTCACCATCCGATAGGGCTGCAGCACATAAGAGCGAATCTGGTTGCCCCACCCCGCCTCGATATGGTCGCCGCGGATCGCGAGCCGCTCTTCCTCTCGCTTCTGCTCTTCCAGCATCAGCAATCGCGCCTCGAGCACGCGCATCGCCGACTCCCGGTTGCGTCGCAGTGAGCGTTCGTTTTGGCAGCTGACGACGAATCCCGTTGGCAGATGCGTGATCCGCACAGCGGTCGAGTTCTTCTGCACGTTCTGGCCGCCGTTGCCGGAGGCTCGGTAGACATCGATCTTGATGTCTTCGTCGTCGATCTCCACCTCAGCCGCGCCTTCGGTCTCCGGCATGATCTCGACCCGCGCGAAAGACGTGTGACGGGCATGATTCTGATCGAAAGGCGAGATCCGCACCAGCCGGTGCACGCCGTGTTCGGAGCGCAGCCAGCCGTAAGCGCCGCCGCCGTCTGCTTCACCCCTGACCTCGAGCGTGGCCGACTTCAGCCCTGCCTCTTCACCTTCGACCAGGTCGACCAGGTCTACCCCGAAGCCCGCTCGTTCGCCCCAGCGCTGATACATGCGCAGCAGCATCTCGGTCCAGTCCTGCGAGTCGATCCCGCCCGCACCCGCGTAGATCGCGATCACGGCCGAGCGGTCATCGTACGGACCCGAGAACGCCAACTCGAACGAGCGTCGTTCGATCTCTTGCTCGATGGCCGACGCTTCGCCGGCCAGATCCTCGGCGAGCTCTTCGTCATCGGCAAGCTCTAGCAACTCGACCGCCTCGGACACCCGCATCTCAAGTCCGCGCCACGTTGCAATCGTGCGCTGTCGTGACGACAACCGCTTCATCACCGAACGCGCTCGTTCCGCCTCGTCCCAGAAACCGGGAGCCGTCGATTCGGCCTCCAGCCGCGACGCTTCCGCCTCCACCGAGGTGAGGTCAAAGACGCTCCAGGACGTCGCTCAGCCGCACCGACAACGCGTCCAGCGTCTCACGCAGATCATCAACATCAGCCACAGCGCATCTCCGCCGATTGTCCCTGGACTTCTCAACTATATGCCCGAGCGTACTACCGATTCGGGACAATCAGGCCGCCCGCCGTGCGGCGCATTCCCTCAGGCGTCACGGCCGGTTCCCGCGCCCGTCCCGCAGCGGCCGCGATCGGATCGATCGGCTCAGGCTCGCGGTGCTGATGTGTTGGCTGCGGCGGACGCCAGGCGGTCGCAGAACCCGGCTGGGTCGCCGGCGGATGGAGTTGCGCCTTCTCCGGATTCGCCTGCCAGAGGCCAACGAACTCGACCAGCTCCATCGGTTCGACCAACCCGGCGGCGAAGAGCCGGTCGTCAATGAACAACGCGGGCAACGCCGTGACTCCGGAGCGCGCGCCGATTTCGGCGAACTCCTCGATCGCAAACACGTCCGTCTGCAGCTTGGGCGAGAGCAGCGTTGCTGCGCAGGCCGCGAGCGCCGCCTGGCCGGCTACGGGATCCATCGTCGATCCAAGCAGACGCAGCCGCGTCGGACGCCTCAGCTTGCCCAACACTCGCTTCATCTTGACCGCCGGCGCTGACTGCCGACTCGACGCGAGCACCATGGCCCGAATCATGGCCACCAGCAGGTGCCCATTCGGAGCCCCATAGAAGCGCAGTGGACGATTCAATTCGCCGCGGATCAGGACGCAGGGCACGTCGACGATGTCGCGACGCTTGACCTGTTCCTCTGACTCCTCCTGCTCATAGATGCTCAGCGAGATCTGGTCCGAGAGCTCCGCAATCTCTTCGTACAGTTCCTTCGCCAGCTCGCAGCTCGGCTTGTCCGGACGGCCGGGCACCACCACCCGACGCCGGCTCTGGTGGTAGTACTCCAGCTTGAGCGGGCCCTCAATGGCCCCAAACTGTTGCCGAATCTGCGCCCGCTCGGACGCTGCCAGCGCCATACCGTTACTCACTCTCGGCTTGCTACCAGCCTAACGTTCAGTCCACTGAGTCCTGCAGCACCCAATCCATCGCCGACCGGAGCTCTTCCTCGGTCACCGCGCCCTCAAAGGCGTAGCGAATCACCCCGTCGGCGTCGATCACGAACACCCACGGCTCGGACGGCAATCGCCAGGCAACGAATGCCTCTGCCTCAACCAGGCGTTCTGGGGTATCGGGATTCTCAAACACCTCGACATGAACGCCCGAGACCTCGGTCGAGAATTCCCGCCAGACTGTCTTGACCGCCTGCAGCACCGGCGCGCAGGTCCGTGAGTGGCAGAACGCCGGGGTCGCGAAGGTCAGCAATAGCGGCTTGTCCAGCGCCAGCGCTTCGGCGATCGAGAGCATGTACAAACCGGGTTCGGGATCCTGGTCGGAGCTCAGTTCCGCCAGCGTCGATACGTCGGCGCGAGTTCGTGAGTCGACGGACGGCGCTCGCTCGCCGACCCGCGGCGCGTCTTGCCGCTCACGGACCGAGAACCGGAGCCGGGCGAACTCATCTCCCTCCTCCGAAGACATCTCCAGCAGCAGCCCCCACAGCCCCGCGCTCGTTAGCTGAACGGGAGCCACATAGACGCCGCGTCCGACCGGCAACGCCCGGTCCGAGACCGAAGCCCTGGCGTGCCCGTGTGCGGCGATCCTTACGCTCCGGTCGTAGCTGATGAAGCGCGCGTATTGAACCGAACTTGGCCGCTCTCGATCCCGATCGAGGTCAAACAACGAGACTCGAACCGTGGGAACATGTTCGCCCGCAGAGAGCCCCTCAAGCGTGAACGCAATCCGCTTGACCCCCACCGCGAGATCCTGGGTCGCCAGGATCGGCAGCCAGCGAGCATCGGCATCCCGCTGCGCGATCGTCCAATCGTCGGAGCCGCGCGGACCCGCCTGCGGGCCGTCCTGCCTCGAATCCGCGCAGGCCGAGCAGAGGATGAGCGCCCAGACCAGCGGCCAGCTCCCGATCGTCAACAGCCGGTGAGCACTTGACGTAACGAATGTTCTTCGTTGGATTGACAACTCATGGCAAAGACGCTTGAATATATGACGTAACGGCATAGGCGCTTGATCAATAACAAGATCAGTGATCGGAAGGCTGCCAGCCATGACTTTTTCCACCACCAACCGTCGACGCGAGACCTACTTCCTTCACGCGCGCGACATCGAGCTGCGCAACCACCATTCGCAGCGCATCTACTTCTTCGCCAAGTCGGAGAAGCCCGGAGCGATCGATGCCGTGCCGGATGGCTACGAGATCGTCGAGAACCCACGCACCGGACTGCCGGTCCTGCGTAAGGTCAAGGCGCACGCCGACGCCGCCGGTTAGGTCGTCGCGCGCGTTTACGCGCGTCTGCTCGCTCCGATTGTTCTCCACAGAACTGCCAGTACGCTCCACCGGCTGTCCACATGCCGGTCGACATTCGAACAGCGGTTTAACCTTCCGATGCCTCAAGTCGTGAAATCGCGGCTCGATGCAATCGCATATTGGCTGCCGCTAACACTCGGTCTCCCGATCCCAGTGTCAGATCAGACCCGCTCCAGTCGGTCATCCGACCACCGGCGCCGCGCACGATCGGAGTCAGCGCCAAGTAGTCCCATAACTTCAACGAGGCCTCGCACACGATGTCCACATAACCGGACGCGAGCAACCCGTAGGCGTAGCAGTCGACGCCGTAGCGTACCCGCTCGAACGACGATGAAAGCGCCTCCCAGGCGTAGCGCGCCGAGCCTTTGAACATAGTTGGATCCGTTGCGAAGCCGATCGACGCCCCGAGATCGGTCGTGGAGGACGTGTGGACAACGTGTGAATTGTGTGTAGTTCGAGGCCGCACGTCGGGGAAACACAATCCGCTCCAGCGCTCACGCGATATCGGTTGGTCAAGTACCCCTAACACCGGCTGGCCGTCGTGGACCAGCGCAATCAGCGTGCCAAACGTCGGCAAGCCCGAAACGAACGCGCTCGTCCCGTCGATCGGGTCGATCACCCAGACCCATTCCGCGTCCGCCCGCTCCGAACCGAACTCTTCGCCCATGATCCCGTGATCGGGGTACAGGTCCGAGATCCGCTCGCGAATCACGCTCTCTGCCGACCGATCGGCCTGCGTGACCGGCGAGCCGTCGCCTTTGCGCTCAACCTGCAGCTCGCTGCGAAACCAGGGCCGAATCGCCTCGCCCGATGCGTCCGCCAAGTCCTGTGCGAAATGCAGGTAGGTCTCCGCCACCAACTCGCGTGGATCTGGCATGAAGCCAGCCTACTCGGTCACCCGACCGTCACAGCGGCCGCTCATCCATCTATCTCGGCGATGACTGCAACCAGCACAATCGGCTGATACATTGCAGTACTCGCAGATGGACGACGCGGTCTCCACGACGTGAGCTTCCGATTCGGCTCGGCAGAACCATGTGACCGCAGCCCTCGCGGAAGGATTCATTCATGTCAGACGACGCATCCGGCGTCAGCAGCCCGACCGGCAAGATCAACGTCGCAATCATCGGCGTCGGCAACTGCGCCTCCTCGCTCGTCCAGGGCGTCACCCACTATCAGAACGCACAGGACGGCGACGAGATCCCCGGGATCATGCACGCGGTGCTCGGTGGCTACTCGATCTCCGACCTCAACTTCGTCGCCGCCTTCGACATCGACTCGCGCAAGGTCGGTCTCGACCTCTCAGAAGCGATCTTCTCCGAGCCCAACAACACCGTGAAGTTCACGGACGTTCCACAGCTCGGCGTTCCCGTCGAGCGCGGCATGACCCACGACGGTCTGGGCAAGTACCTGTCAGAAGTGATCGAGAAGGCGCCCGGCTCGACCGTCGATGTCGCCCAGATCCTCAAGGATCGCGACGTTGACGTCGTGATTAACTACCTCCCGGTCGGCTCCGAGGAGGCGACCAAGTGGTACGTCGAGCAGGTACTCGAAGCCGGCTGTGGCTTCGTCAACTGCATCCCCGTCTTCATCGCCCGCGAGGAGTACTGGGCCAATCGCTTCCGCCGCGCCGGCGCCCCGATCATCGGCGACGACATCAAGTCCCAGGTCGGCGCGACAATCGTGCACCGCGTCCTCTCGCGCCTCTTCCGCGACCGAGGTGTCCAGATCGACCGCACCTACCAGCTCAACTTCGGCGGCAACACCGACTTCTACAACATGCTCGAGCGAGAACGGCTCGAGTCGAAGAAGATCAGCAAGACCAACGCCGTCACCTCGCAGATCGAGTACGAGATGCCTGCCGGCGACGTCCACGTCGGTCCCTCCGACCACGTGCCCTGGCTCGAAGACCGCAAGTGGTGCCACATCCGCATCGAAGGCACAACCTTCGGAGACGTGCCGCTCAACCTCGAGCTCAAGCTGGAAGTCTGGGACTCACCCAACTCAGCCGGAGTCGTGATCGACGCCGTCCGCTGCGCCAAGCTCGGACTCGACCGAGGCATCTCCGGACCACTGCTCGCGCCCTCCGCCTACTTCATGAAGTCCCCGCCCGAGCAATGGACCGACGATGTCGCCCGTGACTCGGTCGAAGCATTCGCACTGGGCGAGTAGCTACGACAAAGAGCTCCCCCTTTGGGGGAGCTGTCGCGAAGCGACTGAGGGGGCCCACGGCTGGATTAGTACTCGTGCCCCACCCCCTGGCCCTCGGCTACCAAACCCTGGGCCGAGCAGCCCGGCTCCTGCCCCGCCCCAGCGCCTACGCCGCAGCCCGGCGCATGATGGACGCCGTCTATCTCGGATGGCCAAGAGGCCGCAACGCCGCCCAACGAAACGCCAAACACCTGCTGCCCCACGTCGACTGGAATGGCAACGCCACCACCCTCGCCCGAGCTCAGTTCCAGCGCTACGGCGAGTACATGGTCGACGCCGTCCGCCTCGACGAACTCAGCCCGTCCGACTGCTACGAAGCCGTCGGCGGCGACGACCCAATCTATGCCGATCAGTGGGCCCAGCTCGAGGAGTGGTACCAGCATCGGCCAGTCCTCTTCGCCGTGATCCATTTCGGAAACTGGGACATACTCGGCGGCGCATTCACACACCGGATCGGCCCCTCAATGGTCCTCGTCGACGACCTCGGACACCCAGCCCTCAATCGAGCCATCCAGAATCAAAGAGCCCGCCTCGGAATGACCCCAGCCTCCGGCCGAAGCGGACTACGGCAAATCATCAGCCATCTCCACGACAACGGAACCGCCGCCATCCTCTTCGACCGCCCGCCCAGACCGGACGAACAGACCACCGCCGAGACCCTCTTCGGCCAGGCCGTCATCATCCCCAACCAAATCCACCAGATCGCCAGATCAACCAACGCCAGGCTCATCCCCCTCGCCGCAACCCGCCAAGGACACGAACTCCGCTTCACTCCACACCTCGACCTGGAGCACAAAGCGGGCAGCGATCTACTCCCCACATTCGAGCCTGCCCTAAAATCGAACCCCGACCAGTGGTACCAGTTCCGCGACCTGCTGGCATCGTAGACAGTCACCATGCGCAGACGGGAGATCGACGTCTCGAGTTATCCGCCTGTAGGCTCTTCCCTCGTTCGCACTTCGAATGTCGCATCGAATCTCTCATTCCTGTCCCAATATTCCCATTCACCGCACCATCCGCTCACCTCTACCCTGAGTGACGTGTCTGCTGGAAGCTTTCCAATCACCAGTTCCCGCGACACCAGGGGATCCCAATCCCCTTCACCAAGCATCCGGT
>DAOUHS010000096.1:0-5792 GCA_034428415.1 Dehalococcoidia bacterium
CTTTGCCACCGCCGAAGGGCAGCCGGGCCGCGGATGACTTGAGCGTCATCGCCTCGGACAGTCGGAGCACGTCCTCGCATGCCGCCTCAGCGTCCGTGTAGTGTTGCCATCGTGTCCCTCCGATTGCTGGACCGCGAGCGGTCGAGTGAATCGCACAGATCGCTTCCAGCCCAGCCTCTGCATCGCGCCAGTGCGCGACCTCTTCGAATCCGTGCTTGATGATCGTGCGGAACCGGGCCATTGGTGACCTCGCAGTCGTCTACTCCAGCATTCCTGAGATGCTGAGGATTACGCCACTGGCGTCTATCCGAATCAACTGTAAGTCGCCCCGAGGCGCGTAGAGCTGTCCAACATCGGCCGACCACGACAGTTCAAGCCGCTCTGTTCCCTGGTCATCGCCCGAACCGCCAAGCAGGATGATCGAGCCCTGCGTGGCGTCATCTTCCGAGCCCACTGCCCGACCACAGCGCATGCAGCCGGGAGGCACGATGGCAATGGTGATCGTCATGCCGCGAACACCGCTCAGCAGCCACCTGCCATCTGGTTCCAACCTGGGCGAGAGCAGCATGTCAGGAGCGATCTCCCCGACCCGGATTCCCACCGTGAGATCGTCTTCGCCCTCGACAGGCGGCGGTGACTTGAGGCCGGGGAGTTGGCCCACCCGATCGGTCGCGTAGGACTCGGCGAACTCCGCCGTGTGTTCTGCCACAATCTCGTCCGGAGCCTGCCCTGCCCAGATCCGAACGATGACACCGTCAGGGTTGATGAAGAACGAGCGCGGGGGACCGCTCGGGCCCCCACCGCCGTAAGCGCGAAAGACCGCGCCGTCAAAGTCCATTGGTATGTCGTAGTCGATCCCAAACTCGCTGACGAAGTTCTGCGCGACTGAGGACGATTCCTCAATGTTGACCCCGACAATCGTGAGGCCCGTTGCACCGTGCTCGTCGAGCGCTCGAATCAGAGCGGGGACTTCGCGACGACAAGGGCCGCACCAGGATGCCCAGAAGTTGATCAGCACCGGCTGACCGCGCCAATCGGAAAGACGGAAGCGACCGCCGTCGATCGTCTCCAGGTCGAAATCCGGCGCGATGTCGCCGATCGTCGATCCGACCTCTCGGCCTTCCAGCGGCAGCCACGCCGGAAGATCGACAACCCCGCCATCGCCGCCGCTCGATGGCTGCAGCAGCGTGATCCAGAGTGCGACCGCAACGGCAATGACGACGCCCGCACCGGCGATGACCGTCCGCGCGCCGTGGTACTCACGCGGACGGTTTGGATTCTCGTGCGGCAGTTCGCCGTCGGATCCCTCTGACCCGTCTAGTTTGTTGGTCTCGTCGGTATCATTCATGGCGTTCGGCGAATCGGTCGCTGAGGTTGGTGAGCGGATGGAGGCAGCCTATGACGGCGCAGTCGATTCCGGCAGACCTACTCCTGTCGGCAATCCGTGATGCGGGCGTGCAGGACATCGTCCTGGTGCCCGACACGCATCAGCGTACGGTGCTCGATCTGCTGATGGGCGACGAGGAAATCCGCACGATCCACTGCTCAACTGAAGACGAGGCGGTCGCCGTCTCGGCCGGACTAATCATCGGCGGACGCCGTCCAATGATGCAGATTCAGCACGCCGGCCTGTACGCCTCGGTCAACAACCTGCGCGGCGTCGCCCTGGACGGACACTTCCCCATCGTCCTCCTGATCGGACTGCTCGGCCGCGACCCAGAGCTCGAACCGGAGCAAGACGGCTCCTCGATGGTCCGGCTCTGCCGGCCCTTGCTCGAGACGCTGGACATCCCCTCGCACTTGCTCGACGGGCCGGACGATCTGCACCACGTCGCCAAGGCCTTCGACGAAGCCGCCGAGCGCAATGGCCCCGTCGCATTGCTGGTAGGAGCAACCACATCATGACCGACAACACCGACATCCAACGCATGTCCCTCGACGCCGCCCTTGATGTACTTGCTCGTCGCCGGGAAGAGCAAGTGGTCGTCGGCACGATGACTGCCAACGGTGCCTGGCGGCAGAAGTCCCCGCACGACCTAAATCTCGCCTGCATCGGATTCATGGGCGGTGCGTCGACGCTCGGCCTCGGAGTCGCCCTCGCACAGCCCGAGCGCGATGTCTGGGTGATCGACGGCGACGGCTCGCTAATGATGCAGCTCGGTTCGCTCGGCACGATCGCCGGAGCCGCACCGTCCAACTTCCTCCACATCGTGATCCACAACGGCGTCTACGAGACCAGCGGATCGCAGCCGCTGCCCTCCCAACAACAAGTCGATTTCGCCCAGATGGCCGACGGCGCCGGCTACGCCCAGACCGCCTCATTCGGAGACGCCGAGGAGTTCGACGCCGCCATCGACGAACTCATGGCTGCCGAAGGCCCCACCCTGATCCAGCTCTACACCCGCCCCGCCGACCGCTTCTACAGCGCCCGTCCAACGCCGCCGGGCAGCACTCCGGCGCTCGCCCGGATGTGGCCGCCCGTGTCGCAGGCGCTGCAGAAGTAGGGCTGTCGCAATGCCAGTTTGCTCCCCCTTCAAGGGGAGCAAAAGATAGGGAAGCTGATGCGGGTGTCGCTTAGTGATCGTCGTCGTGCGACGCCTCAGGCTCAGGCACGAAGGTGTTCTCCAGCGTCCCGATCCCAGCAATCGTGATGCTCACCGTGTCCCCAGCGACCAGCCAGCGCGGCGGTGTCATCGCCGCCGCGACGCCTGATGGTGTTCCCGTAGCGATAATGTCGCCCGGCTCCAGGGTCATCGCCTGGGTGACGTACTCGACGATGTCGTAGCAATCGAAGATCAGGTGCTTCGTATTGGAGTTCTGACGCAGCTCGCCATTCACCGAGGTCTGGATGTCGAGCACGTGCGGATTACCGAGTTCGTCGCCGGTGACGATCACCGGTCCGACCGGGCCGTGGGTATCAAACGACTTGCCCATCGTGAACTGCGGAGTATGGCGCTGGAAGTCGCGCACCGAGACGTCATTGACGATCGTGTAGCCGGCAATCACCGACCCGGCGTCGGCGGCCGAGACGTGGCGGCAGGTCTCGCCAATCACGATGCCCAGTTCACCCTCGTAGTCCACCGCCTTCGAGGCCAGCGGAATGTGCACGCCCCCGCCCGGCCGCTGCACGCAACTCACCTGCTTGGTGAAGATCGTCGGCATCCGAGGAGTCTGAGCGCCGGTCTCGGCGATGTGATCGCCGTAGTTGAGTCCCACCGCGAGGAATTTCTTCGGATTCGGTACCGGCGCCAGCAGATCGACATCCGACAGCGGACGCCGGTTGCCCCCGCGTTCGACCGCGAACTCGGCCATCACGCGGCCCTCTTCGCCCAAAGCAAGGAACTCGCACATATCCGTCGGCGCCTCCGGCTCGGCGAGGTACAGGTCGACGATCTCATCGTCGACCACCACGCCAACCCGCGTCGTGTCTTCAAAGGAGAAACTGGCCAGTCGCATGAAGATTCCTCATGGTTCGTCTGGTGAATTGCCGCAAGGGTACCATCGGCAGTATGGGACAACGTGTGGGAATGCTGAGGCCTTTGGCAACCATCGCCGCCCTCGCACTGGTCGCATGCCTCGCCGCCTGCCGCGACGAGATCCCCACCCAGGAAGTCATCGCAGATTCGCTCATCACAAGCGAACCTGCGTCCGTCCAACAGTCGGAGTCCTCCCGGTCACTGATCGACCGGCAGCCGAGTGAGCTGTTGAACTGGGGAGTGAGCGAGCAGCGAACCGCGCAGGGCGCCGACATGCGCCTGATCCATGTGTCGTACTCGGTCAATAGCGCCGGCGGCCCGGCATGGGATGGCGTGAACTTGAACCTTGACTGCTTCGACGGAACAGTGAGGGCGCTGACGCTCTCGAATCTGCCCTGGCCGGGTCAGAGTCATGACACCTTGCTGATCGGCCTCGACGATCAACCATCGCTTGCGGAGGACGTGTATCTCCAGCGGTACAGCACATATGGCCCTGATGGTCGGGACGGTGAGCAGGCGACCACTCAGTTAGACGAGTCCCCTTGGTACGAGCGACTGCGATCAGCAAGGACACTGACGATCACCTTGTCCAGCGCCGAAATCGAGCCCGTGGTCTTCGATCTCACTCGCCTCTTCGGCACACCCCTGCAGGAAGAGCTCGACGATTGCACCCTGCAGACCGTGCAGAGCCGGAGCAGGTAACAGCGCGTCTCAGTCGCCCCGAGCCGCTAGCGGAATCGTGCCGATCACGTCGTCGGCCTCCATCTGCTCGATCTCGGCCTCGCTCAATGCAGTCAGCCGCGCCAGCACCTCACGAGTATCCCGACCCAGCGTCGGCGACGGCCGATCTTCCTCCGGACCGCTCCAGTTCGCGAACCGGTACGGCTGCAGCGGATACCGACGAGCGCCGGCGTACGTGTGATGCTGGGTGATGAAGAAGCCCCGCGCCTGTAAATGCCGATCCTCGAGCAGGTCCCGCCCGTCATAGACCGCTCCGGCGGCGATTCCCAGAGCTTGCAGTTCGCGCATCAACTGTCGAGCATCCTGCTCGCGGGTCCATTCACCGATCGCTGAGTCGATCTCGGCTCGGGCGGCGTTTCGCTCCGTGAACGAGCCGTAGCGCAGGATCCAATCGTCGCGACCCATCAGCCGCGACAGGTCGGCGAACTGAGCATCCGTCTCGCAAGCGATCGCGATCCATGTGTCATCTCGGCAGGGATAGGTGCTATGGGGGGCGATCCTCGGGTGATAGTTGCCCCTTCGGCCGGGGTCCTCCCCTGAAATCGAATAGGCGGTGACCGCCTCGCCAGTGAACGAAGTGGCAGTCTCCGCCTGCGAGAGGTCTATATGACAGCCGCCCGCCTCACCCTGGGCATTCAACCGACGCCGACGCTCCAGAGCGGACAGCAGCGCCAGCGCGCCCATCACCCCAGCCAGTGGATCGCCGCCGGTCGTCCCGCTAAAGATCGGTTGATCGTCGGCATAGCCGGTCAGGTGCGGAAGCCCCGACATTTGCTCCGTCGTGTTGGCGAACGCGGTGTAGTGAGACCACGTCCCGGTCAGACCGAAGCCGGGCATCGAAATCATGATCAGTTCAGGATTGATCTCTCGCAGCTCCTCGTAACTCAGTCCGAAGTTGCCCATCACCCGAGGCGTGTAGTTCTCGACCAGGATGTCCGCGTCTTTGACCATCTGCCGGATTACGTCGGATCCGCGCGGGTCCGTCAGATTGAGCGTGATCCCATGTTTGTTGCGGTTGACCCAGTTGAACTGCGGCGCCCACTCCCACCAGAAGTCATCAGTCGCGCCGCCGGCCCGCCACCCGTCGATCCGCTGCACCGACTCCACCTTGATCACATCCGCCCCGCCGTCGGCGAAGATCAACGACGTCATCGGCCCCGACATAAACATCGAAAGGTCAATGACCCTCAGCCCTTCAAGTGGCCGTTCGGGGTCGCCGTTGCTCCCCCCTTCAATCCCCTTCTCCCCCCTTGACGGGGGAGATGCCGAAGGCAGAGGGGGGTGACCAGCCTGCTCCCAAGCCCCTGCTCGCACTTCCCCATCATGCTCGCCCAACAATGGAGTCCTTGAACCCACCGGCCGCTCGTCGCCATACATCCAGGGAATCCCCGGCATCCGCACTCGACCCGCGCGCGGATGCTCGAAGTCGAGGAAGAACTCCCGCTCCCGATGAGGCAGCAAAGTCATCACATCCGACATCGACGGAATCAGGCCGAACGGGATCCGCCAGGTCTGGGCGTCGTGGAACACGTCCTCCGCAGTCCGCGACCGGGTCAGGTCGGCCAGTTCGCCCGC
>DAOUHS010000097.1:0-38651 GCA_034428415.1 Dehalococcoidia bacterium
GCCGTGATCGGACCGGCGCTGTCGGCGCTACTCGTCGTCTCGATGGGTCTCAACTCGGGCATTCTCTACATGCTCGTGGCCATCCCGTTCGTGATCGTGATTCCGCTGACGATCATGATCAGCGGCAGCGGCCGAGCGACGCCGCCTGAGCAACGCAAGGCGATGACGACCGAGATGGCTGCCGGCTTGCGTTACCTAACCAGCCGTCCCCAGCTGCGCAGCCTGTGGATGTTCTGGACGCTGATCGTGGTCACCGGGTTCGCGCTGCAGACGCTGGTGCCGGGCCTGCTCGACCAGGAGTTCGGTCGAGCAGAGAACGAGGCCCTGATTGTCGGCACGATCTGGGGTGTGACGGCGCTGCCGATCAATCTGATGCTCGCGGGCGTGGTTGGCAGTCGGCGCTGGCCCTGGCCGTTGCTCTTCCTCTCTGCCCTGGCTCTCGCCGGCGGCATCTGGCTGACCGCCTGGGCGCCGGTCTACGGAGTGCTGTTGATCGTCTCCGCCGTGGCCGGCGGCGCTCGCTCGGCGGTGATGCTGCTCAACCAGACGATCATGATGACCAACACCCGGCCCGAGTACTTCGGTCGCGTGATGAGCTGGGTCTTCATGGCCTTCGGCCTGCAGGGCATCCTCGCCCCGGTTTGGGGCGTCGTCGCCGACGCGATCGGAGGTCGAGAGACGCTCTACATCGTCGGCCTGGTCGTGGTCGCGGGGACCATCCTGATGGCGATGTCGAGAGCCAGACACCGTCGAACCCCAGCGGAGGCTGGCACCGCCGCCGCCTCGATCGAGGCTGAACAACCGCCCGAGCCTGAGCTCGAGGAGGCAGAGCCAAGGACCGCTCCGAGCCCGGCGATCAGTCCGCTGTTCGCGGCTCGGCTTGCTCCGGTCGTGTTGATGGAGGGGCAGAAGCCGCGCGGTTGACTTAGTCCGCCTGCGCCAGCTCGCCGAGGAATGCGCGGGTGCGCTCGATGTGGGACTCGGCGTCGTCGACGAGGACGACGATGGCGGCGAGCAGCTCGTCGACTCCGTAGTCGTCGTGCATGGCGCGGACCTTGTCTCCGACCTCTGCTTCGGAGCCTGAGACGATCAATGCGTCGGCCATTCGGTCGGTGAAGTCGGTGCCGGATGCTTCGTCGTAGCCGGCGTCTTGCAGCATCTGCGAGTAGTAGGGCAGGCGCTGGTAGAAGCCGAACTGGCGCTTGGCGGCGGCTCGGATGGCTTCCTGGTCTTCGCTCAGGATGATCGGCGTGTGGACGACCATCTGGGGACGGTCGCGACCGGCCAGGTCGGCGCCGGCCTGCTGCGCCGGCAGCGCGACATCGCGGATGTAGGGCAGCGGCGACATCCAGGAGATGCCGCCGGCCGTGATTTCGCCGGACAGCGACCAGGCCTTCTCGCGCAGGGCTGAGATCATCGTGGAGACCTGGGTCGGACCACCGGGCAACTGGGCTCGAGCGGTGATCAGTTCGCCCTCGTGGTTGACTTCGCCGTTCTCGAGCAGCGCGCGGCAGATCGTGACGTACTCACGCAGGTGCGAGAGCGGCTTGTGGAAGGGGATGCCCCAGGTGCCCTCGATTGCCGGCTTGTGCGACGGTCCGAGGCCGAGGATCAACCGGCCCGGCGCCATCTGATCGACCGAGGCCGCGCCCTGCACCATCGAGATTGGGTGTCGAGGGTAGGTCGGGACGATGGAGGTGCCAAAGGTGATTCGCTCGGCGCCGGAGAGTGCGGCGCCGACGAAGACGGCAAACGGGTCTGGTGCGGGTCCGCCGACGGTCAGCCAGGCGGTGTCGAGCCCGTCGCGGTCGGCCGCGACGATGCCGTCGATTAGGGCGGGCGCACCCATCATCTGGATGTTCTGCAGCGCAATGTGGACGCCGATGCGCATGTTCTTCACTTGGGAGCTCCTCGGTCCTGATTCGTGGATGGATGTCCACGAGTGTAGGCGGCGCCTGGGGGTGGGCGGACCCCCCTCTGTCGCTCCGCGACATCTCCCCCGCAGAGCGGGGGGAGAGAGGAACGGGGACGAGTTTGCTGCTACTCGTAGACGGCTCCCGGCGCGAAGTCGATTCGTTTGGCTTCGGCGACGCCTTCGGTGTATTGCGAACCGACGGTGTCGTGACCCGGCAGCAGGAACGCGTCCTGGTCGGCCGCGATTCTCGCGATCTTGGCGATTGAGTTGTGCCAGTCCTCTGGCTGCATGTTGATCACGGAGGTCGCGTTGGGTTCACCAATCGTGTCGTGGAAGTACATCGCATCGGAGGTCAGCATCACCCAGCCGGTGGAATCGAGGCGGACCATCAGTCCCATCTGTCCGGGCGTGTGACCGGGCAGCGAGAGCGTCCAGACGTCCTTGAAGATCTCCTGATCGCCGTACATCAGCATCTGCGGGGCCCGGGAGACAAAGTTCCAGTCGGCGCGGACGAAGAAGGCGTCGGCACTCTCGACGTTGCCGACGCAGAACCGCCACTCATCTTCATGCACGACGACGGTTGCGCCGGCTTCCTCGAAGATACGCAGCCCGCCGGCGTGGTCGGCATGCAGGTGTCCCTGGATCACGTGCGAGACGTCTTCAACGCCCCAGCCGTTGGCCTGGAGCTGGGCGTCCATGCAGACGTCTGGCGTGATTCCCGACAGGTCGACAAGGTCGGTCCAGTCCGACAGCCACTCCTCGCCCCAGTTGGTCGAGACGCCCGTCTCGAAGGCGATCAGCCCGGCATCGGGGTGTTCGATGATGTACGACAGCGAGGGGCATTGGTAGAGACCATCGACGATGTCGCCGTCGTCCATGCGCATCGTCTCGCGAGCGCCGCCGGTGTCGAACAGCATCTCGAGCGGGACGGGGAAGCCGCCCAGCTGTAGACCATGAAGTTTGATACCCATTGCGAATCTCCTTCGCTTTCAATCCTGCAGTTTCTAGTGCTGCTTGTTGTGCGGGAGGGTGTTGTCCCGGCGTGTCCTAGTCGCCCGCGACGGCCGCGAGGTCGGGTGCGACCGCGTTGGCTGGCGGGTTGACGACCATGCCGCCGCAGGCGTCGGCCAGTTGCGGCATGCAGTCGGAGGCGAACCACTGCATCTGGTGCTCGACCTCGTCGTGGGAGTAGCCGCCGATCTCAAACCATGTGGTGAAAAGGAAGTCCTCGTAGCCGACGCCCTCTTTGACCGCCATGATTTGCTCGACCACCTGGTCGGGTGTGCCGACGATCGCGACCTGCTTGTCGATGAGCAGGTCTGCGGTGACGCGCATGTCGAGGGGGTATGGATCCTCGTCCGCGTCGGCCAGCACGGCGGCGAAGCCGAATGGGCCGTAGTAGTCCCACTGCAACTCGAGGCCGAGCTTGAAGCGTTCCATGTCGCCGTCGGGGTCGTTCGGATCGAGCAGGTGGATGTAGCGGCAGCAACCGTAGCCGCGCTTCTTCTCCGAGTCCCAGCCGAACTTGAACGGGCCGCGATCGAGGCGATCGGGCCAGCCGGCCGCTTCGGACGATTCGTAGTAACGCTGGACGTTGCCGACCAGCCGAGAGGTCGGCTCGGGCACGGTGAAGCAGTTCACCCCGCGCTGCGCCGCCCAATCAATCGAGCGAGGGGATGTGACCGGCTGCCAAACCTGGGGGTGCGGCTTCTGCAGCGGCTGCGGGATCACTGAGATCTCGCGCAGCTTGGTTGTCGAGGCCAGCACCGGGCTGCCCATCGAGTACATGTCGGGCGGACCGAGATCGAGCACGTCGTCGACAGGATGCTTGGTCCGCTCTTGCTCGAAGTAGGCAATCGTCTGCTTGTGGTTCCACTTCGTGTAGGAGGGCGGGACGCGATAGAACTCGCCGTGATAGGAGAACGACGGCTCGGTCCAGGCCTTCATGATGATCTCGTAGGCCTCTTCGAAGTAGGAGCGGTTGCGTTCCTGATCCTGGATCGTGGCGCCCATGGCCCCGCCCAGGACCTCGGCCTCGCGAGGCTGGTAGCCACGACCGACGCCGAACTCCAATCGGCCGCCCGAGATCACGTCGAGCATCGCTGCCGATTCGGCCACACGAATCGGATGCCACCAGGGCAGGATGTTGGCCATCTGTCCGAGGCGGATTCGAGAAGTCAGCGCTGCGATGGCGGTCTCGGTTTGCAGTGGCGCCGGAGACAGCTCTGCGCCTTCCGGTTGGAAGTGATGCTCGGTCATGAACCAGTAGTTGAAGCCCAGTTGGTCGGCGAGCACGCCTTGTCGCACCTGGTTGGCGATGATGCGACGGCCTGACTCGTGGACCTCGTTCAAGTCCCCGTCGTTGACCACCACCCCTTCGTGTGTTGTCGTCAGCGGCAGGTCGGCCGCGCCGTTGTGAAAGACAGCCAGTTCCAGCATGATCTACACCTCCTCCGTGGGCAGAAGTGTTCTGCCCACGCCGAGGCTAGGAAGATCGAAGAGCACTCTTTGGTAATGGTCATGACGCTAGGGCCAAGACTCAGCCGTTGTCGTAGCCCCTGGTGATTGGGTCGTCGGTGCGCTGGCCGGACTCGCCCTCGGGTGCGTAGTCTTCGATGGTGTCGGCCAGACTGTCGCGCGAGCGAGGGTCGGGAATCTCCTGTGCGCCCGCGACCCGGCTGGCGAGATGCAGCGTCTGTGTGGGGAAGGCGAACTCGACCTGCAATTCCTGTGCCAGACGAATGATGTCGAGGTTGAAGACGTGCCGCGTGCGCAACTCCTCATTCCAGTTGGAGGCGCCGATGAACGTGTAGACCATGATGTTCAGCGCCGAGTCGCCGAAGCTGTGCAGCTCGACGATGTAGTAGTCGTGGCGCATGTTCGGATTCGAGCGCACGATCGCACGGACGCCCTCGACGAATGCCTGAATCCGGTCAGGATCGGTGTGATAAGCGATGCCGACGGTCGTGTAGTAGCGGCGCCAGCTGCGCTGGCCCATGTTGTTGACCGCGGTGTCAGTCATTCGCGCATTCGGCACAGTGATCAACGAGTCAGCGAAGGTCCGGATCCGGGTAGAGCGAAATCCAATCTGCTCGACGGTGCCTTCGATGTCGTCGACGATCACCCAGTCGCCGATCTCGAAGGGCTTGTCGGCGAAGATCGTGGCGCCGCCGAACAGATTCTTCAGCGTGTCCTGAGCGGCAAAGGCGATTGACAGTCCACCGATTCCCAGCGCGGCGATCAACGAGGTGATGTTGACGCCGAGATTTTGCAGGACAAAGATCATGCCAATCGCAGAGACAATGAGCTTTCCGGCGGAGCGAGCCAGCGGGACGAGTTGATCGTCAAACCTGGAATCAGTTTCCGAAGCAATCTCCGCCCAGTAATCGGCAGCGGCGTCGACGATGCGGAAGCCGACGAGGACAGTCGCCAGCGTGGCGGCGATGCGGGCGAAGATGTTGACGACGTTCTCAATTTCGGAATCGAACTCGAGCAGCGGGAATCCGATCATCAGCGTGACCGCCGTGAGCACGAGTAGCAGCGGACGTTGGATGCGACGCAGTCGGTTGCGCCAGAACTCGTGACGTGCCGGGTCGATGCGTCGTTGCAGGAATGCCCAGATCAGCCAGAAGAGAGCAATGCGCAGGGCGACGATGACGATCACCAGCGCGGCCAGTCCGATGAACTGCCAGACCTCGATGCCGATCACGGCTTCGTTCAGCCAGTTGAAGACGAGATCAGATGGCAAGTCGACCACTCCAAACGAAGTTCACTGTCAACGAGATTGAGTGTATTGCTCTGCTGATCCGGATTGCCGCTCCGATTACAGGTCGTTCATGTCGTTACGCTATCGGTGCGGCGCTTCGCCGCCGCAGCGGCAACGCGTGAACCAGGGCTGCCCATGGCGACGCAACCGAGCGAGGATACGCTGGCTCGCTTCGCCGCTAGCGGCCTGCTCACACCACAGCAGCAGGCGTTTCTGCCCTCGGCCGATCCCGCTTCCGTCCCCGAGGACACCCGAGCCGCGCTGGCCGCTGACATTGGCGCGGCGCTAGGTGCGTTGCTCGTCCTGGTCGGCACGCTCGCGCTGGCGTTCATGCACTTTGAGGACGACAGCACGGCGCAACTCGTCGTCTTGGGTGTCGCCGGGGTGGTCGTGCTGGCCGTTGCTCGGGCTTCGCTCGAGCTCCGTCCGCGGGCGGCTTCCAACTGGCTTGCCGGCGGTGGCGCGTTGCTTCTGGGCATCAGCTTCGCGCCGGCGTCGGCACTGTTTGGCTATGCCTTCGACAGCTTTCAAGAGGGCTGGATCCTGGGTTGCATACTGCTCATGGCGGTCTGCGGCGCCGTCTGCTGGTGGTTGCGCTCGGCGTTGGCCGGGTCAATCGCGGCGGCCGCACTAGTCGCACTGCCCGGAGCGTTGACGTTACCTGCCACGTTTGAGCTGGCGAGTTGGCCGTTCGTTTTTAGCCAGCCGGTATCGGCATTGTTGTTCTGGGGCGCCCTGTCGCTGATGGCGCTGGTCGTGTTGGCGGTCGAGTTGGTCTCCCTGCAAATGGACCGCCGCGGTTGGGCCGACCGCGACACTTCGGCCGGGGCCGTGATCACTTCGTCGACGGTGCTGGGCATTGCGCTGGTGGCGGCGGCCTCAACGCAGGGCGCGTCCTGGTTCTACTTCCTGCTGATCATTGGCGCGGTCGTGGCGACCGGGATTTCCGTCAGGCGACGAGATCGGACCTGGTTGTCGTTTTCCGGGAGGCTATTCACCGCCTCGACACTGACTACGCTGCTTCACATCAACGAGACCAGCAGCATGGCCCTGGCATTGGTCCTGTTGGCGCTAACCCTCTTCCCCTTCATCCCGCTGAGAAATCGCCTACCGGGAGGCTTTGCCGTGCTGCGTTGGGAAGTGACGATTTGGCTCTGCGGGTTTGCGATCGCATGCGCATTTGCGTTTGAGTTTGGCGCTTGGCTAATCGTCGAATGGGCCTGGGCGTTGGCCATGGTCCTGCTGGGTGTGGCGCGCTCGCGCCCGATTGCCCTGGTGATTGGAGGTCTGGCGTTGTTTGTGGTGCTGATGATTACGATCATCGAAATGGTCGGCGCCACGGTTGGCACTGGATTCGGCACCTTAGTCTTCGGCGCGACCGTGCTCGCCGCCGTCATCGTCTGGCGGCACGGGTACGAGTCGATTCCCGGCGCTAGGCGCATCATGACGGCGGAGCGATCGCTTCTCGACCTCCGCGCAATGCCAAGTCGCCCGAATTCTCTCCGAGTGCGTCGCGGGTGACGGTCGCGTTTGGAACGGGTCCCAGGTAGGAGGCCGAGATAGGTTCGGACGCCGCGGAGTTGGGCTACGCCGTCGAGGGGTCGTGCTCGAAGCCGCAGGCCTTGTGCGAGCCGTCGCAGAACGGCTTCATGTCCGACTGGCCGCAGCGGCACAGCGCCGCCATCGAGCCCTTGGGATTGGGGATCGTCGAGCCGTCGTTGGCCTTCAGCGACAGACCCTCGGTCGAGATCAGGATCGGTCCGTTTGCGTTGATCGTGATTTCCGCCATGGCGTTCTCCGATGTTTTGGAAGGGTGCTCTGGGTGACTTCGCGTCACGGTTAGCATAATCGCCGGACGACAGCCTCAGCCCGTTCGTCCGCGATGCACACTCGAAAGAGAACTCCGGGAGCTGTTCAAATGAAACTGACCGTTGACTTTCCATCTGTCGTCCATCGCAACGGGCCGGCCGAAATCAGTCGGCTCGCCAAAGCGATTGAAGAGATCGGCTACGACGAGATCGACATGTTCGATCACGTCGTCATGGGTCACCCACGGCCTGATCGTGAGTCCGGACCGTACCCATCCAACATGCCGATACTCGAGGCGCTGATCACGCTTGGCTACATCGCTGCGGTGACCGAGCGGGTCGGTTTGGGTACCGAGGTTCTGGTCTTGCCGCAGCGCCAGCCGGTGCTGGTCGCGAAGCAGTTCAGCTCGCTCGACACCCTCTCAGGTGGGCGGTTGCGGGTGGGTGTCGGTGTCGGCTGGCAAGACTCGGAGTATGAGGCCCTGGGCATGAACTACCGAACCCGCGGCGCCGCGATGGACGAGGCGATTGCGCTGATGAAGGCCTGCTGGAGCGATTCCTCGATCAACTTCGAGGGCGAGCATTTTGTCTCGAAGGAGATGGCGATGGAGCCGAAGCCGCTGCAGATCGCGGAGGGTGGCGATATTCCGGTCTGGATCGGCGGCACTTCGAAGGCTGCATTGCGACGGACCGGACGGTTCGGCGACGGTTGGATGGCATCGGGTGTGCTGGGCGAGGAGGCCGCTGAGTCGATCCGGGTGATCAAGGAGGAGGCGGAGCAGGCCGGTCGTGATCCGCAGGCGCTCGGTTTCCAGTGCCAGCTTACGATGCCGCCGCGGGCGGGCGATGCTTCGACCCGCGACTTTTGGGCGCGCCCGGCGGATGTCGCCGGCACGGCTGCGGCTGCGCAGGAGACCGGTTTCGGTTGGGCCGCCGTCAACGTGACCGGCATCTTCGTCGCCGGCGCCCGCTCGATCGACGCGATGATCGAGCAGCTCGGCGTGCTCCACGACGCAATCCGGGCCGAGACCGGATAACTGATCGGACGGTTGTGGTGCGTTGGCTGTGGGCCGTTGTTCTGATCGGCACGTTGGCCCTGCTGCTGCCGCACGACTCCTTCGCGCAGGACGACGAGGCGCCGCTCGTCCTGGTCATGGACATTGACGGGCCGATCGAGCCGATAACCGAGCGCTATCTCTCGCGGGTGATCGACCAAGCTGAATCCCGAGACGCTGAGGCGTTGGTGATTCGCATCGACACGCCTGGCGGCCTGATCTCCTCGATGCGGAACATCGCTGAGCAGTTGCTCAACTCGCCGGTCCCGACGGTTGCGTACGTTTGGCCATCGGGGGCGCAGGCGGCCTCGGCCGGCACGATCATCACGATTGCGGCCAACATCGCCGCGATGGCGCCGGCGACGAATATCGGCGCTGCCGCGCCGGTTACGGGCACGGGTGAGGACCTGCCGCCGACGTTGCGCAAGAAGGTGGACGAGGACATCACTGCACTGATCCGGAGCATCGCCGGCGCGCGCGGTCGCAACTATGAGGCGATTGAACTCACCGTGCTCGAGGCCAAGGCCTACACCGCTGACGAGGCGCTCGCACTCGATGTGATCGATCACGTCTCCGTCGACCTTGATTCACTGCTCAACAAGATCGACGGCGCCGAGGTTGAGACCACTACCGGGACGCGCACCCTGCGCACGGCGGGAGCTCAGCTCGACGAGCTGGGACGCTCGCTGGTGGAACGCTTCCTCGACATTCTGACCAATCCGAATGTGACTTACGCCTTGATCTTGCTCGGCACATATGGCGTCATTTTCGAAATCCGCGATCCGGGCAACTTCGGTCCGGGCGTCTTAGGCGTCCTTGGTCTCGTGCTCGGTTTTGCCGGAATCGGACTGCTGCCGGTGAACTTCACGGGTGTGCTGTTGCTCGTCGCCGGCATCGCGCTGTTGCTGCTGGAGTCCCAGCTCGACGGATTTGGTTGGGCGGGGATGGGAGCAGTGATCTGTTGGATTCTGGCCGGGTTCCTGCTGTTTGGCGAGATCTTTCCTGAGCCGTCGGCGCTCGATGATCCGCTCGAGATCTCGCGCTGGGTCCTGGCCGTGTTTGGCGCAGTCACCGGGTCGGTGATTGCCATGTTCTGGATCCTGGGTCGCGGCGGCGGCAAGTCCGAGGCGTTTATTCCAGAGCAAGAGCGTCGCTTAATCGCCCAGTCGGCTACGGTCGTCAGTATCCTCAATCCAAGTGGCGAGATCCTCGTTGACGGCGAGCAGTTCACCGCGATGACCGAGGGCGAGGATATCGGCGAGGGATCATCGGTCGTCGTGACAGGTGTCTATGCTGGCGGCGTCCTCAAGGTGGTCGCGCCGGAACACGCACCTGCCGAGCTGATGCGCCGCTCGTGGCGCGATCGCCTCGCCCGGCTTTCTTTGGCACACTTGATCCGGAAACGAAGGGATCGTTGAAATGGGAGTCATTCAAACTGTTGGGCCAAATGAGGCCCTGGTCAGGTCGGGTGGAGGAGAACAGCCGAAAGTGGTGGTCGGAGGACGCACGCTGGTCGTGCCGATATTCCACCGCTCGCAGCGCTTGCCGCTGAGCGTGATGACGCTGCATGTGAAGACCGAGAACGTCTACACCGGCGAGGGCGTCGCCGTCTCGGTCGATGGCGTGGCGCAGGTCAAGGTCGCCCGCTCGGAAGAGGCGATTCGCACCGCGGCTCAGCAGTTCCTGGGCAAGACCGAGATCGAGGTGATGGACGTTCCGCTGCAGACGCTCGAAGGTCATCAACGTGCCATCCTCGGCACGCTGACGGTCGAGGAGATCTACAGCGACCGAGAGAAGTTCGCTTCGCAGGTGAGAACCGTGGCGTCGCCGGACCTCGCCGGCATGGGCATGGAGATTGTGTCGTTCACGATCCGCGACATCAAGGATCCCGGTGGCTATCTCGACGCACTGGGCATCCGTCGTACCGCAGAGGTCCGGCGTGACGCGACCATCGGTCAGGCAGAGGCCGAGCGGGATGCCGGCATCCGATCGGCGGAGGCCAAGCGCGCCCAGCAGGCCGCAACTTACGAGGCGGAAACCAAAATCGCCGAGTCAGAGCGAAGCTTCAACGTCCAGAAGGCGGCCTACGACCAGGAGGTCAACGCACGACGTGCGGAAGCCGAACTTGCCGACGAGTTGCAGCGGGCCAAGACGACACAGGAGATTCGTCGCGAAGAGGTCGAGATCGAGGTCGTGGAGCGAGCCAAGCAGATTGAACTGCAGGAACAGGAAATCCAGCGTCGCGAGCGAGAGCTAGAGGCGACGATCCGCAAGCCGGCCGAGGCGGAACGCTACCGACTGGAAACGATTGCCGAGGGCGACCGAAACGCTGTCGTCGCTCAGGCGACGGCCGAGGCGGAATCCACACGTCGACAGGGCGAGGCGCAGGCTGAAGTGATCCGCCTCACCGGTCAGGCGGAAGCAGAAGCGATCGAAGCCAAGGGCGCCGCAGAAGCAGCCGCGATGCAGCTCAAGGCGGCAGCTTGGAAAGAGTACGGCGAGGCCGCGGTGATCCAGCAGGTGCTCGAAACGCTGCCCGCCGTCGCCGAGGCCGTTGCCCAGCCGCTCGCTCGCACCGACCGGATCGTGATGTTCGGGGGCGGTGGTGACGGCGGCACCGGCGCCAGCAAGTTGACCCGCGATATCACTCGCACCGTTGCTCAGGTGCCGGAGGTGATCGAATCGCTGACCGGCATCGACATTGTCGGCAGTATCAAGAACATCCCTGGTCTGGAGTCCACGACGCGCAGCGCCGATACCGAGGACCAGCAATCGCAGCAGACCGAACAGCTCGACGAATCCGACAGGCCGCAGGCCTGACTGCGTGTCGGACTCGATGATCACGGAGCATGGGGTCCTGCCGATTGCGCTGGGCGACAACTGGGCCTACGCGTTGCCGACTTCGGATGGCATCATCATGATCGATGCGGGCCCGGACTACGACGGCGCCTGGGACGCACTTGCCGCCCAGCTCGACGCTGCAGGGCTGGACATCCGCGATGTCAAGTACGTCGCGATCACGCACGCGCACATTGACCACTGCGGGCTCGCCTTTCGTTGGCAGGATGAAGGCGTTCCGGTCGTCGCCTCCGAGCTCGAGGCGCAGTCGTTCCTGCACGGGCGCAACATTATTGGCTACCAGACGCAGTACGTCTTCGACTACATGCGCCGAGTCGGCGTGCCTGAGGTTCGGATCAGCGGCTTCATCGAAGCTCGCGAGAAGATGCGTCAGGCCTATCGCTCTGGCGACAACACCGGCGGCGGGGTGCGGCGCGAACGCTGGCCGGGACTGATTCGGGGAACGCCATTCCGCGCCGATCAGGAACTGACAGACGGCGCCGAGATCCGGCTCGGCGATCGCCGGGTGCTGCTCATCTCCGCCCCGGGTCACACGCCGGGCAACAGTGTCTTCTTTGAACCCGAGACCGGCGCTCTGTTCAGCGGCGATCAGGTGATTCCTGGGCTGAACTCCAATCCGGGCTGGCACTTTGACATCTCGGTTGAGCCGCCCGAACGCTTTCGCAGCCTGCCCGCGTTCGCCGACTCGCTCGACCGTATCGAAGAGTTGGGTGTCAGTTATCTATACCCGGGACACCGTGAGCCGTCGGATGAAGTCGCAACAGAGATCGAGAACGTTCGGCGGCATCATCGCAAGCGCCAGGGCCAGATTGGTGACATCATCGCCGAGGGTCCGATGACGCCGTACGAACTCCTCTCGACGATGTTCAAGCGCCTGCCCGACCGGCGCATCTGGCAGGCCATGGCCGAGGTCACCGGCCACATCGACGCACTGGTCGTCCGCGGCGAGGCTGTGGAAGAAGATGTCGACGGACTGTTGACGATCCGGGCGGTGTGAAGACTTACAGCCGCCGATAGATGCCCGAGGAGCCGGTCATGAGTTCGCCCAGCGTCGCGCGACGGATCAGGGTGAGGGCCGAGGTAACGGCTCTGGCCTTGATGGCCGCTCTGGTCTGGGCGAAGGTATAGCCCGTCGCGTAGCTTTCGCTCGCTGTCTCGATTCCCAAGCAAACGGCCCCGACCGGCTGGCCACCGTGCGGCTCCGGCCCGGCGACGCCGGTGATGCCGACGCCGATATCGGCGTCGAACTGTCGACGCACGGCGCTCGCCATCGCCCCAGCGGTCTCGTTCGAGACCACGCCATGCTTATCGATGATCGCTGCATCCACCCCGTACTGAATCTTGGCCTCGGCGGTGTAGGTGACGAGTCCGCCCCGGAAGTAGCCGCTGGCGCCGGGCACGTCGGTGATTGTGCTGGCCAGGAGTCCGCCGGTGCAGGACTCCATCACTGCGATCGACATATCGCGATCTTTGAGTAGCGACGCGACCGCCTCCTGGAACGTGTCCTCGTCTGCACCCCAGATCGCGTCGCCCAGCATGGAGCGAATCTCCTGCTCGACCGGCGCGATGCGGTCGCGGGCGATGTCGTCGTACATGGCCTTCGAGGCGAGACGCACGTGGACGCCGTCCGCTTTGTGATAGACGCCGACCGTTGGGTCTGGCTGATGCCGCAGATCGCCCAGCAGCTCATCCAACATTGATTCCCCCAGACCGGTCGTCTTCAGCGTCCGTGAGATCAGCACGCCGCCGTCCGAGCGCGCCTTGAGCCTCGGCGCGATCTCGTTCTCCCACATGCCGGTCATCTCGGCCGGCGGGCCGGGCATTGCGACGATGATCGCGCCGTCCTTCTCCACCCACCAGCCGGGCGCGGTCCCGCGAGGATTGGGAATCGACTCTCCGGAGGGGATGATCGTGGCCTGCTTGACGTTCTGCATGGGCATCCGGCCGCCTCGGCGTTCAAAGAAGTTGCGAAGGTGCGCCTCCAGCTCGGGAACGACGTACGCTTCTTCGCCGACCGATTCGGCGATTGCGTCGCGGGTGATGTCGTCCTCAGTGGGACCCAGTCCACCCGTCAGGATGACCACGTCCGAACGATTCCTGGCGGTCTGAATCAGTTCGACGAGGCGCTCCTTGTTGTCACCGATCTGGTGCATGAAGTAGAGATCGATGCCCATGGCGGGCAGGCGCTGGGCCATGTAGTTGGCGTTCGTGTCGAGGATCTCGCCCATCAGGATCTCGGTGCCGATGCTGATGATTTCAGCCCGCATGTCGCCCTCGTCTCTCTTGATCTGCGTCGCTCAGATAGTAGGCCCCCTCCGTCGCTTCGCGACACCTGCCCCGTCGGGAGCGGTCTGGTGGGTCGGAGCTGCTGATACGCTTCCCAAATGACCACTTCCGCGCTGCCGCCAACCCTTTCAGACGTTGAGGAGACGGCCGCTCGGGTGCGCGAAAACGTGGGCCGGGTGATCGTCGGCCGTGAGCAGGTGTTGGACTACACGCTCGCGGCCATCCTCTCCGAGGGGCACATTCTGCTCGACGACGTGCCCGGCCTGGGCAAGACCATGCTGGCCAAGTCGTTCGCCCGCTCGATTGGTTGCTCCTTCCGGCGCATCCAGTTCACGCCCGACCTATTGCCGTCGGACGTGACCGGCGTCAACATCTACAACCAGAAGTCGGGCGATTTCGAGTTCCGAGCCGGCCCTTTGCTGGCTCAACTGGTACTCGCCGACGAGATTAACCGCGCCTCTCCTCGCACGCAGGCGGCACTGCTCGAAGCGATGGAGGAGCGACAGCTCACGGTCGAGGGGGAGACGATGGCCATGCCGCGTCCCTTCCTGGTGATCGCGACGCAGAATCCTGTCGAGCTCGAAGGTACCTTCCCGCTGCCGGAGGCGCAGCTCGACCGCTTCCTACTCCGATTGCGCATGGGATACCCCGACGCCGACGAAGAGGACGCGATCCTGCTCCGCTTCGAACGCTCGCAGCCGCTGGAAGAACTCAGCCCGGTCGTCGAGTCGGAGCGACTGCGCTTGATGGTCAAGACGGTCGAACAGGTCCGTGTGAGCGAGGCTGTGCGCGGCTACATCGTTGCGATCGTGCAAGCCTCGCGGGGGGAAAAGGCATTCGAGCTTGGCGCTTCACCGCGGGCGTCGTTGGCGCTGCTGCGTACGACGCGGGCGCTGGCGGCCATTCGCGGCCGTGACTTCGTCCTGCCGGATGATGTGCAGGAGATGGCGCGCGTCGTGTTGCCGCACCGTTTGATGCTTTCGGCTGATGCTCGCCTGCGATCATCGACGTCTGAATCGCTGCTCGAGCAGATGCTCAACCGGGTCCCAGTGCCGATCGACGCCGCGGCCGCCGGCAGCTAGCACCTGACCGAGGTTTCGAGAGGGTCCGCCATGTCGATGATGGGCGGCGCTGGCTTTGGCGGCGGCATGCTCTCCGAGATCGAGGCTGAGTCTCGCCGCGACGAACGCGAACAGAAGATCACGTCGGGCCAGTGGGGATTTCGCCACGACAACCGCATTGTCCGCGCGATCTGGGCGCCGATCACTGTGATTGTCGTATTGCTCGGCATCGCCGTGGGCGAGATCATCGTCTCGCTGGTCGCCGCGACCGTACTGGTCGCGGGCTGGGCCGCCTGGCTCTGGACCCGCTACGCCCTTGAACGCCTGATATCCAAGGTCGAGATTTCGCAGACCCACGCGTTTGTCGGAGAGACGCTGCGTCTCAACTTGAGGCTCGAAAACCGAAAGATCGTCCCGCTGACAGCCCTGCAGGTGCGTATCAACCTGCCCGAGATCCTGGAACCGAGCAACCAGCAATTTAGCAAGCTGCACGAGTCCGCCCCGCAGGAAGGGGTCGTCGTTCGCAGCACGTCCGTACGCTGGTACGAGCGGCTGACCTGGGCGTTTGATATCCCTCTGATCACCCGCGGCCACTTTCGGCTTGCGCGCATCGGTCTCAGATCGGGCGACCTGTTCGGGGTCTATCGTCGGGAACGCACCGACGAGGCGGAGCACACACTCTGGGTCTACCCAGAAGTGATCCCGCTGGAACGGCTCGGACTGCCGCAAATGCGTCCCCAAGGAGAACGCCGCGGCGGACAGCGCCTGTTCGAGGACCCGACACGTCTTCAAACGATCCGCGACTACCGGCCTGGCGATCCATTGAAGAAGGTTGACTGGAAGGCGACCGCCCGCCGTCAGCAACTGCAATCGCGCGTCTACGACCCGTCCAGCGATCTGATTGCGATCGTGGCCCTCAACGTGTCGACGCTGCCGCACGCCTGGCAGGGATTCTTCGGCGACATCTTCGAACGGGCCGTATCCGTCGCTGCCTCGTTGGCCAACGACTTTTCACAGGACCGTGTCCCGGTCGGGCTGTTGGCCAACTGCACCTGGCCGGGTCATGACACGGCGATTCGCGTCCCAGCTTCTCGGGCGCCGGGACAGATGACCCGCATCCTTGAGGCGCTGGCTATGGCCGATGTCTTCACGTTGGTCAGAATCGAGCGGATGCTGAGCGAGGAACGGCTCTCTTTCGGTTCCACGCTCGCGCTCGTCACGGCTGTCCTCACCCCCGCGCTGGAATCCTCACTCGACCGACTCAAGCGACACGGCGCTCAGATCGCGCTGATCTATGTGGGCATCGATGATCCGCCGGCGACCTTCGCCGAGTCGCCCGTGTACGACATCCGCTCGGCGCTGGAGGGTCTGCACTACGAGCGCGTCGGCGAGGCGGGACCCTGGGCCAGGACCGACCGTTTGTACGCGAGCAAGCGGCCGCGCGAACCTTTCGAAGAGGTCAACCTGCCCACGTTCGTCGGTGGCGACGAGCTCGATTCATCACCCAACCCGCAACCTGAGTTTGCGGGCGTTACACCCGCTGCTCCATCCAGACCCCGAGAGCCGGACAATCCCTGGGCCAGACCGGACCGGTCATCGTGAGCGTTGCAGTTTCGGCTGCCACCGGCGGCGCGCCTCGCCTCCGGACTGAGCGCGCCTACACGATTTCGCTGTTGCTTGGCGAGGCCGTCCTGCTGATCGTTCTGGCCAAATTGATTCCGAGGCTGGTCGCATATGACTCCGGCGAGACGCTGTCGGTCTGGGCGGTCGGTGGCACACTGGCGCTCGGCTTCCTCATCTCGCGATGGCTCGGCAGCCGCGAACTGACTATGAAACAGCGTTTCTGGGGTGGTCTCGCCATCACCCTGATCGCCCTGCAGGTCATCGGGTCGATTGACCTCTCCGAGTCCGCGCGCATCTGGAACATGTCCTGGGTGCTAGAGCTAGGCCGGCCGTCCAGTCTCGTCTGGCGCGAGCAGGTCGTGCTGGAGGATGGAACGGTAGTCGCGGGACAAATCGATCAGTTTTTTGCCGCCCTGATGTTGATTCCCATCTGGTTCCGCGGTGTTGCTCTGGGCAGTAGCAACTTGATGGACCGCTCATTCTCGAACTACGCCCTGTTCGGGCTGTTCGTCCTGGTTGCCTCGTTTGCCTTTGCCGACAACGCGGGGATCGAGGACCACGTCCGAGCCCTCGCGATCATCTGGGTTGTGACCGGGCTGATCACGATCGCACTGAAGAACGCCGCCAACTCTGATCAGGTGCAGGGATTGGGTGTGGCCCAGACCGGCGCTTCGGTCGCCGCGACCCTGATCGCGCTCGTGCTCGGCGTAGCGATCTTCCTCTTACTCGTGACCGGGGTGGTCGGACTGGTGGCCGGGTCCGGCGTGGTCGAGCCGGTGCTCAACGCCCTGGGTGTGGCCATCCGCGGGATCATCACGGTGATCACCTACATCCTCTGGCCCTTGTTCTGGCTGGTTGAGCAGGTCCGCGGGTGGATCGGTGAACCCGCTCCGCTACCAGTTGAACAGATTGGCGAAGGGATCGGCCGAGGTCCCGATATCGAAGAAGCCGAGGTGGCAGAGGCTGATCCGACACCGGGGATCGTGCTCTCTCGCGTGTTCGGCGGGATCGCCGCCGTGCTGGTCTTCGCGATTGCGGCGTTCTACTTCTTCCGCCGCTTCGCCAACCGCCAGGCGCGGACCGAGGAACTTCGCGAGTCGCTCTGGGCGGAGGCAGACCTCAAGGGTGACCTGCTGTCCGCGCTCAGTGGACTCAGGGACCGATTCCGCCGCGAAAGGGAGGAGCGCGCCATGGATGCCCCGATCGCGGAACTGTACTTCGACGTACTCCAGCACGCAGAAACCAAGGGCCAGGTGCGGGCGGTCCATCGCACGCCGCTGCAGTTCGCCGACGCGCTCGAGCGCGCCTACCACAGCCCCACGCCAAAACGAATCTCGCGGGCGTTCAGCAACTTCCGCTACGGCGGACACCAACCGAGCCAGGCCGAAATCAACTCAATGCAGCAGAGCTGGGACGCGCTCAAGGACGGGCCGTCCTGAGTCGTCAAGCCCGAGCGCGATCACGGTTGAATCTGAATCGACGTCGCCGGCGTACGTGAAATCGGCCTGGAATCCCAGCTTGCGCAAGTGATCGCCATGGGGCGAGTCGGCAAACGCTCGCGAGGGCGAACGTGCATAGGCGTGGTACAGCTTGAACGCCAATCGAGCGCCGCCCCTGAGGACCGCTGTGGGCACGGAGCGTTTAACCGCAGTGGCATAAGCTCCAGCCGCGAACGCATCCTCGACGGAAGGGGATGTTCCGCCGTGGTCGCCGCTGCAGACGATGGCGACTCGCTCCGGTCTTGCCGCCAACAGGTGTTCGATGCTGGCCGACATATTGCGCAGACATCCCGACAGCACAAGATCGGCGTCCAGTGCGCCGACCAGTGCTGTTGTGCCGTTGCTAGTCACATGGACGACCGTCCAGCCCTTGACATCCATCGAGTCGAACTCAGTTGGTGAGTTGCCGAAGTCCGCCTCGGGCGGCGGCAGCGCTCCTACCTCGCCGATCAACCGGCTTCCGGGCAGCGCATCTCGCAACGCAACCCCTGCTGAGAAATCGGCGACTGGATAAACAGAGTGTGCGCCGCCGGCGAACAATGCCGAGTGGACGGTCGTCGCGCGGAAAATGTCGAGCACGACGACCGCCATGCTCTTGAGCGCCGGGGCGGGCGGCGGCTGCAAGTAGACCTGGAGGTCAAGGGCGGGTTCGGCCTGTTGATTTGACACCCCCGCAGCCTACGACCGACCCAGGTCGGGGATACCCTTGCAGCATGGCGACTTCACCATTTGCCGACCGCCTCGTCGCAGCGATGGACACCGCCGATTCGTTGATCTGCGTCGGGCTCGATCCTCAGCCGCAGCGCACCTCACCGGACGAGATCCTCGGCTTCAATACTCGAGTGATCGAGGCCGCTGCCGACCTCGTCTGCGCGTTCAAGCCGCAGTCAGCCTTCTATGAAGTGGCGGGAAACGTCGGTTGGCAGGCGCTCAAGGAGACGATCGCCACCGTTCGTCGCCTCGCTCCGCATGCGGTGGTCATCCTCGACGCCAAGCGCAACGACATCGGCAACACCGCGGCGGCCTACGCCTCGAGTGCATTCGATTGGTTCGACGCCGACGCGGTGACGATCAATCCATACCTCGGCGGCGACGCTGTGGCGCCGTTCCTGCAGCGTCCCGAGCGTGGCGCATTCGCGCTCTGCCGGACGTCGAATCCCGGCGCGGCCGACCTGCAGTCGCTGCCGCTGGCGGATGCGCAGCCCGTCTACCTCGCCGTCGCCGAACAGGCTCGACGGTGGGGCGAATCCCATCACCGGAATCTCGGCTTGGTTGTCGGCGCGACCTGGCCCAACGAGCTGGCCGAGGTGCGCGCCCGCTGTCTGGACATGCCCATCCTGCTGCCGGGGATCGGCGCGCAGGGCGGTGATCTCGACGCTTCGGTTGCGGCTGGAGTCAACGCAAGCGGCCGCGGGCTGCTCGTCTCAGCATCGCGCTCGGTCATCTATGCCGGCTGCGCGGACGAGATTCGCGCCGCCGCCCAGGCGCTTCGAGACGCCGCGAATGCCGCGATTCCAGCGAGCACATCGTTGTGAACGTCGAGGCGGACGCCGATCCGGGTACGCCTCCGGAGCCCGCAGTCGGTTCGCTCTTCCGCAACCGACCCTTCCTCGCGCTCTGGTCAGCGACGGGCATTCAACTCACAATCAACTCCGCAATCCAGTTCGTACTCCTGATCTGGGTGCTCGAGCAGACCGGATCGCCCTTCGCCTCTACCCTGCTCGTGATTTGCTTGGCGGCGCCGCCGGTGGTGACTGGCGCGGTCGCCGGCGTGCTGCTCGACCGGCTCGACAAGCGCCGCATTCTGATCGTCGCTGTGATCATCCGCGCCGGCCTGACAGCGCTGTTGCTATTGGCCGACAATGTCTCTGTCGGCGCGGTCTACGCCGTCGCGTTTGGCACCGCGCTTGCCGGGCAGTTCGCGGTTCCGGCGGGCGCTGCGGCACTGCCCCGATTCGTGGCACGCCAGCAGCTCCTCTCGGCCAACTCTGCGTTCCAGTTCACGACTATGTCGACGCAGCTAATCGGGCTTGTCATCCTTGCGCCGATCATGCTGAAGGTGATTGGTTACGACGCCTCCTACATCGTGAGTGCGGCCGCGTTGGTCTGTTCGGCCTTGCTGCTCGCATTTCTGCCCTCCCTGCTGCCCTTTGATCGCACGCCGCACCGGGTGTCGGAGGATGTGGGCCAGATTCGCGCCGCGTTCGCTACAACGCTGCACGACATTCGTTCCGCCGGTGATCTCGTGTGGCGCGACCGTCTCACCGCGCTCGCGCTGGTCCAGCTCATCTCCGGCGTGATGATGCTCTTCATGTTCGCCGTGTTGGTACCGCAATTTGTCCACGATGTGCTGGGGCGGGCCGAGGAGGACGCTGTGTTCGTCTTCTGGCCCACCGGATTCGGCGCACTGCTCGCCTTGGCGTTCGTACCCTGGATCGGCCGGCGGATCCGGATGAACATCATGGCCTCGTTCGGACTCGCGGTGATCACGGCGATTGTCACGGTGTTCGGAGTGCTCGACTTCCTCAGATCGACGGGCTCGACCCAGGATTGGCTATTGGCTGCCACGTTAATCATGGCCTTCCCTCTTGGTCTGGCGTATGCGATGGTCAATGCGCCCGCACAGACTTTGCTGCAGGATCGCTCGCCCCCGGAGATGCGAGGGCGACTCTTCTCGACTCAGATGATGCTCGCCAATGCCGTCTCGATGCTGGCGTTGCTGCTGGTCGGCGGCGTCTCCGATGCCGCCGGCGTGCGACAGGGACTGTTCCTGCTCGGCGGCGGCCTGTTCGTGATCACGCTCGCCTCGCTCTGGCTGGGACGCAGAGGGCCAACTCATCCGCCGCCGGAGCTATCAGCGGAATAATCGGCGCCGGCCGCAACCCCATTGGCCATGCGCGGCCTACGCTAATCTGACACAGCAGGCGCGACAGAACAGAGTTAGAAGGGAAACGCGACATGAAAGAAGTCACGATCGAAGCACTTCGCGTTTCCTTGATGAACTACAACCGCGTCGTGGTACTCAAGGAAAAGGACGCTGATCGCTACCTGACCATCTACATCGGCGCAGCCGAGGCCGATGCGATCGCGATCCGGCTGCAGAACGTCTCTGTCCAGCGGCCGATGACCCATGATCTGATGACCAATGTGATGCAGGAACTTGGCGCTAATGTGTCCAGGGTCGTCGTGACCGAGGTTCGCAACGATACCTACTACGCTCGCGTGTACCTCGACGTCAACAACGAGCAGGTCGAGATTGACTCGCGCCCGTCCGATGCCATCGCTCTGGCCGTCCGCGCCGAGGCCCCAATTTTCGTCGAGGATGAGGTGATCGATCAGGCCGGCGTGCTGCTCGACGACGAAGGCCTCGTCGCCACCGACGAACAGGGTCGGCCCGAGCCTGTCAAGCCTGAAGAACTCGAGAAAATGTCGGCCTTCCGCGATTTCATCGAGTCGCTCGACATGGACGACTTCGAGTAACCCGCGACACAGAACGAATCACTCGAACCGAAACGCCGAGCGTGCCTCTTGCGGCATCTTGTCGCAACTGAACTTTGTGATAATCTTCGCATTGCTCCGGCAGGGGGAGTCCCCATGAGACAGTGGCCGCCGGCCATGCAACTCATGGGCATCGGCTGGTACGTCGCAACCTGCATCGTGCTGGGCGTTGTCGGCGGAGTCCTGCTGGACGATGAGCTGGGCACGGGATTCGCGCTCACGCTTGCCGGACTCGCGCTCGGATTGGCTTCAGCCGGTTGGGGCGGGTACCGAATGTTGCAGGATCTATTCGCCGCTCAAGCGCGGCAGCGAGAAGCAGAGCGGCGCCCTCCGAGCGACGACGCGCCGGCAAAAGATGAACAGGAAGAGGAGGAGCGCGCGTGAGCCGAAGACGCCTGATCATCTTCGCGGTGCTCGCGTTCGCCGTGTTTGGCTTCTTCGTCGTGCGCGCTCCGGCGCCGGTCATCGCTCTGGCCGCCGAGCCGATCGCCGACCTTGGGTTCATGGAGTTGACCAACACGATCTTGTCAGCGTGGGTGGTGATCGTGTTGCTGCTGATCGCCGCATTCATCGTCTGGCGGCGGACCCGAGACGTTGAATCGGCCCTGGTTCCTTCCGGCTTCCAGAACCTGGTCGAGGCGATCTACGAGGCCTTCCTCAACATTTCCCAGCAGGTCGGCGGCGAGCGCAACGGCAAGAAGTTCTTCCCCTTCGTCTTCACCATCTTCATTTTCCTGCTAGTCGGCAACTGGTTCGCGCTGTTCCCCTGGAACAACGTCATCGGCCCGGTCGAGAACTACCGATACCACTATCTGCACGAGATGGAAGTCTCCGTCATGGAAGTGGTCGAGGAACTGGAACAAGGCGAACGAAGCCTCTCGGACGGCGAAATCGACGCGATCAATGACGCATTCGGCAACGCCTTCTTCGAGCCGATCCCGTTCAAGGTCGACAAGCAGGACAAGTCGGACGAGATCATTCACAAGATCCGGCAGCAACACCTGACGGACAGCGAGTTCTCCGTGCGCAGCGAATTCTGGACCAACCCGATCCCCTATGGCACCGACGCTGAGGACCTGGTCCACGAAATCGAAACCCGGCTCGAAGCCGGCGGTGTGGTTGACGAGGGTCACCACGAGCTCGAATACGCGATGGTTTTCAACCTGCCGATCGTCGCCGGCGACGCGGAACTCGTCAAAGCGACCGGACCGATCCTCTCCGGCGACGGCTTCAAGATCATCCCGCCGCGCACCCTCTTCGCCGAGACCCGCGACTTTTCCTACGACGCCTTCGCCGAACCGCTGGTCATCGAACCGGGCGCCGACGGCAGCGTGGCCCAGCTCTGCCTGATCGAGTGCGAAATCGCAATCGGCGACAACGAGCCTTCAGTCGTGCCCACAACGGTCAACACGGCGCATTTGGGCTTCATCCTGAGGATGGAAGAGAAAGGCTACGTCGACGCGGAAACCGGCGAGACTACCGGTACCGTCGGCCACATCTTCCCGATCTTCCGAGCCTTGGCCTCTGACGTGAACCTGCCGCTGGCGCTCGCGCTCTGGTCGTTCCTCGCGGTGCAGTACTTCGGTATGCGCGGCGTCGGTATTGGAGCCAACTTCGGCAAGTACATCGGCGTTGGCTCCCACGCCATCGTCAAGGGCCCCATGGGAGTCTTCGTCGGGATTCTGGAAATCGTTTCCGAGGTCGGTCGCGTGATTTCGTTCACCTTCCGTCTGTTTGGAAACATCTTCGCCGGCGAAGTAGTGCTGTTCATCTCCATGTTCCTGGTCGCCTTTGTGGTGCCGACGGTCTTCTTCGGACTTGAAGTGTTCGTCGGCTTCATCCAGGCGTTTGTCTTCGCGATGTTGACGCTCGTGTTCGCCTCGACTGCGGTCGGCGACCACGACGAGCACCACGATGAGGCGGCGGAACACTAAGAACCAGTGGCACATCGGCGGCGCCGCTTGGGTGTCCGCCTGAAGCAACACAGCGTGTAGCGCGGTCGCAGAGGACCGCTCGGAGAGGACACGGAATGCTCGACCTGATTCTGCAGATCGGCGACGACGGGATGAAGTACATCGGCGCCGCCCTGGCCATGGGCCTCGGCGCCATCGGGCCCGCGCTCGGCATCGGCATGCTCGCCGGCCGCGCACTCGAGGCTCTCGGCCGCAACCCCGACGCCGCCCCCGTGATCCAGACGAACATGATCCTTGGTATCGCGTTCACCGAAGCGATCGCGATTTACTCGCTCGTCGTCGCCGTCATGGTTGGCTTCGTCTTCTAACCTGAGCCCGCCAGACACTGCAGCGCCTCGTCGCCGGCCATCAGGCCAACGGCGACGCTGACAGGAACGGCAGACGAGACAGACTGATTGGCAGGATGGTATGGACGCTCTCGGTCTCAACCTGGCCGGACTGATCACGCATTTCATCAGTTTCGGCATCCTGTTCGCGCTCCTGTTCGTCTTGCTCTACAAGCCGCTCGGCCGCGTGCTCGACGAGCGGCGGAAGCGCATCGAAGAAGGCTTGACCGCTTCGGAGCGCGCTCAGGAGGCCGCTGAAGAAGCCCGGGCCGAAGCCCGGGCCGAGATCCAGCAAGGCCGCGACGAAGCCCAACGCCTCGTCGCTCAGGCGCAGGAACTCGCCCAGCGGATCGAAGCCGAAGCGCGTGAAGGCGCGCAAGTGCGAGCCGATCAGCTGATCGACCGCGCCCGCTCGGAAATCGAGCAGGAGCGTGATCAAGCCGTACAACAACTGCGCAACGAGTTCGCCGGAATGGCGATCGCCGCGGCTGAACGAGTGATCGAGCAATCGCTCGACGCCGACGAGCACCAGCGATTGATCGCCGATGTCCTGGCCGAGTCGTCAAGCGGACAGCAGAACTAGCAGGTCGAGCAGAGGATGTCAGCGAAAGGGAGCGCATCGTGGCGTTGAGCGACCCAGCCGCACGACGATATGCGGATGCCGTTTTCGGCATCGCCCACGACACCGCGTCTCACGATCGCTGGCTGGCCGATCTCGACGACATTGCCGCGCTGTTCAGCGAGCCGACCGTCTACGCCTTCCTCGTCTCGACCCGCGTCCCGCAGGCCGAGAAGGAGCAGGTCCTGGACAACGCCCTGCCCGACGTGCAAGGCAACGCCACCAACTTCGCCAAACTGCTCGTCCGCAAGCGCCGAGCCAATCTCGCTCCGCAGATTATCGAAGCGTTCCGCGAGCGGCTCAATAGCGTCCGCGGCGTCGCCGAGGCCACTGTGACCACCGCGGTGCCGCTGTCCGACGATGCCCGCGCCGCCGTTGAAGACGCAGTGCGGCGTTACACCAATGCAGAAACCGTTTCGCTCAGCGAGGCGGTCGATAGCCAGATCATCGGCGGCGCAGTCGTCAAGATCGGCGACCGCATCATCGACGGATCGGTGCGCACCCGCCTGTCCACCATGCGCCGCTCGCTCGCGCAGGGCTAAACACACCGAAGGAGTCAGCATCATGGCTGTCCGACCAGAAGAAGTCGCTGCACTGATTCGGCAGCAGATCGAAGGCTTCGAGAGCCAGGTCGTCTCCGCCGAAGTCGGCACCGTCGTCGAAGCCGGCGATGGCATCGCCCGCGTCTACGGCCTCGCCGGCGCGCTCTCGGGCGAGCTGCTCGAGTTCCGACCCAAGGACGGTTCCGACCGCGTGATGGGCATGGCATTGAACCTCGAAGAGGAAATCGTCGGCTCCGTGATCATGGGTGACTACCGCGTGATCGAAGAGGGCGACGAAGTCCGCTCCACCGGTACCGTCGCCGAGGTGCCCGTCGGGGATCAACTGATCGGACGAGTTGTAGACGGATTGGGTGTGCCGATCGACGGCAAAGGCCCGCTCGGCGCCACCGAGACCCGACCGGTCGAACGGATCGCACCCAACGTGGTCACCCGCGCCTCGGTCGATACTCCTGTCCAGACGGGCATTCTCGCCATCGACTCGCAGATTCCCATCGGCCGTGGACAGCGCGAGCTGATCATTGGCGACCGCCAGACTGGCAAGTCCTCAATTGCGATCGACACGATCATCAACCAAAAGGGCCAGGACCTGATCTGCATCTACGTGGCCATCGGCCAGAAGCAGGCCAAGGTGACCAATGTGGTCGCGACCCTCGAAGAGCACGACGCGATGGGTCACACCATCGTGGTCAACGCCGCGTCCGCGGAATCTGCGGCGTTGCAATACCTCGCCCCCTACTCCGGCGTCGCCATGGCCGAGTACTTCATGGAGCGCGGCCAGGACGCGCTGATCATTTACGACGACCTCTCCAAGCACGCCTGGGCCTACCGCCAGATTTCCCTCCTCCTGCGCCGACCTCCTGGCCGCGAGGCGTACCCCGGCGACGTCTTCTACCTCCACTCGCGACTGCTTGAGCGCGCCGCCAAGCTTTCAGATGAGAACGGCGGCGGTTCGATCACCGCGCTGCCGATCATCGAGACCCAGGCCGGCGACGTCTCTGCCTACATTCCGACGAACGTCATCTCGATCACCGACGGCCAGATCTTCCTCGAGGCCGACCTCTTCAACGCGGGTCAGCGACCGGCCGTGAACGCCGGCATCTCCGTCTCGCGCGTGGGCGGTTCCGCCCAGAAGCGCGCGATGCGCTCGGTGGCCGGTCAGCTGCGCATCGACATGGCCCAGTTCCGCGAGCTCCAGGCGTTCGCCCAGTTCGGTACCTCCGACCTCGACGCCGCCACCCGCCGCCAGCTCGAGCGAGGCCAGCGCCTCTCCGCGCTCCTCGTCCAGCCCGAGCAGCAGCCGCTCGCCATGTCGACCCAGGTCGCACTGCTCTACGCGGCGAACGCGGGCATCCTTGACGATGTGCCGGTCAACAAGATCAACGACTTCGCCAGTGGCGCCAGCGAATATCTGAGCACTTCGCATCGCGACCTGCTCGGTGGCATCGCCGATAGTGGACAGCTTTCCGACGGCGACCAGTCGGCGCTGTCATCCGCCCTGCAGACGTTCAAGGACACGGTCCCCTTCTAGGACGTCCAGCGAATCCGAGTCCACCACAGAGAGCAGTAGGGGCCGATGGCCAACACCCGCGAAATCCGACGGCGAATCCGCTCGGTCGAAAACACGGCCAAGATCACCAACGCGATCCAGCTCGTGGCCGCATCGAAGATGCGCCGCGCGCAGGACCGTGCGCTCCAGGCCCGACCCTATGCCGAGAAGATGCAGTCGGTGCTCGGCCACCTCTCCGGCGTCGCCGCCGATCCCGAGTCAACACATCCGCTGCTTGAACGACGCGACATCAACGAGACCGCCGTCATCCTGATCACGCCCGACCGCGGGCTCTGCGGTGGCCTAATCGCCAACCTCGAACGCCACACCGGCGAAATCGTCCTCGGTCCCGAGGCCGGCGGCTCCGGCGATATCTCGATGATCCCCGTCGGCCGCAAGGGCGGCGACTACTTCCAACGCTTCGGCATCAACTTCCGCGCCAGTTTCCAGGAACTCGGCGACTACCCGGGCCTGGCCGAGACCCAGCCAATCTCCAGAATCGCGATCGACGACTACACCGAAGGCCGTGTCGACCGGGTCCTGCTCGTCTACGCATCGTTCATCAACACGGTCTCGCAAGTCCCCGTGACCGTCCCGATTCTCCCGGTCGAGCCGCCCCAGGCAGAAGACGCAGACTCCTCCGGTGAGACGCAGTACATCTTCGAGCCCTCTCCGCAAGAAGTGCTCGCTGATCTGCTGCCGCGCTACGTCGACCTGCTCGTCTATCAGGCTGTCCTCGAGGCCGCGGCCTCCGAACAATCAGCCCGCATGGTCGCCATGCGCAACGCCACAGACGCAGCGAACGACATGATCTCCGACCTCACACTCGTCTACAACAAGGCCCGCCAGGAGCAGATCACCTCCGAGCTGCTCGACATCACCGGCGGCGTCGAGGCGCTTAAGGGCTAGCAGATGCCGCAACACTCGACAGCGGTGATCTTCGATATGGACGGCGTCCTGCTCGACTCCGAGCCGCTGCACTACGAGGCCGTCCGACTCATCCTGGCCGAACAGGGCGTCGAGTTCCCACTCGAGGACTACTTCCGCTACCTCGGTACCACGTTGACCAGCACCTGGGACGACCTCTGCGAGCGCTACCCGATCACGATGCCCTTCGAGCAGTTCGAAGCCCGCTACAACGCCGACGTCCTCGCCCAGTACCAGGCCGGCGCGCCCTTGATCGAGGGAGCCCGCGAGTTGGTCGCGCAACTGCGCGACGCCGGCGTCCCGATCGCAGTGGCCAGCTCCTCTCACCGAGAGTGGGTCGAGGCCGCCCTGACCGGCGCCGGACTGAGGGAGTACTTCGACCAGACCACCGCCGGCGACGAAGTCTCGATGGGCAAGCCCTCGCCCGAGATCTACCTCAAAGCCGCCCAGAAGCTCGGCTTCGACCCGGCAAACTGCATCGCAATCGAGGACGCCCCTGCCGGCGTCGAATCCGCCAACACCGCCGGGATGAAGGTGGTCCTCGTCCGCAGCGAACTCACCAACGACCTGGATCTGACCTCCAACTGGCAGGTCGACGATCTGACACAATTCAAACTCGCATGGCTGTCGAACCACGCCGCCCAAGTGGCCGGTGCGGTGTAGACAGCCTCCAGATGGGAGAACAACATGGCTGATGGCACAGTAGTCCAGGTAATCGGCACCGTCGTCGATGTCGAATTCCCGCCCGACAGTCTGCCCGCCCTGTTTAGTGGCGTCAACGTCACGATGGGCAGCGGCACCAGCGTCGTCACCGAGGTCCAGCAGCACCTCGGCAACAACCGAGCCCGCTGCCTCGCTATGGACTCCACCGATGGCATGAAGCGCGGCGACAACGCGGCCGACCTCGGCCAGCCCATCGCCGTCCCCGTCGGCGAGGTTGCCCTGGGACGACTCTTCAATGTCCTCGGCGAGCCGCTGGACGGGCTCGGAGACATGCCGGCTGACGGGGCACGCTCACCGATTCACCGACTGCCACCGACTTACGAAGAGCAGGCGTCGGAGACAACCATCCTCGAAACCGGGATCAAGGTCATCGACCTGATCTGCCCCTTCACCCGCGGTGGCAAGATTGGTGCCTATGGCGGCGCCGGCGTCGGCAAGACGGGCGTCATCCAGGAGCTGATCCGCAACATCGCCACCGAGCACGGCGGCTACTCCGTCTTCGCCGGCGTGGGCGAGCGCTCACGTGAGGGCAACGACCTCTGGCACGAGATGCGCGAGTCCGGCGTGCTCGACAAGACCGTGCTCGTCTTCGGCCAGATGAACGAGCCGCCTGGCGTGCGCCTGCGCGTCGCCCTCACCGGCCTCACCTTCGCCGAGCACTTCCGCGACGAGCAGGGCCAGGATGTCCTCCTCTTCATCGACAACATTTACCGCTACACCCTCGCCGGCCAGGAAGTCTCCGCGCTCCTCGGTCGGATGCCCTCCGCCGTCGGTTACCAGCCCACCCTCTCGACCGAGATGGGCGAGCTCGAGGAGCGCATCACCTCGACCAACAAGGGCTCGATTACCTCCTTCCAGGCGATCTACGTGCCCGCCGACGACTACACCGACCCGGGCGTCGCCACCACCTTCGGCCACCTCGACGCCGTCGTCGCGCTCGAGCGCGCCATCGCCTCGCAGGGCTTCTACCCCGCCGTGGACCCGCTGACCTCGTTCAGCCGCGCACTCGACCCCAAGATCGTCGGCCAGGAGCACTACGATGTCGCCCGCGAGGTGCAGCGCGTGCTCCAGCGCTTCAAGGACCTCCAGGACATTATCGCCATCCTCGGCGTCGACGAACTCTCCGAGGAAGACAAGCAGACTGTCGCCCGCGCGCGGCGCATCCAGCGCTACCTGACCCAGCCGTTCTTCGTCGCCGAGCAGTTCACCGGTCTGACCGGCGAGTACGTCCCGGTCCGCGACACCGTGCGCGGCTTCAAAGAGATCCTCGACGGCTCCCACGACGCGCTGCCCGAGCAGGCCTTCTTCAACGTCGGCACGATCGAGCAGGCCGTCGAAAAGGGCGCCGCCATCTCCGCCGAGGACGCGGCCTAGTTGGCCACGATCTGTTGAGGCTGACTCCGAGGGGACGACATCATGCCGCTCACGCTCGAGATCATCACCGGCGAGCGTCGCCTGCTCCGTCAGGAGGACGTCGACGAGGTCATCGCCCCCGGTTCGCTCGGCGAACTCGGCATCCTGCCCAACCACGCGCCGCTGATCACATCGTTGGTACCAGGCGAGCTGCGAGTCAAAAGGGACAACGGCGTCGAGGAGTTCTACGTCGGTGGCGGATTCCTCGAGGTGCACTCGGACGAGGTCACGGTTCTCGCCGATGCTGCAGAGCATGGCTCGGAGATCGACGCTGAACGCGCCGAGGCGGCGCGACAGCGCGCGCTCGAGCGTCTGGAACAAGCCACCGATGCCGATCGCGCCAGGGCCCAGGCCGCACTGGCGCGCTCCTTGCAGCGACTCCGCGTCCTGGAACATCGCCAACGGCGTGGCGGCTCCGGGCGAGAGATGAGGCGCCCCACTAGCTAGCGTTTTGACTCTCTGAGGAACGGCTACAGTCTCAGTATGAGCGCAGACGCCGAACCTTGCCTCCGGACTGCCGGACATGGTGGCCTCTTCGGCGAGATCCGCGTCAACGGTGCCAAGAACGCCGCGCTGCCGTGTCTTGCGGCGGCGTTGCTCAGCGACGAGCCCTCCCGCCTCAAACGCGTCCCGGACATTGAGGATGTCCATCGCTTCATCGAAATCCTCAATGCGCTCGGCGTCGATGCGGAGTTCTACGAGGACGAGGTCGTCATTCGTCCCTCTGGTGTCTGCGGTGGGTCACCGCCCGATGGACTTGCGGCAGCATTGCGAGCATCGTTCCTTGTCATGGGCCCGCTCCTGGCGCGAACCGGCAAGGCGAGTTGCGGCGCGCCCGGCGGAGACGTCATCGGCGCACGACCGCTCGATGTCCACCTGGCCGGATTCCGCGCCCTCGGCGCGCAGGTTGAATCGATCGGCGGGCGCACGATCGCCAACGCCGATGGGAGGTTGCGCGGCGCGACCATCGTGCTTGACTACCCCAGCGTTCTCGGCACCGAAAACCTGTTGCTCGCCGCGGTCCTGGCCAGCGGTCGAACGCGCATCGTCAATGCTGCGATGGAGCCGGAGATCGGCTGTCTGGCCGACATGCTCAACACAATGGGCGCGCGGATCTCGGGAGCAGGGCAACACACGATCACGATCGACGGGGTACAGCAACTGAACGGCGTCGAACACGACTTGATCCCCGACCGGATCGAGACCGGCACGCTATTGATCGCGGCCGCAGCCACGCGCGGGGACGTCTGCTTGACGGGGGTACGCCCAGCGCACATGGAAGCACTGCTCTACAAGCTCGGTGAAATCGGTGTCGACGTTCAACGCGGCGAGGATGAGCTCCGGCTTGCCATCAGGCCACAGACAGCCTTGAGAGCCACCAACGTGCAGGCGCTTCCCTACCCAGGTTTCGCCACCGACCTGCAGGCCCCGATCACTGCCCTGCTTACCCAGGCCAACGGCACCTCGATGGTCCACGAGCGAGTGTTCGAGGACCGCATGCAACACCTCGACGAGCTGCGCAAACTCGGAGCGAACATTGCCTCCGGAGGTTCAGTCTCCGCGATTAACGGCCCGGCCGCGCTGTCGGGAGCGGTCGTTCGCGGAACAGATATCCGCGCGACCGCCGCTCTGATTGTGGCTGCAGTCTCGGCCGACGGCGAAAGCATTGTCTATGGCATGCAACATCTCGCGCGCGGCTACGCCGACCTACCAGCACAACTACGCGCCCTCGGCGCAGACATTGAGTCTGTCTGACGCGCCGATACACTGACCTCCCGGGTACGCTGACGTCATCGATTGAGCCAATCGGAGATCATGGTTTTCACCAAACGACTCGGTATCGATCTCGGCACTTCCAGACTTCGCATCGCCGTCCCCGGACGTGGTGGCCGTATCGTCATTGATCAACCGACCGTGGTCACGCTCTCGACGCAGGAGAACGCAGTGCTGGCTGCCGGCAGTGACGCGGCCAACATGGTCGGCCGCGCGCCCGAATCCCTCTCGGTGATCAATCCGATGCGCGAAGGTGTGATCGACGACTACCGCATCGTCGAGGCGCTGCTCCGGTACTACATGTCGCTCGTCGTCGGACGCTTCAACCTGGTCCGACCTGAGGTCATGATGGCTACGCCGGCTGGCGTGACCAACGTCGAACAGCGAGCCGTCCGAGACGCTGCTGAACAGGCCGGTGCCCGCCGTCCCGCCCACCTGATCGCCAATCCACTCGCCGCCGCCATCGGGGCCGGCGTCCCAATGGGCGATGCCCGAGGTGCCCTGATCGGCAACCTCGGTGCCGGACGCTCTGAAGCGGCCGTGCTCTCGATGTACGGCGTCGTCGTCTGGGAATCGGCGCGTGTCGGCGGACAGGTCGTAACCGAAGTGATCGGGGAACATATCAAGCGTCGACACAGCCTGCTGATCGGCGAACCTACAGCCGAAGAACTGAAATTCGCGATCGCCTCCGCCGTACCGGTTGACGAGCCGATTCGCACTGAGGTACGGGGTCGTGATCAGTCCAGCGGAATGCCGCGCAGCGTAACCGTCACCGCCAACGAACTGGTTCCAACAGTGCAGCAGGTCCTTGAGACCTTCGTCGAGGTCACGCGCAGCACGCTGGAACGCACGCCGCCCGAGCTGACCGCCGACATCATCGACCGCGGCATGCTGTTGACTGGTGCCGCCGCTCGGCTGCAGGGGATCGATACCTACCTCGCCGACCAGATCGGTATCCCGGTCACGATCGCCGACAACGCCGAGGACGCTGTCGCGCTTGGAGCGGCGGAAGCGCTCGATAATCTCGACATCGTGGGACCGAACCTGGTCGCCCAGGAGAGCGCGCTTAGCGGAGCTGACACGCGCTGATCGCCCGCTCCACTGCCTCCGGCCCGGGCGCCTCAGTTCGCGACCGCGTCTGCTTGATGATCCTCGACGTTGCCGTCGAACGGCTCCTCCAGGTAGTAGGCCATGCTCTCGAGCTCCATGACCGGATCGATCTGACGCAATCGCACGCCGTGCGGCATGCTCATCGTGACCGGCGCGTAACTGAGGATCGCGCGCACGCCGCCGTCAACCAATGTGTTGATCACGGTCGGCGCTGCTTCAGCCGGTACCGCGACGATGCCCAACGACACTCGAGTTCGCTCCAGGTATTCCGGTAACTCTGCCACATCGTCAACCCGGTGGTTGTCGATCTTGCGGCCAATCTGCTTCGGATCTGAGTCAAACACGCGCACGACCTCGAAGCCGCCTCGGCGAAATCCGTGGTAACCCAACACGGCTCGTCCAAGCTGGCCCACCCCGACTAACACCATCTCCTTGACCCGGCCATTGAGCCCCAGGATGCTGCGTAGCCGTTCCCTCAGGCCCAGGACTTCGTAGCCCCGGCCGCGTTTGCCGAACCGTCCGAAATACGACAGGTCCTTGCGAATCTGCGCCGGCGTCACCCCGAGGCGCATGCCCAGCTCCTGCGAGGAGATGAAGTCGCGGCCCTCGCCAGCTAGCAGACCCAGTTCGCGGGCGTACAGCGGCAAACGGCGGATCACAATGTCCGGAATCTCGGTCTCGTTCACTCATCCACTCACAACGCTCGCTACTTGAGGCTAAGACTACAACCGCCTCGCTCTTTCCCGATGCGGCGAGCGAATCTGTCGCGCTTCGTTAACATGTTGGCTACAACACTCGGTCGCCGTCCTGGCGCACTCCAAAGTCACTCTCCCGCAACTCGTCGATGCGCGCCAGGTCCGCGTCAGAGAGGGGCGGCAGGTCGACTGCCGCAATCTGATCGGCTAGTTCGGCAGCATTCTTCGCTCCCGGAACAACGCTAGACACGGCCGGTTGTTCGAGAGCGAATCTCGCCGACCACTGCGACAATGGCACACCGTCCGCCTCAAGAAACCGCAACGTCGCCGCCCGCTGACGATCCTGCGCGACCAACGAATCAGGGTCGACCGCTCGATCGAGCGCTGAAGAAATGGCTCCTCCAGACAGGTTGCGAATGCCGATCACGCCGATCCCGAGCTCCGAGGCCAGGGGCAGCAGTTGGCCGTGGTCGTGGAGCGACGAGCCGATTGGCAGTGGTCGGGCCGCAGAATCGTTGAGTAGGTTGTAGTAGACCTGAACCGTGTCCAATGAGCCTTCCCGCAAGACAACTCTGACTGACTCGGCCTGACCCATCCCGGTGATGCCCACGAATCTGGTCAGCCCGTCCTGCCGCAGCCGATGCAGCGTTTCCACGGCCAGCATGGCGTCCTGGACAGACAGCGAACGCCGATAGTTCCCCCGCTCGCGTGTGATCGTGTTATGCAACTGAAAGACGTCGACTCGCTCGCGTCGCAATCGTTCGAGCGACTCGTGAATGCCACGCTTTACCGCCGTGGGAATGTCCGAGAGATCGTTCACGCTCAACGACACTTTCGTCGCCACCAGCATCTGTTCCCCGCGATGGTCTTTCGCCTCGATTAGTGCCCGGCCGAGGTTCCGCTCCGCAGCGCCATTGCCGTAGCTCGGCGCGACGTCGTAGAAGTTGATCCCTTCGCGGATCGCCAGAGCGATAGTCTTTGCGACCTCCTCATCGGTGGTCTCTCCCCACACGTGTCCGATTCCGCCGCCGCCCAACCCAATCTCGGACACAACCAAGCCCGTCCGCCCCAACTTCCGGTATCGCATCATCGGCCAATCCTCGCTCCCTGGAATCCTGCAGGTGAGCCTAGCCGCGCTTCGAGATAGGGACAGCAACCGAGATACGGTGTCTCAATGAGCGAGTCATCTATCGTCACCACCTGGCCAAGCCTCGTCGATGCCCCGGCGCTCTATCCCGACGCCCGCAATCGCGACAATCGCGGTCCCTTGCTCTACCGAGCCGGCAAGACCTGGCCGCTCCGGTCCCAGCCCGACACGGCCGGAAGAATCCCGCTGCTGGCAGTCGGCAGTAATGGCTATCCCAGGCAGCTCGACGACAAGCTATCAGGGACCCATGCCGATCTGCAGGGCATTCCCATCCTTCCCGCAATCTTGCGCGATCTCGATGTCGCCTACTGCCCGATCAGGTCTCGCAAGGGATACATCCCCGTCACCCTGGCTGAGCGTCCAGGCGCTGTCTGCTTGACCTGGCTGCAGTGGCTAACGCCCGAGCAGCTCAACATCATCTCAGCAACCGAGGGCTCCCGATACTCGTTGGTCGGCGGCGCCCCGTTGGCCGCGCAAGCGACACTCTCGCCCCGCATCAGGCGGCCCCGGGCCATCTACGCCTGGTGGTTCGACTCGCTCCTGCAGCAGGCCGGATCGACCCGCTGGTTGGACGTCTTTCGTCAACAACGCCGCCAGCAAACAAGCCTTGAGCTCGATGACTCAGCGAGCCGTTCCAACGCCGTTCCCGACGGCTGGCAGGTCGTCCCGCGACGTGATTCAGACCATCAAATCACGTCAGAAACTATGTCCAAATTGTGCTAGTGTGATATATCAGCGACCACCTCTGGAGCTACCGCTTGGTTACTGAACAAACCGCCCCCAATCAGCCCACGCGTACCCTCGTCGAGGAGATGAGTTCGTCTTATCTCGACTACGCGATGAGCGTAATCGTTTCCCGCGCATTGCCCGACTCGCGTGACGGACTCAAACCAGTCCAGCGCCGCATTCTCTACGCAATGGACGATCTTGGCATGCGGGCCAACCAACCGCATCGTAAGTCCGCTCGTATCGTCGGCGAAGTGCTTGGTAAGTATCATCCACACTCCGACCAACCCGTATATGACGCCATGGTACGTATGGCGCAGGACTTTTCTCTACGTCACCCGTTAGTTGATGGTCAGGGCAACTTTGGATCAATAGATAACGATCCGCCAGCGGCGATGCGTTATACCGAAGCCCGTCTCTCTCGGCTCGCCGAAGAGCTGTTGGCCGACCTCGATAAGAACACCGTCGACTTCGCGCCTAACTTTGACGAATCACTCAACGAACCAACCGTCCTCCCCGGCCGCGCTCCCAACCTGCTCCTCAACGGCGCCGCCGGTATCGCGGTGGCGATGGCCTGCGACATCCCGCCGCACAACCTGGCCGAGCTCGCCGCCGCCGTAAAGACGATCCTGGCCGACGACAGCGCGACCCTCGACGATGTTCTGCAGCACATCAAGGGCCCCGATTTCCCCACCTCCGGCAGCATCTTCGCCGGCGAGGACCGAGAGGACCTGCGGCGGCTCTATGGCACTGGCCGCGGCGGATTTACCGTTCGCGCCCAGCAGCACCTCGAGGAGACCGCGAACGGCAACCGCGTCCAAATCGTCTTCACCGAAATCCCCTACCAGGGCAACAAGGTGCGGATCATCGAGCAAATCGCTGCCCTCGTGCGCGATAAGAAGATCGAAGGCATCCGCGACCTCAGGGACGAATCCGACCGCCACGGTATGCGCCTCGTCGTCGAACTGACCCGCGACGGTCATGTCCAGACGATTCTCTCCCAGCTCTACAAATCGACTTCGCTGCAGGTGCAGTACAGCGGCAACTTTGTCGCCCTCGTCGACAACCTGCCGCGCACCCTGACCCTCTTCCAACTGCTGCGCGAGTTTATCCGTCACCGCCGAACCATCATCACGCGTCGCACCGAGTTCGATCTCGAGAAAGCCCGCGACCGTTACCACATCGTTGAGGGCCTGCTCAAAGCGATTGACCAGATCGACGCCATCATCGCAGCCATCCGCGCGGCCGAGTCAGCTGAGGCCGCGCGCGATCGCCTGCAAGAAGACCCGTTCGATCTGACGCAGCGACAAGCGCAAGCGGTCTTGGAGATGCAGCTCCGACGACTCGCGCAACTCGAGCGGACCAAGCTGCAAGAGGAGTACGACGAGCTCACGGCAACGATCGAGTACCTCCAAGGGCTGCTGGACGACGAGAAGAAGATCGACGGTTTGATCGAAGAGGACATGGACGAACTCGTCGAGACCTACGGTGAGGACCGCAAGACCCGCATCATCGAGAAATCGGTCGACAACTTCTCCGCCGCCGACCTCGTCCCCCACCAGTCATCGGTCGTCACCCTCACTCGCCACGGATACATCAAGCGACAGCCGGTCGACGCCTTCCGCTCCCAACGTCGTGGCGGCAAGGGAGTCAAGGGCATCGAGCGCAAGAACGGCACCACCACCGTCGAAGCGCCACACCGCCTCGTCGCCTGCGACACCCACGACCACCTGCTCATGTTCACCTCAAGAGGCCGCGTCTACGGCCTTCAGGCCCACGAGATCGAAGCCCGCTCCCGGGAATGGCGAGGACTTCCTGTCCGCAACGTCGTCGATCTGAACAACGACGAACACGTCACCACCATCATCCCGGTCGAATCCTTCGAGGACGACTACATCATCCTCGGCACCCGCCACGGCTACGTCAAAAAGACCGAGCTCAAACGATTCATGAACGTCCGCCGCAGCGGGCTGCTCGCTTTCAACCTCCGAGACGACGATGAGCTCGTCGAAGCAACATTCGCCAAGTCTGGCGAAGACGTCATCGTCTCCGGTGCCGACGGCCGCACCGTCCGCTTCGCCATTGATTCCTTGCGCGAGGCCTCCCGCATCAGCGGTGGTGTCCGAGGCGTCAACATCCCCGCCGGCGGAGCCTTGATTGGCCTGCAGACCGTCGACCCCGAGACAGAAGTCCTCACCGTGACCGCCGTCGGCTTCGGCAAGCGAACCCCCGAGGCGGAGTACCCAACCAAGGGACGCGGCGGCAAGGGTATGATCGGCCACAAGGTCTCGGACGAAACCGGACCAGTCGTCGGCATGGCCGTCGTTCGAGGCGACGAAGAACTCGTCGTCATCTCCGCCGGAGGCAAGATTCTCCGGACCGAGGTCCAACAGCTCCGCCAGTGCGGCCGCTCAACCAAGGGCGTCAAGGTCATGTCCTCCGAAGAAGGAATCGCCGCCATCGCCGTAGTAGACACCAGCCGAGAATTCGGCCAACGAACCTAGACCCTCCCCCGTGCCCAGTCCCCTCTCCCTCTGGGAGAGGGTTAGGGTGAGGGTCCGACGCCGCCTACTGCAACCTCACCGCGAACTCTTCAGGATTCAGGTCCACGCTTTCGATGATGAAGCGGGCGTTGTTCATCTGATCCGAGGCGCTGTATCCAGTGTGGATGAAGTACGGCCCGACCTGTCGGCGTCCCTTGAAGGGCGCACCGTCTCTGTGTATTGGCTTTTCGGCAAGAATCAGCCGTTTGGTCTGGGGGCGCCCAATCGGGATGCGCGCTTGTGGAAGTCGCCTCTCATCGAACAACCATTGAACGATGTTCGTAATGACTTCTGCCCATGAAGTTGCTGCACCAGTTACTCCAGACGGGAACTTCACTTCGGCAGGCTTTGTCCCGCCCACAGGCGAGAGCTCCGCGAGGTTTTGCCACTTGCCGTCAGACTCGATTTGCTGAGGTGCCGGCCCGGGAGCACTTGCAAAGTCCCCAGTTTGCGCAGCAATTTGGGTTACGGGAGACACTCCGGTTCCGATGCTCCCCATTCTCGCGCTGGGCTGCCAGAGCGCCAATGAGTCAAGGCATGTCTTAGCAGCCGATGCTCTCATGTCTAGCTTCACCACGAGCTTTTCGCCCAGCGGAACTGGTCGAAAGGTCTCGTATAGCTCCCACCGTTGCCCGTCCGTCAGCGCAAAATACGGGATACCTAACTGAATGCAATAGTTGATTCCTTGGGTCACTGCACCTTGCAGCGGAGTCCCAAGGCGCTTTGCCTCAACGATGATCCTCGGCTTCTCATCTGCGGCAAGCAGTGCGTAGTCTGCTGAACCTCCACCAGACTGAAACTCAACCAAGACTTGCGACGGATCTGCAGTGTCCCAGCCAAGAGCGCGAAGCAGGGGATCGATCAAGGCATACCGAGTCAGCGCCTCGCTCTTCTGAAGTTCAGCGCTGTGCGCATCCATTCTGCTCTGCAGCGCTTCAATCAGCTCCAAGAGATCGTCAAGAGGCATGCCTCGATGATAAGGGCGGCTACGCTCCAACCCGAGGCGAGATCCTCTGGGCCTTCTGCAGCTCCCCTCGCAGGGAGAGCGGTGCTTGCCCGTCCGTTACCATCTGATCGAACCAGCCCCAGCCTCCTTGCGAGTGAGGACGAACGCCATGAAGTTCGGCATCTTCTACGAAATCTCCGTACCCCGACCCTGGGAAAACGACATCGAGCACACGGTCTATCACCGCTGCC
>DAOUHS010000098.1:0-3920 GCA_034428415.1 Dehalococcoidia bacterium
AGCCGGGCGGACAAGAAAACAATCGGATGAGAGAGAGGTCGCCGGCGTTCGGGAGCGTTCGGAAGTGTTCGGTTCTGTTCGGCTGGGTAGCGAACGGGGCGCCCGGGTCGGTCGGCGAGGTGTGGGTCGGCATCATGCTGCGCTTTCGTAGTATGTAATATCGGAACGGATAATCTGATGATAGCGCACTGCACACCCGGCGGGGCTTCTGTGACAACTCCTTTACTGCGTCGTTGGCGCGCATGCTGCGGCTATCCGGTCACACCCACGGCGAGCGCGAGTACGAACGCGATTGGGGCGGCTCCCCACGACGCCTCGGACGACCTCCCCCACGGAGTGGGAGGTCCGACCTTCGCTCTTAGCGGAACACCGAGTAGTCGATCTCCTTCGACGTAATCACCTCGATCAGCGCCGGCTGACCGTCCTCAGTAGCGCGAATCCCGCGCTTGAACGCTTCCTTCAGGTCTCCAGGCGACTCGACGCGCTCACCGTAGCCGCCGAAGGCCTTCGCCATGTCGGCGTAGTGACCGGAGATGTCGGTCGCTCGGTACTTTTCGGTCGCCGTCTTCATGATCGGTAGCTCGATCGCCATCGAGAAGTTGTTCAGTAGCACGCTGAGAATCGGGATGTTTTCTCGCACAGCGGTCTCGAAGTCCATGCCGGTCATTCCGATTGCGGCGTCGCCCCAGACGTTGACGCAAGTCTTCTCTGGTGAGGAAACCTTCGCGCCCATCGCGTAACCGAGGCCGGTGCCGAGCTGCGTCGTCTTGCCCCAGCCGATGTAGCTCAGCGGCGTGGTCGAGTTCCAGAACGGCGACATCTGATCGCGCGGCGAGCCGGCGTCGTGTGTCGCCACCACGTTGTCGATCCCGACTGTCTCGTCCAACGTCGCGTGCAAGTCCTTGAGCGCGCGGTACGGGTTGATCGGCGCGTCGTTGGAGTCGGTTTTGTGCGACCAGTCCTTCCGCCACTGTCCGTTGACCTCGGCGATCCTCGCAGCAATGGCGTCCGCCCGACCTCGAGGACCCGAGATCAGCTCGCGCACCTCACCGATGATCGCATCAAGCACCAGGCCGGCGTCGCCAACCACGCCCTCGGAGATCTCGACCTCGTTGTTGAAGTCCTCAGGGTCGAGCGTCGAGTGGATGTAGTACGGGCCCTTGGGCATCTGCAGGCCAAAGCCGGTCTTAGCGAACGAGCAGCCGATGCCAAAGACCACGTCGGCGTCCTGCAGGAACTCGTGCACCGCCTTGGGGAAGGCGCGGCCGCCCGAACCTAGCGAGAGTGGATGCGTCTCGGGGAAGGCGCTCTTGCCCTGCAGAGACGTCGTGACCGGCGACTCAAGCAGCTCGGCCAGCTCCCTGAGCTGGTCCCAGGCCTTCGCATAGTGGACGCCCTGGCCCGCGTAGATCACCGGTCGCTCAGCGTTGACCAACGTCTGGGCCGCTTTGCGAGCGTCGGTGGGATCCGGACCCGATCGATACGCCGGCGTCGGCGTGTAGTTGATCGGCTCCTCGATCTCGGCGCCCCAGAGGTCGCCGGGGATCTCCAGCACGACAGGTCGCTGCCGACCGTTCTTCGCATGCGTAAACGCGCGCCGGACGGCGTTCGCCAGGTCGTTGGCATCGGTCAACTGCTCGGTCCACTTGCTCACGTGCTGGAAGTTGACCAGCCCCGAGAAGTTCGGCGAAACGTTGGTCTGCGCGCGAGCGTAACCGCCGGGAATCGCGACCATCGGCGCCGACTCGCTCCAGGCCTGAGCCAGACCACCGAACGAGTTCTCAGAACCCGGACCGTTCTGGGTCAGGTACACCGCGACTCGGTCGCCCGAGTTCATCCGAGCAAAGGCGTCGGCAATGTGAATCCCCGTCCGCTCCTGGCGAACGATGATCGTGCGGATATCGGCCTCAGCCGCCGCCTCAAAGATCGGATTGACGGGATAGCCGACCACAAAGTCGACGCCCTCCCGCTTCAACATCTCAGCAATCGCGTTCGCAGTTCTCATTTGTCAGCTCCTTTGTTTTCGTTTGCTCCCCCTCTGGGGGAGCTGCCGCGTAGCGGCTGAGGGGGATTCCCCTCCTCCGTCGTTTGCTAGTCGGAGTGTACGGGAGGCTTCCGACCCGCCCACGGTTGCGCCACCTCGAGCTGTGCCGCCAGACGGAACAGCGTCGCCTCGTCGGCATAAGGCGCGACCAGTTGCGTCCCAACCGGCAGGCCCGCCTGGTTCCAGTACAGCGGTACCGACGCCGCAGGGTTCCCCGACGCATTGAACAACGACGTAAATCCCACCGTGCGCTGCACGTCGACACCCTGCGCCAGCATGTCCTCGCGATCGAGCGACAGTTTGCCCAGCTCCAGCGGCGGCGTCGCCATCGTCGGCGTCAGCATCACGTCGTAGCCGGGGCCATCGACGCCGGCGAACCAGCGACCGACGTACCGACCGATCGCATGCACCGCGCGAGTCGCGGCGATGTACTCGGTCGCCGTCGGCATCTCGCCCGAGATCATCCGCCAGGTGATCGGTTCCATGTCCTCCGGATTCGGCGTCCGGCCCAGCTCCTCCGCCTTCTGATCGAATGCCAGCTTGGTCGACGGCCGGACGATGTCGAAGAGCGGGTTGCGAATCTCTTCGGGGATGTCCAGCACGGCGTCCTCGACCTCGTGTCCCAGCGACCGCAGCAGTTCCGCCGAGTGCTCGGCCGCAGCAATGCAGTCGCCATCAATCTCACACTCGTTGAATGGCTGGACGATCATCCCAATCCGCAGCTTGCCCGGATCGCGCCCGACCTCCTCAGTCCAGGGACGCTCCGGCGGCGGCGCATAGTAGGGCGCCCCAATGTCCGGGCCGGCAGTCGCGTCGAGCAGCACCGCAGAGTCCCGCACCGATCGCGAGACCGCGTGCACCGTCGACATCCCGGCCCAGCCCTCGCCGACGTCCGGACCCGCAGGAGTCCGAGCGCGAGTGGGCTTCAAGCCAAACAGTCCGCAGCAGGTCGCCGGAATCCGGATCGACCCGCCGCCATCCGACGCATTCCCGGCCGGAGTTACACCGGCAGCCACGGCCGCCGCCGCGCCGCCCGACGATCCGCCCGCCGTGTGCTCCAGATTCCACGGATTGCGCGTCTTGCCGTGCAACTGAGACTCAGTCGTCGACGTGATCCCCATCTCCGGCGACGTCGTCCGCCCAAAGATCGACAACCCCGCCGCCTTGTAGCGAATCACCATCTCCGAGTCGTGATCGGGCACCGTGTCGGCGAAGATCTTCGACCCGCTGGAGATCGGCTGACCCGCGTACAACGTGCCCAAATCCTTGAGGAGGAACGGCACACCATGCAGCGGACCCTCGGGCAGACCACTGAGCGCACTCTCGCGCGCGTGGTCGTACCACGGATAGACGATCGCGTTGAGTTGCGGATTGACTCGCTCCGCCCGCTCAATCGCCTCCTCCAATAGCTCAATCGCCGACACTTCACGGTCGGCAATCATTCGAGCCAGCTCAACTGCGTCGAGATCCGAGTATCCCTGTATCGCCATGTGAACGTCCTCTCATAAGCTCTTACGCATGGTACGCATCGATGGCCGACAGCCCAACGAGTTACGTTCGCTCAGCTTCGAACTCGACGTGCAGAAACACGCCGACGGCTCCTGCATCGTCTCACTCGGCGACACGAGAGTCCTTTGCGCCGTCACTGTCGAAGAACAGGCCCCACGCTGGATGCGAGGATCGGGCCGAGGCTGGCTCACCGCCGAGTACAACATGCTCCCCGCCGCGACCAACACCCGCTCCAACCGCGAGCGCGTCCTCTCAGCCGGACGGACCAAGGAGATCCAGCGTCTGATCGGCCGCAGCCTCCGAGCCGCGATCAACCTCGACGCCCTCGGAGAGCGAACCTTCAACATCGACTGCGACGTGCTCGACG
>DAOUHS010000099.1:0-29151 GCA_034428415.1 Dehalococcoidia bacterium
AGGGTGTCCGCTGCGTCGATTGCCATGTCGGTTCCTTCCGCTGAATCACGTGGTTCGAATCAAGTGTCCTCGCGCAGGATAGCGAGGTCCCAAGCAACCTGGTCGACGGAACGATGCACGCCATGCTCGAACAACAGCAGCGTGATCAGGTTCAGCGTCAACGGCGAATCGTCCGAGTACTGATCGCGAATCCAAGAGGCCTGCGTGGACGCGTCCGCCGTCTCAGGAAACTGGGATCTCAATGTCTCAACCCGGTTGAGCAAGCCAGGCAGCCGTTCGCTTTCCTCGTCGGACAGTCGGACTCGTGGAGGCATTGAGCAAAGGTATCCTGCCGTCGTACCACGAGCGCAACGCAATCCAGGCGACGGGAATCGAACATGCAGGGACCCCTGGACGGCTATCGGATCCTCGATTTCACCCGCTATCAGCAGGGTCCCTACGCCACCGTGATGCTCTCCGACCTTGGAGCCGAGATCTGGAAGGTTGAGCCGCCCGGCGGCGACCCCGGCCGCGCATCCGATCTCTCAGGCGACGGCTTCTCGCGTTACTTCGAGGCCCACGACCGCGGCAAGCGATCGATCGTCCTCAACCTGCGCGACCCCGCCGCAGTCGACGCCGCCCTGCGAATGGCCGAACGCTGTGACGGCGTGATCGACAACTACCGGCCCGGCGTCATGGACCGGCTCGGCCTTAGCTACAAGAAGCTCCGCGATCGCAATCCGAAGATCGTGATGGTCTCTGCCTCCGCTTTCGGCGCGGACGGTCCTCAGGCCGGGGAACCCGGCTACGACGTAATCGGCCAGGCCACCGGCGGAGTGATGACACTCCAGGCGCTCGGTCCAGAAGAAGAGCCTCGAACCCTGCCGGGCGGCTTCGCCGACCAGGTCGGCGCGATGCAGGCCTGTATCGCGATGCTCGCCGGCCTAATCGCGGCCAAGGAATCGGGTCACGGACAGCAGGTCGACGTCTCGCTGCTCGGCTCCCAGATCGCGCTGCAGTCCGTCTACATCACCGGCTATCTCAAGGACGGCCAGCAGCCCCACATGCGACGACGCCGGATGCCGACCTTCACCTTCTACCAGGCCTCCGACGGCCGTTGGCTGGTGATCGGCGTCGTAGATCCGAAAAACTGGCGAGCGCTCTGCGGCCTGATGGATCATCCCGAATGGGAGTCCGACGAGCGTTTCGCGACCGCCGCGGCGCGTAACAAGCACACCGACGAACTCGAAGCCCTGCTCGAAGCGTGCTTCGCAACGGCCGACCGCGACGAATGGCTGCGTCGGCTGCGCGAGGCCGACATCCCCGCCGCCCCAGTCAACAGCTACGCCGACGTCGAGGTCTCGGAGCAGGTCTGGACCAACGGTTACCTGACCGAAATACCCGATCCTCGGTTTGGCTCGCGTCGAGTCACCGGATTGCCCTGGAACTTCTCCACCACCCCGGGAGCCGTGCAGGGCAGAGCCCCCGAGCTAAACGCCCACGCCGACTCGATTCTGTCCGAGTGCGGCTATAGCGTTGACGAAATCGCCCAGCTGCGCTCGTGTGGAGCTGTGCCCGCCTAGTCGCAGGAGATGGATCGCGATGACTGAAACTCCCGCCGACGTCGTCGGCTTTTATTCCGCCCAACTGAACGTTGATGAAGCGGCGGCCGAATCGGTTCTCGCCGCCGCCCTCGGCCGCGGCGGATCGTTCGCCGAGCTCTACTTCGAGCACAAGCGCTCAGGCTCGCTCAGCTTCGAAGATCAACAGGTCAAATCGACCCAGGCCTCACTCTCGCAGGGCGTCGGTATCCGCGTCGTCGAGGGCGACGCGATCGGCTACGCCTACACCGAGGACCTGTCGCTCGACGCCATGTGCCGCGCCGCCGCGACCGCAGCGCAGATCGCTCATGGCACGAGCGAAACCGAACCCATCGATGTCACCGCCGAATCCTATCCCGCCGACCGCTACGCGATCGCGTCGCCGAGTACCTCCACCCCACTGGCCGACAAGGTGGAACTGCTGCGCCGCGCCGACGACGCGGCCCGCGCCTACCACTCCAGCATCGCCCGCGTTGACGCCTCCATGGTCGACGAGGAAAAGCGCGTCCTGATCGTCCGCAGCGACGGCCGAATGGTCGCCGACTATCAGCCCTTGCTCAGGTTCAATGTCTCCTGTCTTTCCGAGCTGGAGGGCGAACGCCGCAACGCCCGCTGGGGCGGAGGCGGACGCATGGGCATGGCCTACTTCGATGATCACTCGCCCGAATCGCTGGCCGAAGAAGCAGCTCGACAGGCCGTGTTGCAACAGGAGGCGCAAGAGGCGCCGGCCGGAACATTCCCGGTCGTGCTCGCCGCCGGCGACTCCGGGATCCTCCTGCACGAGGCGGTCGGCCACGGACTTGAGGCCGACTTCAATCGCAAGGAGACCTCCAACTACTCCAACCGAATCGGCCAATCAGTGGCCTCCGAACTCGTCACCGTCATCGACGACGCCACGCTCAACCTCTCACGCGGCTCCGTCAACATCGACGACGAGGGCGAAGTTGCCGGAAACAACCTGCTGATCGAGAACGGCCAGCTCGCCGCCTACATGCAGGATCGCATCTCCTCGGACCACTACGGCGTCACGCCGTCCGGCAACGGGCGACGGCAGTCATTCCGCCACTCTCCGATGCCGCGCATGACCAACACCTACATGACCGCCGGACAGGACGAGCCCGAAGACCTGATTCGCCGTGTCGAGTACGGCATCTTCTGCAAAGCCTTCAGCGGCGGACAGGTCAACATCACCAACGGCGACTTTGTCTTCTCCGTCACCGAGGGCTACCTGATCGAGAACGGACAGATCACCGCCCCGATCCGAGACGTCAACCTGATCGGCAACGGACCCGACGTCCTCTCCAAGGTGACCGGCGTCGGACACGATCTGGAGATGTCGGACGGTCGCTGGACCTGCGGCAAGTCGGGACAGTCAGTCCCGGTCGGGGTCGGCATTCCGACGGTACTGGTCTCTGGCATCACGGTCGGCGGCACGCAGATGCGCCCCGGCGCGGGGATGTCGGCCTGATGGCGGCCACCACGCTCTCCACGGAACCCCTCGAGATCGCCGCCAAGCTGTTGGAGTTGGCCAAGTCGGCCGGCGCCGACCAGGCCGACGCCGTCGCAGTCAGCTCGACCAACGCCTCGACCACCGTGCGCAAGCAGCAGATCGAAAAGGTCTCTGAGTCCACCGCCCGATCGGTTGGGCTGCGAGTCATCCTCGACGGGCGACAGGCCACCGTCTCAACTAGCGATGTCAGCGACGCCGCGCTCGCCGAAACCGCCGAAACGGCGCTCGAATTGGCCAGAGTCTCAGAGCCCGATCCCTACGCCGGCCTCGCCGACCCCAAGGAGCAAGCGCGCAACGCACCCCAGCTCGCACTGTTCGACGAGCAGATCCCCGACGTCGACGGCGAACATCGGCTGACCCAGGCCCTGGCCTGTGAAGAGTCTGCGCTGGGAGCGGACGAGCGGATCGTCAACAGCGGCGGGGCAACGTTCAGCACCAACTTCAGCAACTTCGCCCTGGTCGACACCAACGGATTCGCCGGCGCCTACGCCGACACCTCAGCCTCGATGTGGGTCGAAGTGATGGCCCAGGAAGAAGACGGCCAACTGCGCAATGCCGGCTGGTCCACCTCGGAACGCAGCCTGCACCGGCTCGACGATCCCGAGGTCGTCGGCAGAGAAGCCGCCGCTCGCGCGCTACGACAGCTGGGCGCGGCCAAGGCCTCGACCTGTGAGGTGCCGGTCGTGTGGGAACCACGCATGGCTGCCGGGCTCGCAGGAATCGTCGCCGGCGCAGCCAGCGGCGACGCCCTCTACCGACGCGCCACCTTCCTCGCAGACCGCCAACAGACCGAAGTGGCCTCATCGCTGCTCACGATCGTCGACGACTCCACGCTGACCAACCGTCTCGGCTCCCGCCCGTTCGACGGCGAAGGCGTCCTCACCCGGCGTAACCCTCTGATCGAACAAGGCATCTTCCAGGGCTTCCTCTTCGACTCCTACAACGCCCGCCGCCTCGACGCCGCAAGTACCGGATCGGCCTGGCGCAGAGTCGGCGGACTGCCCCAGATCGGTAGCGGAAACCTCTCGATTGAGACAGGCGACACGCCGCCAACGCAGATCATCGCCGACGTGGAAGACGGCCTCTATCTGACCACGCTGATGGGCTTCGGCATCAACTACACGACCGGCGACTTCTCCCGCGGAGCGGCCGGCATCTGGATCCGCAACGGCGAGTTGGCCGAACCGGTTCAGGAAATCAACGTCTCCGGCAACCTGCTCGAGATGTTCCAGCGAATCGACGCAATCGGCAACGACGCCCAGTGGTTCGGCGCGACCTCGGCCCCGACCCTACGCATGTCAAGGATGACCGTCAGCGGCGTCTGATCGCTAGGACTCGCCCTCGGGTAGCCAGATGAGCGCCGACGAGCGCACACTGCGGTCACCCGTGGACTGTTCCAGCCACAGCTCCAGATGCACTTCTCGACCGCCTTCAACCAACTCCGTGCGCGTCACCTGTCCGCCGATCGTGAATCGATTGCCGTGGTAGTCGGGACGCCGGAAGCCGGACTGCAGCCGCACGATCTTCCCGTCCGGTTTGGCGAGTTGGCGCAGGTAGCCGAGCAGAAACGCCGACTTGTACTCGGCCGGAATCAGCGGACGCTCAAGTCCCGTGGCCCGCGCCGCGACTGGGTCGAGGAAAATCGGGATCGCGAAGCCGGCCGCCCCGATGAATTTGGCCACGTCCATGATGTCGGGCGCGAGCGACCGCTCCGGCAGCGCAGTGCCTTCGAGCAACTCGCCCAGGTCGACCAATCGCGGTAGCGACACGGACGCCGTCAGCTCTAGTCGAATGCGATCGTGGCCGCGCCGCGGACCGATCGGTCGCCCTGCGGATTGTCGATGTGGATTTCCAGATCGACCATTCGTCGGCCGTCGGCCTCATACGCGCGAGTCACCTCGCCGCCGAGTGTCATCTCAGCGTTGTGCACGTCGGGTCGGCGATGGTTGAGCTGCAGTCGCGTGATCTGGTTGCGGCCAAAGTGTCGGCGTAGGTACTGGTCGAGGAAGCCCTGCTTCATGTTGCCGGGGATAATCGGCCCCGGCAGACCCATCTTCTCCTTGGCGAACTCCGGGTCCAGGAACTGCGGTCCCGCATTCCCGGTCGCGTTGCAGAACCCGACCACCTGGTCGGTCGTTGGCGTCCGCTGCTCGGACGGGAGTTCGGTGCCTTCCTGCAGCTCGTCGTATTCGTAGACCATCGTCGTCCTACTCTCCCGTGTGCCGAGCCTGGAAGTGAGTCACGGTGCGCCGCACGCGCGCCACCTCGACCGCGTCCTGGTTGGTGTACACCCACTCGTGGTGAATGAACAGCGAGTGCCCCACGCGGCCGCCGATCCGCTCCTGGATCTCCGCCAGGCGGGGAACGATCGTCAGCCGGTCGCCGAGGTGGATGTCCGCCTTGACCTCCCAGGCATCGGCCGCCATCAACGCGCGCTCAGGCGCGTCGGGCACATTGAGCTGCCGCTGTGAGGTGCTCGTCGTCAGTAGCGCATAGGTCGGAATCGGATAGGACGTGTCCCCCGACTCCACAGCCGACAGCAGGTCCTCGTCCTCTTCGTCCAGCGCGTGCATCAGCCGCAGCACGAGTTCCTTGTCGACCGTCACTTCGCGCGCTTCGCCCTCGGACCCAATGGCCGCCTCCATCGCAGGCGTGATCAGACTCTCGTCATCGCTCATGGTTGACTCTCTTCTAGCGCCGTAGCGGCGAAACAGTCGGCTCGCTCAAGTATCGCCCGGGTGCGGCTCTCGCGCTACGAGCGGTTAGCCGTCGCCGCCGAGGAACTGGTCCAGGTCTTCACAGTGCTCGGCGTAGTGGTGCGTGACCACGCCCTCGACCATCCGATTGATCGTCTTGCTCTCTGCGAAGCGTTCCTGATCAACCTCGCCGACTGCGGCGAGGAACTGTTCGTGGCCGTCGTCGAAGGCGGCGCGGGCTTCTTCGTAGCTCTGCTCGCCGCGCTCCGAGACGAACTCGGGATTCCAGTCGTCGGGATTGGAGTAGTCGACGCCTTCGGGGGTTGGCCGTTGACCGGCGTTCATTCGGTCGACGGCGCTGGTCATCTCGGTTAGCCAGCCGTGCATGTGCTGCAACAGTTCGGCGACCGACCACTGACCGATTGCACCTTGCCAGGAGCCGTGCGCCTCGTCGATCCGATTGAGCCGCTGGTCGAGGGCGGCCTTGGCTTCGCTCATTGCGTTCAACGTAGAAGCCCGGTCCGTCATCACGAACCTCCATCCAGTGGTCGTCTAGTTCTAGTTGGGAAGGATCAGACCGCCTGGGGTGCGCCGCTCGCCCGGCTGCAGACCGCGCTGTTGCAGGGTTTGCAGGATGAACGGATTCTGCAGTCGCTCGGCGCCGAGCGTGGTCTGGTCCATGTGGCCGGGCAGGACGATCGTCTCGTCGGGCAGCATCAAGAGTTTGTCGACGATCGAGGACATCTCCTGGTTGTAATCGCCGCCGGGCAGGTCGGTGCGTCCAATGCTCTGCTTGAACAGGGTGTCGCCGGAGAAGAGCACGCCATGGCCGTAGAAGCAGACCGAGCCGGCGGTGTGGCCCGGCGTGTGGATCACGTGCAGCTCTACGCCGTCGACTTCGACTTTTTGTTCGTCGTCGATGTAATGGTCGGGGTCGGGCGGCTGCTCGACCTGCATGCCACCTGTTAGTCCGAGACGCGCCGCCGACTCGGCCGTGCCTCTCAAGATGTCCAGGTCGGCTTCGTGCAGCAGGAATTGCGCGTTGTCGTCCGACTGCACGCCGCGGACGCCGAGGACGTGGTCGAGGTGGGCGTGCGAGTTGGCGATCAGTTTGATCCTGACGCCCATCTCGGAGGCCATGTGGACGATATCGTCGGCCTGCTCGCCCGGATCGATGCAGATCGCCTCGCCGGTGCGGCGATTGCCGATCACCCAGCAGTTTTCCTGGAAGGCGCCGACGATCAGACCGCGCACTTCGATCTCGTTGACGAAGGGCTCACCCGAATCGTCATGGTGGTGGCCGATGTCCTGGTCTCGGGCGTTGTCTTGTTGGTTGTCTTGAGCCGCCATGTCAGTTGGACTCGTCGCCGCGCAGGAGACGGTTGACCGCCTCCATAATGTCGTCGCTGTCGAGCGGTTCAGCTTGCTCTTCGGTCGCTGTTGATTCGTCGTCGGACTGCGCCTCGAGGTTGCGGACGTAGTCGCGGATGTCGGGCTTGTCCTGTAAGGCCGATTCGATCTGCGCGCGGTAGCGTTCCTGCGCTCCGTCGAGGTGGCGCAGGTCGAGTTCGAGGTCGAAGACGCGGTCGAGCTCGAAGAGCAGGGCCTTGGTCGCACCGGGATTGTGCCTCGAGGTGACGTAATGGGGTACGGAGGCCCAGAGGCCCATATGCGGCAGCTCGGCGAGCCGGCAGGCATCGCCGATCGAACCGACGATGCCGGTCGGCCCCTCGTAGCGCGAGGCCTGGAATCCGAACTGCTTCTGGCGTTCGGGATTGGAAGAACCGCCGGACACCTTGGTCGGGCGGGTGTGGGCCACGTCGGCGAGCAATGCGCCGATTGTCACGACTTCTTCCACTCCGAGTAACTCAGCGACCTGCAAGACCGCCTGGCAATATCGCCGCCACCGGAGATCCGGTTCGGTGCCCAGACCGAGCACGAGGTCATGCTCGGCTTGGGGTCGGCGCAGCACGGTGAACTCGGTGGCGGGCCAAACCACTTCGCGGCGAGGGTTGTCGCCGTCGACCCACTTGACGGTCGGGCGATGCTCAGTGAAGACGAAGAACTCGTCCGGATCGAGCGAGGCAACGGGAGCGGAGGGCTCGATGTTGCGAAGGAACTTGAGGGCGTCGGTCGCCGCTTCCGCCGCGTCGTTCCAGCCGAAAAAAGCGAGGAGCAGAATCGGGCGGCGCAGATCGTCGGGTAGGCCGTCGATCGTCAGGGCTCCGTCGATGGGTTCGTTGCTCATGTGTTGAGGGTAGCCGCTCCTGGTCACGGGGTCGCGCCGGCCCTCGACAAGGCGTGTTCAGGCGTTCGGCCGAAATTTTCATGTACGGAGAAAACGCACGATCCCCAGTGTTTTACGGGAGATCGGGTGTTTGTGGTGTTCAGGTTTGTTCAGTCTGGTCCAGTGTCGTTGAGGTGTGGCTGAACCAGGCCGCACGATCGGGCAAGCGCTTGAGCGGCTGATGATGGAGCGGCTGGATAGTTTCCCAGCGGAATCTCCTGCTTTTGACCAATCTGCTCGGAATCCCAGTGTTTTGCCGAAGATCGTGCGTTGGGGGTGGACAGTTTTGGTTGATTTCGTGGCGGCTTTTGCGGTCTGAGGCAAGCGAAATGGGCGGGTTGAACGGTCCGCGGCGAGATTCGGAAGATATCGGTTCGGCGGCCGGGGAAACGTCGGTGTGGAGATCGCTGAGGTGACGGACATGGCAAAGATGACGGATCTCGTTTCGTGACCAACGGCGAGCCAGTACAAATGTACTGGTGTAGACGGTGGTCGTCAAGAGGGTCAAAGAATCGCCGACTGCGGAGCGGCGAGCAGAGAGGTGGGCCCGTCAGGAAGCGCTGGCTGCGCTAGAGCTCGACCGCTCCGTACTTCTCACGTAGGGCAGGTACGACTTCGTTGATGTAGGCGGCGAGGGCCTCGTCGCTCCAGGGGGCGCGCAGCGCGACGTTGACGCCTGCGGCTCCGGCGTCGCAGTACATCGAGACGCGATCGAACGCATCGTCGGGTGTGCCTTGCAGCGCGCCCTCGGAGACGCGTTCGGCCTGATCACCCCACTGTTCCTCGAGTTTCTGACGGGCAATCTCGGCCTCCGCCTGGGTCGGACTGAGGTTGAACTGGAGGTTGACGGTGCGGTCGATGGTTGTGGGGTCGCGACCCTGTTCGTCGCAGCGCAGATCGAGCACGCTTGAGAGCCGAGCGAACTCCTCCGGCCCGATGTATGGCACGTTCCAGCCGTCGGCGTATTGGGCGGCCATACGCAGGGTCTTGCGCTCGCCGCGCCCGCCGATCCAGAGCGGCACGTGTTCCTGGACGGGCCCGGGCTCGTTGGTTGCGTCGAGCGCGTTGTAGTGAACGCCCTCGAAGGTGGTGCGCTCCTGGGAGAGCATGCCCTTGATGATCTGGGTGCCTTCTTCGAGCATCTCGAAGCGTGTCCTGAGGCTGGGCCAGCCGTAGCCGAAGCCCTCGAACTCCATCTGGTGCCAGCCGGCGCCGAGGCCGGGCTCGATGCGGCCGTTGGAGATGTGGTCGAGCGTCATCAGCGACTTGGCCAGGTAGGCCGGATTGCGATAGGGCACGCAGAAGACCAGGCAACCGATGCGGACGCGCTCGGTTTCGGCCGCGATCGTCGCCATGCAGGTGAGCGACTCGAAGTGCGGGGACATGCCGTCAACGGGCGGCGCCTCGTAGAAGTGGTCCCAGACCGAGATCCAGTCCATGCCCTGCTCGTCGATCCAGCGCCAGAGGTGCCGGAGATCGCCCATGGCGACGTTCTGTTGTCCGGTGTGAACGCCAAAGGAGACTGGCATGATCGGTGTGCTTTCGTTATCGGTTGGGGGGTTGATTGAGCGAGGATAGCGGTGGTTCGGGAGGTGAATCGTCGTCGGGCGGATCGTCACGGAGGCGGCTGAGGGCCATCAGTCCGCGGCCCAAGTGATAGAGCAAGTAGCCGATCGCGAACACGACGAACTGCAGCAGAAACAGCAGGGCGCGGAGCACAAGGATGAACCCTTCGGCGACCTTGTTGCGCCGACGCTTGGGCGGCTCGCCGTTCGCGGACGAAGCTAAGCGTGTGATTGGCGGCTCTGACATCAGGTGCGTCTCCGTTTGGCAATCGACACTCAGTCGGGCAACTCAATGGGAATCACATCGCGCCAGCCGGGGATGTCCATCCCGTAGTAGCGGGCGAGCAGCAAGATGGCGATCTTCTGCTTCGCCGGCCCGACGCCGGGCACGCCGCCGAGACGCTTCATGATCGTCTTCGCGTCGGGTTGGTTGTCCCAGATGTTCTCGGCGTTGTTCTCGAACTCGTCGCGGAGCATCGCGCAAGCCGCCTGGACGCGCTTGCCCATTGAGGCTGGGAAGCGGTGAATCGCAGGCTTCTCGCGGAAGATGGTGAGGAACTCGTCCTCGTCCATCTCTGCGATACGCGCCGGATCGAGATGACCGAGTCGCTGCTTGAGGTCGCGCGGGCCGCTGAATGCCTTGTTCGTTGTGATCTGTTGATCGAGCACGATCGCGATCAGCAGGGCGTTCGGGTCGTTGGCCAGCAGTTGGTTGGCATCGTCGTCGTTGGTGAACCTGATCACCGGTGTGCCGGCGTCGGTGAACTCCGGCGCGAGGTCGATGTAGATCTCCGGGTTGCCCATGTCGTGTCTCCTCTTCGGTGCGTAGTGTCAGTTAGGGGAAGAGTCCCAGTTCGATGTAGCTCTGAGCGACCAACTCGAGCGAGTAGAGGTATGCGGCGGTGCGCAAATCGGGTAGTTCCCGCTTGCGCTGCAGGGAGGAAATCCGGTCGTACGACTCGGCCATCGTCTGGGCCAGCGCGTCGTAGACGATGTCGCGCTCGGACGGCCCCTGCTCGAGGAGCGAGCGGTTGGGACCTTCGATCGAGTGGCCGGTCTGCTGCTCGATCGTTTCCAGCAACAGCCGGTTGTGGGTTTCGGAGTTGCGGCGCAGCATGCGGTCGAAGGAGATGTGCGAGAGATTCTTGATCCACTCGAAGTAGGAGACGGTCACCCCGCCGGCGTTGAGGTAGAGGTCCGGGATCAGGGTGATCCCGCGCCGGCGAAGAATGCGGTCCGCGTCTGGGGTCGTCGGCGCGTTGGCCGCTTCGGCCACGATCCTGGCCTGGATACGCTCGGCATTGTTGAGCGTGATCTGGTGTTCGAGCGCGGCCGGTACGAGGATCTCGCAGGGTTGCTCGATCGTCTCCAGCGAGTCGGCGAACACTTGCCCGGCGGGATAGTTGGCGATGCCGCCGTGCTCCCAGCGGTGAGCGGCGACGTCCTCCATATCGAGGCCATTCGGGTCGTAGACGCCGGCATCATGCTCGGCGATGCCAACGATGCGCGCGCCGTTCTCGGAAAGTTCGCGGGCGGCGTGGTAACCGACGTTGCCCAGTCCCTGGACGATGACTCGCTTGGCCTCCAGGCCAGCCGAGAGTCCGTGACTGGCCCGCTTGTCGGCGAGACACTGGAGGATGCCTTGAAACACCCCTAGACCGGTCGCTTCGCGGCGGCCGGGAATGCCATGCAAGGAAAGCGGCTTGCCGGTCACGCAACTCCAGTGGTTGATGTCGTGCGGGTTGAGCGTGCGGTAGGTGTCGGCGATCCAGGCCATTTCCCGCTCGCCGGTACCGTAGTCGGGCGCCGGCACATCGACCGCCGGGCCGATGAAGTTGTGCGAGTTCAGCTCGACCACCAGCCGCCTGGTCACACGCTGCACAAACTCCGGCGAGCTGTTGTACGGATCGAGGCAGACACCGCCCTTGGCCCCGCCGAAGGGCACATCGACGATGGCGCACTTGAACGTCATCAACGCAGCGAGGCCCTTCACCTCCTCCGCGTCGACCATTGTCGAGTAGCGGATCCCACCCTTGGTCGGCAGCCGATGATGACTGTGCTGAGCGCGGTAGGCCTCGATCACACGAATCTCCCCGTCGTCATCCTCGACGGGGAAGCTCATCTGATAGACGTTGTTGCAGGTTTTGACCTGCTCAAGCAGGCGCGGGTCCAACTTCGAGTACTGTGCGGCCGCCTCAAAGTACTCGGTGAAGTCGTCGTAGAGCGAGGCCATTGGACGCCTCCGACGTGCTGCTCAGACCCGCTCGGGAAACCTAGGCGCGAGGCAGCCCCAGGCCGCGAGTCGCGATGATCCCACGCTGGATCTCCGAAGATCCGCCGGCGATCGTCGCCGGCACGGAGGACATGTACTGCTCGGTAAACCAGCCCTTCATCTGCGCGTACGGGTCGCCCTTGCGCACCTGTCCGTAGGTGCCCATCGTGTTGATCCCAAAGCGCGCGAACCGTTGCGACAGCTCGGACGAGAACATCTTCGCCACCGACGCTTCATGGTTCGGCGCCAGACCGCCCTGCTGCATCGACAGCACCCGCAGCGACAGCATCCGCGAGACCTCAATGTTAATCGCCGTGTCGGCGACGCCCAGCTTCGCCTCGCGAGTCTTGGCGGGACTGTCGTCCAGATAGTCGATGAAGTCCTCGAAGTTGCGGCGCAACGCGGCGCTGCCCGAGAGCGCGCTGCGCTCGAAGTCCATCGTCGCCATGCCGACGTACCAGCCACGGTTCTCCTCGCCGACGCGGTTCTCAACCGGCACCCGAACGTCCTCAAAGAAGACCTCGTTGAACCCGTGTCCACCGAGCATGTTGATCAACGGCCGAACCGTGATCCCCGGCGTCTTCATGTCGACCAGCAGGTAGGTGATCCCACGATGCTTGGGCGCGTCGGGATCGGTGCGCACCAGGGCAAACATCCAGTCCGCGCGGTGCGCGTTAGATGTCCAGATCTTCTGGCCATTGATCACATAGTCGTCGCCGTCTTTGACAGCGCGAGTCTGCAGAGACGCCAGGTCCGAGCCCGAGCCCGGCTCCGAGTATCCCTGACACCACGACGCCCGTGAACTCACGATGTCGTCGAGGAACTGACCTTTCTGGTCGTCGGTGCCGTAGACCAGCAGCGTCGGGCCGACGTAGCCGACCGAGATCAGGTCCGGCCCCGGCACGCGGTGGTAAGCAAGCTCCTCGTTGAAAATCGCCTGCTCGGCGAAGGACAGCCCCATGCCGCCGTGCTCGGTCGGCCAGGCCGGAGCCGTCCAGCCCTTCTCCGCCAACTTGGTGCGGATGCCTTTCGAGAATTCCCAGGCTTCATCGGAGCCTTCTTCGTCGTTGGCGACGTCGAGGCCGTTCCAGTCCTCGCCGAATTCGTCGCGGATCCAGCCGCGAATCTGATTCCGCCATGCTTCCTGATCAGCGTTGAATTCAAAGTCCATGGTCTGTCCTCGCTGTTGATCGGGCTATGGCTGGCAGTGTACCGGCGCTCCTGCGGATCGGAGGTCACTGCCAGGGGAACTGGTACAGGATGTCCTCCGACGACGGCGTCTCGTCCTGACGCCGCGCCGGGTCATCGCGCGAGACGACAAACCCGATCAGTTCGTCGTCCGACTCCAGCGTATTCGGATCGATTGTGACTGCTGCGCGCCCGTCGTCGTCGCGCAGGAACGTGGGTCCCGGCTCAACGTCGCCCGACTCACGCACCAGCCAGAGTTGCCAGCTCTCGTCCCCTTCGAGCTGCGGCAAGCCCCAGAAGATCAGCGCGAACAGGCGCTCTTCGTATTGTGGTAGGAGCACACCAGTCGTTCCTTCCGGGTTCAGTGCGACCGCGCGACCAGAGATCGGCTCATCTGCCCGGAAGGCGAGCACACCAAAGACGACCGCCACGGCAACTAGGCCGACCAGCAACAGCCAGAGGGCGCCGCGTCTCGCGACCTGCAACGTTTTGGGCGAACGCACCGACGGCTGCCGGGCAACTCGCGCTCGCTGGATCAATCGCTGTTCCAGTCGCGCTTCGAGATTGCCGGGATCGATGATCAACGTCCCGCAGGTGATGGCGGCGGCGGCGTTGGGCCAGGACGCGCAACGGCCGCGGATTCGCGGATCAGAGCGAACCAGCCGCTCGACGGAGGCCCGCTCCTGCTGATCAAGCAGGCCGAGGAAGTAGGCGCCCGTCAACTGCCTGGTCTCAATCATGGCGTTGTGCTCAGATTCATTGAGTCGGACTAGTCAAGCGGCCGCTGTAGATGCCCTCAACCAGCTGATCCATCGCTTCGCTGAGCTCCTCGTCTTGGCTCGACGATTCGTCGAACCAGGCGTCTTCAAGCATTCGTCCCCGTTCATTAGGCATCCTTAAGAGCAATCGCTGGAGTTTATCGTGGTCGATCTCGTGAACCACGTCGGGCGCGTTGAGGTTGGGCGCGATCGGGAACGGCTCCAGGTCTGTCGCCGCCAGCGCGGGCGTAACCCCTCGCCGACGGACCGCGAGCGCAAGGTCTCGGACGACGCGCAGCACATGCACGTCCAGCGCCGCCGACGCCCAGCGCTCGGGCTCGATCCAAATCAGCAGAAACGCCTCTTCGACCACATCATCGGCCTGATCCGGGCCGATGATGCGTCGGGCCAGTTCTCGCGCCGTCGGTCCGTAGGAGCGGAAGGCGTCTCGTAACGCGATCTCATCGCCTTCGATGATGCGCTGGAACAGTTCGGGCGACGGCACGGAGATCGCCAATCAGGATCGCTCAAGCAGTGCAACGCGGCCGTAGTCGTCGGCCAGACGAACGATGTCATCTTCATCGTCGGTCAGGCGGGAGGCGACCTCTAGGACCTCGGCGCCCGCCGATCCCGCTTCCACGCGGTGTATGGTCCGCGGCGCGATTGCTACACAGGTACCTGGAGCCAGTCTGGAGTCGCGCAGGTGGTCGGCCGATGGGCCCACACTCAGGAGAGCGGTGCCGCTGAGCAACATCAGAGTTTCATGCTTCTGACGGTGGAACTGCAAAGACAGTCGGCTGCGTGGATTGATGCGGAGCATCTTGACGACGGAATCGGCGGAGCGCCGCAGGATCAGCTCTTCGCCCCACGGTTTGGCGATGCGTTCCGGGAATGGACCAGCCGGAACCGTCGAGCTCGCCGATTCGAGTGCCATGGAGCCTCCACTGTTTGTATCCGCCGCTGCGCTCTCTACAGTGAGGGTACGAGCGCTGACGGTGTCATCCAACCGTCACGCCAAATGAGTTCCTGTGGTCGGCGACGGAGCGGCAGTTGAGCGGACGCTTGCTGGCATTGGTCCTATTGCTGGCGGTCGTCTCCGCCTCCGTTGGCGCCGGTGCGGCGTTGCTGCTTCGCTCGCGCGACGACGATCCTCGACCGGCCCGCGAAGGGACCATGGTCGCGACCGTGCAGCCTGCTGCGCACGAAGCGGAGCCCACGGCGGTCGACTCAGCCACTTACGCCCAATCTCAGGCGGAATCGACTGCACAGCCGCCGCCGGATCAACAAGCCAACCAGGAAGAGATCGCACGGGTACCCGAACCCGTGCTAGCGCAGCCCGCACAATCCCAAGTTGACGAACCGCGCCAACAGGATGGGCCGCCGCAATATTCAAGGGATATCGAGGAACAACAGGAGCAGCCCGAAGTCGCCCCGCTGGAGCAATCCGACCAAGTATCGCTGGTGCCGACGCCGATTGTGCAGGGAGAGGCGATTGCGCTAACGGTTGAGAGTCTCGACGCACGCACGGTAACCGCGACCATGGGCAACAGAAGCTGGAATCTGATTGAGACCGCACCGGGCGTCTGGTGGGGCGTCATGGCGATTGCCCGTGACGAGGAGTCAGGCTCGGCCGAGGTCGTGATCGATCTCTACGGCGAAGGCGGGGCCTGGCTCCGTTCACTCACTGCCTCGTTCGTGGTGCTGGCCAGCACGGCGCCGTTTGAAGAGGTTGTCCTGGGAGGTGTCGGAATCTCCGCCGATCCAGCCGAAGTTCAGCGCGATCATGATGTCCGCTTTGTCGAGCATGTCTCCGTCTCGGGACCCGCTCGTTGGCAAGGCCCATGGATGCTGCCTGCCGAAGGGGAAGTCACCGGCGTCTTCGGCTCGAAGCGTTCCTACGACGGCGTGCCCTCCGATGGATGGCATCACGGGCACGACATCGCCGCCCAGCACGGCGACCCGATCGTTGCGCCGGCTCGGGGCACGGTCGTCTGGACCGGAGAACTGGTGATCCACGGCATGGGCGTGATCATCGACCACGGGGCCGGCGTCTACAGCGGTTACTGGCACATGTCCCTGATCGCAGTTCGCGACGGCACGGAAGTGAGGCCCGGCGACTGGCTGGGCGATATCGGAACGACGGGCCTGTCCACCGGACCGCATCTGCACTGGGAAGTGATCATTCAAGGAATCGATGTGGATCCGGTCCAGTGGCTTGGGGACGATCGCCCGCCGCTGCCGCCGGGCATGGAAGTTGCCGCAGGCTCGGCCGATACACTCCAGTAATGCCCGACGCTCCCGTGATCGCCGCACGTTCGACAGACTACGCGTTCGCGCTGGCCGCACAGTTCTCCGCCTTGAGCGCGGAAGACATCTCGGTTTGCGAAGAGCCCGACGCCGATCTCACGCGCGTCGATTGGGACGGATGGACCGCGCTCTTTCCGCAGTCGGAGGAGGCCGCCAACCAACTGAGAGTGATGTCGGCGGTGATGCCGCATCTGCGTGGGTTCGTCAGTCCCACCGTCCCGATCTGGGAGCACGCCTATCAGAGCGAAGACTGGAGGCGGAGCTGGCGCGCTGCGTCACAGCCCGAAGGGCGAGCTCTCCGACCAGAGCTCATCATCGAGCAGAATCGCGACAGCCTGGTGCGCGATCTGGCGACGTTTTTCCACGAATTGCACCGGTTCTCCGTCGAGCGAGCACGAAGCCTGGGCGCGGCGTCATTCCGCGTCTGGCGGGATGAACACAGCGACCTCTCCCGCCGCTCACAGGCCGTCTTGCGACCGCTGTTGAGCTGGTCGGATACGACCTGGGCCCGTAAGTGGTGGGCCCGATTCCTCGAGGACGACGCAATCTGGAAGATCGAGCCCTCGCTTGTCCACGGCGGCATCTCGATCGAACGGTTGTTGGTCGACCCGCTGGTCCAACAGCTAACGTCAGTCACCGGCTGGCACGGACTCCGCGTCGCCGACCCAGCGATCGATTTCGCTCACCTGATCGACGCCTACGGCACCGAACTCGGCTGGCGCATCGTCGAACACTACGGGGAACTCGGCTCCACCGCCGACGCCGCCCTCTTCCGCCGAATCCGCCTCCAGCAAACCGTCCGCCGCTTCCGAGACCTAGTCGAAGCCGCAGATCGAGAGGGCCCCGAAAGCGACGCCACCTCCAGGGCCATCAAACGCCTCCACTAATCCCCTCTCCCAATCCCCGACCCACTGCACCCCAGCCTGTCCATCCCGACGCCCACGTTCGATACAATGACGGCGACCCGCGGCATCGAATGAAGGGTGAAATCCATGAGTGACGCACCGGCTCGCGCGATGACCCCCGTCGGCGTCAATCACCTGGTCCTCAACGTGCGCGACCTCGATGTCGCCCACGAGTTCTGGACCGAAGTGATGGGCTTCCGCCACATCGGATCACTCAAGCCGCGCTCCGAGCGCTCGATGAACATGCGCTTCTATAACGGCCTCTCCGAGAGCCACCACGACCTCGCCCTGGCCGAGGTCATGGGAGACGCCGAGGACTCCGGCGACTGGTCGATGGCTCCCCAGCGACCCGGTCTCAACCATCTCGCCGTCCACTACCCCGACCGCGACTCCTGGCTCAAGCAGATCGCCTTCCTCCAGGCCAAGGGCGTCAAGTTTAACCTCCGCATCAACCACGGCATGACCCATTCGGTCTACATCAACGACCCCGACGGCCACGGCATCGAAGTGCTCTACGAGCTGCCTCGCGAGGACTGGGAAGCCGACATTGACGGCGCCCTCAACTACGCCGAGGTCCTGCCGACCGAGGGTGAGCAGGCACTGGTCGACGAGCCGACGCCGGTCTTCACCGCGCCCGGCTCGGGCGACTAGGGTCCATCGACCGATGGCCATGCGCGACGGCGCGGCCTACCTGGCCGGGCTGAAGGATCAACGCCGCATCTGGCACAACGGTGCCCTGGTCAACGACGTCACCACCGCCCCCGGCTTCGCCAACGCCGCCCACACCATCGCCGCCTACTACGACTTCCAGTGCGACCCGGCCAATCGCGATCTCCTCTCCTACGAAGACGAGGACGGCCAACGCTCGCACCGCTCCTTCAAGATCCCTCGCTCCAAGCAAGACCTCCGAGACCGCGGCGCCGCATTCGCCCTCTGGGCCGAACAGACCGGCGGACAGCTCGGACGAGCGCCCGACTACATGAACGCCGCCATTTCCGGAGTCGCCGCGGCCAAACATCATTGGGGCCAGAACGATCCGATCCTCGGCGAGCACGCCGTTCAGATCCACGAGCACTGCCGCCGCAACGACATCTGCCTCACCCACACCTTCATCACCCCGCAGATCGATCGCAAAACTCCCCTCGGCGAGCAAGAACCATTCCTCAATGCCGGCGTCGTCGAGCAAAAGTCGGACAGCATCATCGTGCGCGGAGCACGCATCCTGGGCACACTCGCCCCGTTCTCCGACGAAAACCTGTCCATGGTCCTCCCAATCGTCAGCGGCGAGAACGAGAACAAGTACGCGCTCGGCTTCACCATCCCCGTCGACGCCCCCGGCCTCCACTGGGTCTGCCGAGACTCCTTCGATCCCCACCGCTCAACCCGCGACTACCCAATCTCAGGCCGCTTCGAAGAGATCGACACCGTCGCCGTCTTCGACGACGTTGAAGTGCCCTGGGAGAACGTCTTCGACTACCAGGACGGCAAGATTCACAACACGGCCCTGATGGTCATGCGCTTCCAGGAATCGCTCGGCCACCACGTCATCGTCAAGAACGTCGCCAAGACCCGCTTCCTGCTCGGCCTCGCCCACCTGATCGCCGAGAACGCACAGACCAACTCCTTCATCAACGTCCAGATCCGACTCGGCGAAATCGTCACGATGCTGCAAACCCTCGAGTCCATCGCCATCGCCGCCGTCGAGGGCTCAGTCGAGAATCCCGACAACGGTGTCTGGTACTGCAACGCCAACGCCATTACCGCCGGCCTCCGACTCTTCCCCGAGTACTACGTCCAGATCATCGACCACATCAAGCAAATCGGCGGCAGCAACTTCATGGCCGCCCCCTCCGAAGCCAACATGGAAGCGATCACCGAAGCCCTCGGACCCTCAGTCGAGCGCTACTTCAAGGGTGCCGCCGACATGACCGAGGAAGGCATCGACAAAGTCCCCCTCTTCCGCCTCGCCTGGGACGTGGTCGGAACTTCCCTCGCCGGCCGACAAGAACTTTACGAACGATTCTTCTTCGGAGACCAACAAGTATCAAAGTCCCAGTCCTACCTCCGCTTCAACACAACCGAAGCCATCCAAACCGTCCGCCGCCTCCTCGATCCAGACTGGTTGAACCAGTCTTGAGGCCCACCCCGTCACTGCATCTGCGCACGATGTACCGCTTCAATCAAGCAGGGCGGATCGTGTCCACCCTGGAACCCCTGCCAAGACCGGGCCCGTTGCTGACGATCGTGCGTTCGCCGACCGAAGTGGTCTGGGCGGTCAATCAGCGGGTGCCATCAGAGGTTGCAGCCCTATTGGACCACCTTGCCGCCACCGAACCGCCGCTTCGTGCGGAGCCGATAGGTCCGGAGCCGCCCAGATTTCGGGAACAATTCCGAGATGCACTCGGTTCTCCGGCGGAAGTCGCTGGACCGCTATTCGAGTTTCCTGAGCTGATTACTGCGCCATCGGGCGTCACATTCATTGATTCGGCGAGCCAGCTGTCACGGCATCTGAGCGTCTGGACCGAGTCTGAGGTGCCTGGCCGGCTTCCCGCAGCCGCAATCTGGCGGGATGGCTGGGCGGTCAGTCTCTGCGCATGTGCCCGGAGGACCAATGAAGCGGCCGAAGCCAGTTTGGAAACAGCGCCCGACTGGCGAGGACAGGGGCTGGCGGAGCGAGTGACTGCCGCCTGGGCGATTGCGGTGCGTGAATCGGGTCGGCTGCCTCTGTACAGCACGTCCTGGGATAACAAGGCGTCCAGGGCTGTGGCGCGCAAACTGGGTCTGCGACCATACGCTGCCAACTGGAGGCTCTATGAGGAGTGATCGGCGGGATGTCCGCTCCGCATTGACCCTCCACGCTTTCGAGCCGTAGCCTCCAGCAGTATCCGGGCTTCAGTGATTGGGGACGACATGGGACACCTCGATGGCAAAGTGGCGCTGGTCACCGGCGGTGCCGGAGGCATGGGTTCACAAATCTGCAAAGTCTTCGCCGAGCAAGGCGCCGCCGTCGTCGCCTGCGACACCGGCTTAGACGTCGAAGGCCGTGCCGGCATGGACCCCGCCAAGGTCCAGGCTGTCGTCGACGAAATCATCGCCAACGGCGGACAGGCCGTCGCCGTCGCCGGCGACATCGCCGACATGGACACCGCCGAGCGCGCCGTCCAGACCGCCATCGACACCTTCGGCGACCTCGACATCCTCGTCTGCGCCCACGGCATCCTCCGCGAGCGCATGGTCTTCAACATGACCGAGGAAGAATGGGACGAACTCGTCCGCATCCACCTCAAAGGCTGCTTCGCCCCGACCAAGTTCGCCGCCATTCACTGGCGAGCCAACCGCGACAAGGGCAACCGCCGCATCATCTACTTCACCTCCTCCGCCGGCGTCCGCGGCGAAGCCGGCCAGCCCAACTACTCCGCCGCCCACGCCGGCAAGATCGGCCTCTCGCTCTCCAACGCCGAGGCGCTCGAGCGCTACGGCGCAACCTCAAACTGCATCTCGCCCGCCGCCTCAACCCGCATGACCGATCGCGGACGCGAAGTCGACCAGTCGGCAGACGCGCCCAGCGCCAACGCCGCCGGCACCATGATGGACCCCAGCAACGTCACACCCGTCGTCACCTACCTCGCCTCCGACGCCTCCGCCGACATCTCCGGCCGCGTCGTCGGCACCACCGGCGGCCGCCTGACCGTCTGGAAAGAACCCGAGTGGGAGCAGACGATCTGGAACACCGAACCCTACTGGGACATCGACACCCTCTTCGACCTGATCCCAATGACATTCGAACTCCAGGGCATAGGCCCACCCCCACGCCAGTTCCCTTAACCCCCGAGTCGTCATACCCGCGCTTGCCGTGGGTATCTCGATGAGTTGGCGACGATCGTTCGAACGAAGCGATAGGCAAGCGGCATGACCACCCAGGACTCTGACAACACACCTCCATTCGTGGGCCGGAGCGATCAGACCATGAAACACCTCGAAGGCCGAATCTGCATCATCACCGGCGGAGCCGGCGGCATCGGCTCCAACCTCTGCCGAGTCTTCGGCGAGCAAGGCGCCAAAGTCGTCGTCGCCGACACCGGCTTCGACGTCGAGGGCCGCTTCGGAATGGACGCCTCCAAGGTCGACGCCATCGTGCAGGAAATCCGCGACGCCGGCGGCGAAGCCGTCCCCTTCGTCGGCGACGTCGCCGACATGGACACCGCCGAGCGCATGGTCCAGACCGCCATCGACGAGTTCGGCGGACTCGACGTGCTCGTCTGCGCCCACGGCATCCTCCGCGAGCGCATGATCTTCAACATGCTCGAAGAGGAATGGGACGGCCTCGTCCGCGCCCACCTCAAGGGCTGCTTCGCCCCGACCAAGTTCGCCTCGATCTACTGGCGAGCCAACCGCGACGGCGATCACCGCCGAATCATCTACTTCACCTCCGACGCCGGCATCCGCGGCTCCGCCGGACAGCCCAACTACTCCGCCGCACACGCCGCCAAACTCGGCCTGATGCGCTCCAACGTCGGAGCCCTGGGACGCTACGGCGTCACCACCAACTGCATCGCGCCCGGCGCTTCAACCCGCATGACCGACCGTGGACGCGGCGTCGACGCCTCCGGTCCCGCCCCCTCCGAGTCCGCCGCCGGCACCGCCCGAGACCCCAAGAACGTCGCTCCCATCGTCGCCTGGCTCGCCTCCGACCAGTCCGACGCCGCCAACGGCCGAATCTTCGGCGCCAGCGGACACCGAATCTCACTCTTCTCCGAGCCCGTCCTCGAGCGCTACCTGCACTTCGACGACAACAAAATCGACATCGACACCCTCTTCGACCTCTGGCCCGACACCCTAGGAGCCGGAGGATTCCCAAGAAACAGCATCCGCCCCGGCCTCGTCTAACCCCCGCCCGATCCCCTCTCCCCATCCGATCCCCTCTCCCTCTGGGAGAGGGCTAGGGTGAGGGTCCCTCCGGTATTACAAGGGTCCCGCACCCAATCTCAAGACCCCAGCCTCAGCAACTCCCCCAGATTCCTTATTGCAAACAGTTGCAACAAGCCACCAAGACGCATAGCCTGACCCCGCATTAGCGGAGAAAGACCCAGTGCGCAAACTCCCACCTCTAACCCTGGTCACAGCGCTAGTCGCATCCCTGGCAATACTGCTCTCCGCCTGCGGAGACGACGCCGAAGTCGACGACCGACCCCTAGTCGTCACCACCGTCGCCCCCCTGCGAGACATCATCGAACAGGTCGGCGGCGACCGCATCAACGTCGCCGCGCTCGTCCCCGAGGGCACCAACAGCCACACCTTCGATCCACCACCATCAGCGGTCGGCGAAATCGAAAAAGCCGACCTGATCATCATCAACGGACTCAATCTCGAACTGCCCACCCTGGAGTTGGCGGAAGCAAACGCCTCCGACGACACCACAATCGTTCTGCTCGGAAATCTCGCCGTCTCCCCCGACGAGTACGTCTTCGACTTCTCCTTCCCCGAGGAGGACGGCAACCCCAATCCACACCTCTGGACCGCGCCGCATCTGGCCGTCGAGTACGCAGCAATCGTGCGCGGCGAGCTGACTAAGATCGACCCGGACGGCGCCGACTACTTCGCCGACAACGCCGAGCGATTCATTGAACGCCTCTGGGAACTCGACGAAGCGATCGCCGCAGCCACCGCAACAATCCCCGAAGCCCACCGAAAGCTCATCACCTACCACGACTCCTTCCCCTACTTCGCACCCCGCTACGGACTCGAGATCATCGGCGCCATCCAGCCCTCCGACTTCTCCGAGCCCGCCCCCCGTGAAGTCGCCAGTCTGATCCAACAGATCCGCGACGCCGGCGTGCCCGCCATATTCGGCTCCGAGGTGTTCCCCTCCGAGGTCTTGAATACCATCGCCCAGGAGGCCGGCGCCGTGCAGGTCTCTACCCTCTCCGACGACGACCTCCCCGGACTCCCCGGCGAACCCGTGAACACCCTCATCGGCATGATGGTCGAGAACGTCCGCACCATGGTCAATGTCCTCGGCGGCGACGCCTCCGCCCTCGACGGATTCGATACAGGCAGCACATGGCAACCATCGGAGTAGACGAACTGGTCAGCCTCGAAGGCGTCGCCCTCGGCTACGAGGGAGTCGTCGCCCTGCGCGACGTCGACGTCCACATCGCCCCCGGAGAACTGATCGGCATCGTCGGACCCAGCGGCTGCGGCAAGACCACCCTGCTGCGCTCGCTCCTCGGCGAGCCCGAGCTCTACGCAGGAACCGCCAATGTCGCCGACAACACCCGGGTCGGCTACGTCCCCCAGGTCGAAACCGTCGACTGGAACTTCCCCATCACTGTCGAGCAAGTCGCCATGCTCGGCAGTTGGCGCACCGGCCGCTGGCTGCCCTGGACCAGCCGAGCCGAACGCAGCCGTGCCCGAGTCGTCCTCTCCCAGCTCGGCATCGCCGACCTCGCCGATCGCCCAATCCGCGCCCTCTCCGGCGGACAACAACAACGCACCTTCCTCGCCCGAGCCCTGGTCCGCTCGCCCGACCTCCTTCTCCTTGACGAACCCACCTCCGGCGTCGACATCAAGACCCGCCACGAGATCCTCCACCAGCTCGCCAACCTGAACACCGCCGGCGTCACCGTCGTCCTGACCACCCACGACCTCAACGGCGTCGCCTCCCACCTGCCCCGACTGATCGCCCTTGGCGAACAAACCGTCCTCGCCGACGGCCCACCCTCCGAAGTCCTCCAGCCCGACATTCTCGAGCGCGCCTACGGACAACCCATGCTCGTCGTCCAGAGCGGCCACGAAACCTACGTGCTGCCCGTCCCCGAGGAAGCGCCCGGAGCCCACGGCGACGAGTTACCCCCACCCGAGGTCGTCAGCGTCATCGGACGCCCCGACACCGACCCCCAGTCTCCGCCCGGATAGCAGTGCAGTAACAATGCTCGAACCCTTCGAGTTCGGCTTCATGCAACGGGCGATGATCGCAGCCACCCTGGTCGGAGGCGTCACCGCCGCCGTCGGCGTCTTCGTCATCCTCCGACGCCTCGCCTACATCGGACACGGCCTCGCCCACAGCATCTTCGGCGGAGCCGTCGTCTCCTTCACCATCGGCTTCAACTTCTTCATCGGCGCCAGCCTCTGGGGAGCCTTCTCCGTCTTCCTCATCAACCAGGCCGCCCGACGCCGACAGATCGGCGGCGACGCCGCCATCGGCATCATCACCACCGCCGCCTTCGCCATCGGCATCGCGGTCATCTCCCGAGCCCGCAGCTTCACCCGAGACTTCGAGGCCGCCCTCTTCGGCGAGATCCTCGGCATCACCAACCAGGACCTCTACGTCACCACCGGCATGATCGTGCTCATCGCCCTCGTCCTCTTCCTGCTCTGGAAACCGCTCGTCTTCATCACCTTCGACCACGACGTCGCCACCTCATACGGCATCCCCGTCCGCTGGGTCGAATCGATCTTCTCGCTCGCCCTCGCCGCGACGGTTGTCGCTGCCTTGCAGGTCCTGGGCGTCACGCTGATCGCGGCGGCCCTTGTTATTCCACCAGTCGTCGCAAGAATGCTGACTGATTCCTTCCCGCGCCTCTTTCTGATTGCGGTGATACTCGGCGCCGTAACGGGGTTCCTCGGCGTGTATGTGTCGTGGTTCGTCGATGTCTCGTCCGGGGCGACGGTGGTGCTGGTACAGGCGGCAGTGTTTGCGCTGACCCTGGGCTGGGGCCTGATCGAGTCTCGTCGCGGTCTCAGCGCCACCCGCCGAGCCGAGCGCCTGGCCGGTCTCGAGCGATCGCTCAACGACTAGCGCCTTCGATGCCAATCTGAACGTCTGAACCCTTCGAATGTGCAAAAGTAAGTGCGGCCGCGCATTGGATTGATCTATGGCAGGCGACTCCGACTCCGAATCGGCTCTCCCATTGGACGAGCCGCAACCGTTCTTCGATCTTGCCGCGCTCGAGGAGGGGCAACCACCCCTCGACGCCCAGTCGCTCGCACAAGTGACGCAGACGCTGGCGGAAATCGAAGGACGAGCGGCGGACGGTTGGTTGTCCGATTGGCCGATCACCACGGCGCAGGCGAGCCCGCCTCCGTTGGTGCAGGGACAGTCCACGCTCGCCGCTCAGGCTCGAGTCGACTCGCGGGAAGGAACGCCACGTCCGGCACAGCGCAGCGTCCCGGCGGAGCCGCCCGAGCTGGTAGGACTGAGCGAGGAAGAGGTCCAACAGCGGGTAGCCGTCGGTCGAGTCAACCGAGACAGCTCGAAGCAGCGTTCCGACCTCGATGTCATCATTTCGAACGTCTTCACTTATTTCAATATGGTCCTGTTCGGCCTGATTGGGATCTTGCTGGTGTTGGCCGTGACGGAGCAGAAGACGGACCACCTGCAGGACGCGGCCTTTGTGGGAATCGTCGTGCTGGCCAACGTCCTCGTCGGTACGTTCCAAGAACTGAGGGCGACTCGAAGCCTGAGGCAACTCGTTGCGCTGACCGCCCCGTCGGCGACCGTGGTACGAGCAGGCTTCGAGAAGGAAGTCTTCGCCACTGATGTGGTCGAGGACGATCTGCTCGTCCTGCGCAGCGGCGATCAGGTGGTTGCGGACGGACCAATTGTCTGGGATGAGGCCGAACTGGACGAGTCGATCTTGACCGGCGAAACCGGTTCGGTCAGACGAGTCCCCGGTGATGAACTGGAATCCGGCGCCTTTTGTGTGGGCGGTTCCTGCTATTACCGGGCCACGCGCGTGGGCGACGAGTCGCGCGCGGTCCGCGAGACTCGAGACGCGCGCGAACTGAAGCGCACCGAGACGCCGCTACAGCTTCGCTTCAAGCGCATCCTTGACGGCCTGATCGTCGGAACGGCGATCCTGGGGCTGCTGATTCTGATCTCCTTCTTGATTACCGGGCGCGAGTTTGATGAAGCTGTGAAGGCGACCATCGCGACGGCGACCTCCGTGGTGCCCGAAGGGCTGATGCTCGGCTTCACCGTCGCGTTTGCGGTCGGCGCGTTGCGAGTGTCGAGGATGGGCGCGATCGTCCAGGACAACACTGCGGTTGAGGCGCTGAACTATCTCGACACCATCTGCCTGGACAAGACCGGCACGATCACGGCCAACAGACTGCAGGTCGACGATGTTCGCTGGGCGCCGGGCGGTCGGGCGCTGGCGGGGTGGTTGGGCGCGTTCGCGGTGTCGACGTCGGCCAACAACAAGACGGCTGAGGCGCTATCGATTGCGTTCGCGCCTCAGACCAACGGCGCCGGGCTGATTGACGACGAGCCGTTCAACTCGGAGCGGCGTTGGAGCGCGGCCCGCCTGCGGCTTGACAACGAAGAACGCGTCTTCGTCCTCGGTGCGCCTGAACGCCTGCTGCGCGCGTCATCGAGCGACGACGATGAGGCGAGATTGGAGTTGCAGGCGGAGTACGAGCTGGCGGCCCAGCGCGGATTGCGGGGGGTCGTCTTCGCCGAGGCTGCGGCGATGCCGGACGCGGAGAGCGACACGCTGCCAGCGCTCAGGATCGTGGCGCTGATCACGGTGGCGGACGAGCTGCGGGCCGAGATCGCCGACGCGTTCCGGATGATGGATGAGCTGGAGATCGAAGCGAAGATCATCAGCGGCGATAACCCGGCGACGGTTGCGGCCCTGGTGCAACAACTGGGAATTCGGCTGCCGGGCGGATTGATCACCGGCTCTCAGCTTGAGCGGTTGAGCGAGGATGAGCTCGCCGACGCGGTGGAGGCGAACTCGGTGTTCGGACGGATTGCGCCGCAGCAGAAGGCAGGGATCGTCTCGGCGCTGCAGGCCAACGGACACTACGTCGCTATGGTCGGGGACGGCGCCAACGACGTCCGTGCGTTGCGGCAGGCCGACGTTGGGGTGGCGATGGAGTCGGGAGCGAACACGGCCAAGGGCGTGGCTGCGATCGTCCTGCGGGACGACTCGTTCGAGGCGCTGGTCAGAGGCTCGGGCATTGCGCAGAGCGTCCTGGGCAACGCGTCGCAGCTCTCCAAGCTGTTTGTGACCAAGAGCTTCTATGCATTCCTGATCATCTTCATCTCGAACATGATGGGTCTGGAGTTCCCCTTCCTGCCGCGTCACGGCTCGTTGACGGCTCTGTTCACGCTCGGTGTGCCGGCGGTCTTCATCACGCTGACCAGGCCGCCGCGCGCGGCCGGGCACGATTTCCTTTCGTCGACGATGCGATTTGCGATCCCCGCGTCGCTGGCGCTGGCGGTCTCGGCGGTGGCCGTCCATTTGCTGACCGAGGGCATCCTGGGCCGGCCGGTGGAGGACGCTCGGACGCTGGTTTCGACGACGATCGGGATTGTTGGTCTGGCTTACATGGTCGAGGTGATTGGTTACCAGGGCGCGACGCGCGAGAACCTGATGCGTCCTGCGCTGGTCACGTTCTTCGGGATCGCGCTGCTGGGCGTCTTCATCCTGACCTTGTACACGCCTCCGCTGCGCAACTTCTTCGACTTCTCGCCGTTGTCGGCGGCAGAGTGGGCGATCGTGATCGTTGCGGTGATTGCCGCGATGACGGGCAAGTGGCTGCTCTCGACCTACTCGGTCCAGATTATCCGGCGGCTGACCGGCCAAGCGTATGAGGAGGCGGCGTCCCGCGGCCGGGCGGTCTGAGCGGATGATCAGCGGGCGTACAGGTCCGCCAACTCCGGGTCCTTTTCGGCCAGCATGTCGGCCAGGTTGAGCAGGACCTGACACTGCTTGTAGGTCGCGTCGTCCTGCATCTTGCCGTCGACGACGGCGACCCCGCCTGCGCCGCCGGCGTCTTGCATCGCTGCGACGACGCGGCGGGCGAAGGCTACCTCGTCCGGATTGGGACGGAAGACGGTCTTGGCGATCGGGATCTGGTTGGGATGCAGGGTCCAGGCGCCGACGCAGCCGAGGATGAAAGCGGCGCGGAACTGATCTTCGCAACCGACGGGATCGGAGAAGTCGCCGAAGGGTCCGTAGAAGGGGTAGATCTCGTTGGCGGCGCAGGCGTCGATCATGCGGGCCAGGGTGTAGTGCCAGGGGTCCTGGATGTAGGGGGTGCGGGGCGCGTCGGCGTCGTCGGGGTCGGCGTCGGTGCGGACGACGTAGCCGGGATGGGGTCCGCCGACGCGGGTGGTCTTCATCCGCCGTGAGGCGGCGAGGTCGGAGGGGCCGAGGCTCATGCCCTGGAGGCGGGGGCTGGACTGAGCGATGGCCTCGACGTTGGAGACGCCCTGGGCGGTTTCGAGGATGGCGTGGATGAGGATCGGCCGGGTCAGGCGATTGCGCGCCTCGAGCTGGGCGAGGAGCAGGTCGAGGAAGCGGATTTCGTCGGGGCCGTTGACCTTGGGCAGCATCACGGTGTCGAGCACGCCGCCGATCTCAGCGGTCAGATCGAGCATGTCGTCGAGGAACCAGGGGCTGTCGACGGCATTGACCCGGGTCCAGAGCTTGGTCGCGCCCAGGTCGAGGGTGCGGCCGAGCTCGATCAGGCCGGCCCGGGCGGCCTGCTTGGCGCTGGGGGGGATCGCATCCTCGAGGTTGCCGAGCAGGATGTCGACGGTCGGCGCGAGCTGCGGCAGGCGGTTGCGGATGCGCTCATTGGAGGGGTCGAAGAAGTGGATCATGCGCGAGGGATAGGTGGGGATCTCGGCGGGCGGATCGGGAGCGCCGAGGGCAAGCGGACGCAAGAACTGTCGGCCGGTAGGCATGACGCAATCTCCTCATCCCTGCCCAGAGCCTAGCGCCCCAGCTGGATTGGGCTCAGGCGCGGGCCGCTGAACCCGGGTTGGTTTGGGTTGAACTGATCGCTGGAAAAAAACGCTGGGGCGGGGGACGGTACCCGCTGCGCCTTCTGCGCCTCCCCTTGAGAGGGGGAGGAAAAAGAACCGGGGATTATAGGGGGTCGTCGTCCTCATCGGCGGGTTGCTCTTCCTCGGCGGCCGCGTCCCCGCAGGTGCAGGGGCAGTCGCACTGGGCGTAGTCGGCTTGGGCGTCGCGGATGCCTTTCATGTAGGCCAGCGCTTCGGCTTCTTCGTCGATCATGACGACGACCCGGGCCTCGTCGATGTTGAGTTCGCGCTTGACCTCGAGATG
>DAOUHS010000100.1:0-5548 GCA_034428415.1 Dehalococcoidia bacterium
CCCAGTAATTTCTTCATCACTCAGGCCGCGGCCATCACTGTAGGAGGCCTCCATGAGCGACTGCATAAAGTCGTCAGGATGGACCCCGGCACCCCGCCGCGCTGCCATGATCCGGCTGAAAAGCTCGGCCACCTGCTTGCGCGCTCGGTCGCGGCTGCGATGTGCGGGAGTGGGCAGCCGGGGCAGAAAAAAGCCCAGCGTGTTGATGCCCTTCTGCAGATCGTGATAGGCATCGGCGAACCCCGCGTCCACCTGATCACGGACCTCCTGTCCAATCAGACTGCGGCTGGCAATCTTAACGGTCAGTTCGTTCATCGCGGCCGGCAGATCAAGTTCACCTTCCTTGCCGAGGGAGTCGGCAAGCAGCGACGTCTCCTCGTACATGATGCGGGCGAACCGCTGCATCGCCGCTTCCCTGAGCGCGGGATAGAGAAAGCCGAGCTGTTCGTCCATGATCGATGGCGCGACATCGTAGGCCACCCCTCGACCGAAGATCGGGACCGTGAACTGATAGACGGACTTCGCGTTCAGTTGATCTTCGGGCGCGCTGAAAAAGGCGTCGTGCGCTTCGGGCCCGGCGAAGAGCACGAACTGGCGGGGACCGAGTCGGAATCTGAACAGATCCCCCAACTGATCCCATCCCTGGCTCAGCATGGCCACCGGGTCGCGCTGAAACCCCCGCAGATGACCAATCAGCGGCGCCCCTCCGCCCAGCTCGGGAATCGCCCGATCCTCCTCCGAAGTCGTCAGCACGCCAGGCAACTCAACCATGTCCGTTCCAATCGGAGGCCGGGACCTCAAGTCTAGTAGACACCCGGGATTAACGCGTAAGGGACCCGCTGGGTGTAGCGTCCCCAGAGTTCGCCATACTTCGTCCGGCAGCGGCGATCGTCGCGCCTCGCGCGATGCCACAACAGCGCCATCAGCCACACGGGCAAGACGTACGGGATCCAGGACGAGAACCCGGTCGTGAGCGCAAACGCAAAGTACACGCAGATCTCGCCCGTGTAGTTCAGATGACGCCCTACGCCCCAAAATCCGGATACCAGCAGTCGCCCTTCCAGAGACTCGGCCGGCCGTCCCCAGATCGAAGCCTCCGCGTTTTGCTTGAATCGGTGCTTCTGTTCGTTGGCCCCCCGGAACATGCAGAATCCAACCACAAAGAGTACGCAGATCGCCGCCGCGGCCAGGCCGGGCAGGGAGTCTCTCGTATCCACCAACCACCAGCCCGCCAGGCAATAGAAGAATGGCACCAACACATAGTCTCCCCAGGCCAACATCCAGCCAAAGCGCTCAGAGACGATGTCCCACGTGTAGATCATTCCGTACTCAAACTGAAAGTAATTCAATACGTATAGAAGCGTGAACACCTGGTAGAGGATCATCTGCAGCGTGAACTCGCCGTGCCTGTCATACTGCACGACGGCAAACGACACGTTGAACAGCGCCAGGGCAATAAGCGAGGGTCGGTAACTGAACAGTTTCAGATCGACGCCAAACCAGGTTGGATTGAGCTGACGGCCAAAGAAGACCCCTCGCCAGAGTCCCGGTGATGCCATTTGGCTGCGAGCCGCCTGCCAGTACAACCCGGCCGATAGTCCAAAGGCAAACACATTCGCGACGATGAACAGTTCGGCGAAATGCGTGTGAAGAACCGACAGCGATATCACGTCGAACACATCGCCCAACACGGCCAGCAACATGACGATCAGAGACAGCCCAAGCCCGTTGAGCTTGTAGCTGCGCGTTGACCCATCGGGATCAGGCCTGCCAAGCACCCTTCGCCCAGGCAGCCACTTCGAACCCAACAGCAGGACGCCGACAAACACCACGAAGATCGCCGCTGCCTCGAGCAGATGCTGGCCGGACAACGTCGTCCAGACCGACAGCTGGTCAGGCATCGGTCCGGTTCGTGCCGGTCTCGCGATCCAGGTGTTCCTGCCACTTGCGAACCGTGACCTGCTGGAAGGACCGGACGACCGGATTGACCTCGATCGGAGGTGCGTCCCAATTGGTCTCGTATCCCGTCTGTTCCGCCTCCACGGCCCAGCGATCCTGCGAGAGCAACGGCCCAATCAGCATACGGTTCGCCAGGCGCAGGACGGTAGTCATCGCCCAGCGAGGAATCCGGACGGGCAGCATGGGAATCTTGAGCGACCGGAAGTAGAACAGGAAGAACGTCCGCGTCCTGCGCTCGTCGATCGGCAGCACGAAGAGCCAGTGTTTGATTTCGTCATCGGTATTTGATCGCTGGTAGGGATACTCGTAGCAGAGATCCATGTGGTTGGTGTTCAGACGCCCATGATCGACGAACTTTCCCGAGATCCGCCCGCGGCCGACCCTGGTCTCGTACGCGAGGTGCACATTGTCGCCCAGAGTCTCGTGGCGGGTGAGCGTCGCCCCCTCGAACGGTCGATACTGCCGATGCAGGTAGGCGTGAGAGAAGTCGCTCACGTTATCGATGATGATCGAATGGTGCGCCGAGAGGTCGAACCTCAGCGGTACGCAGGCCCAACGCCCCGGTCCTTCTAGTTCGGGAATCTCCGGGATCTGACGCTCCTCAGCCAGCGCCGGATCTCCCGGGAAGATCCAGACCAGGCCGTAGCGCACCTGCACCGGATAGGACCGCACCGAGAGTTTCGGTACCTGCGTGCGCCCAAACAGATCGGGAATTTCGGCGACACGGCCGTCTTCCTCGTACTCCCAACCGTGGTAGCCGCAGACCAGCCGGCAGCCTTCAACCTCGCCAAGCGAGAGTTTGACCTGGCGGTGCAGGCAACGATTCTCGAGCGCGTGGAATGAACCGTCCTCCGCCCGGAACAGCGCGATCGATTGTTTCCAGAACACGACTTCGGTTGTCGTGCCGGGCTTGACCCGTCGCACTTCCTCGACGGCGTACCAGTAGTCCGGGTTCATGCCAGCCGCGCGCGCCTGTTGGCGAAGGTTGCCCTCGCTCCCGAAGACCGGCGGTCCGGCCATTGCTGCGTCGCTATCGACACTCATGCCGCGAAGCATTCAGGTTTGGCCCCGCCCATTTGACTTGGCATGATCATCCACCTTCCCCGACGATCGATTTCGGACGTTTCGCGCGTGGGTTGTGGATCGCGTTGCGCTGATAGTGGAACGCGTACGCATCCTCAATTGCTGCGCGCACCGTCGTCGGCTGAAAGCCCAGCTCCTCTTTCGCCTTGCTCGTGTCGGCGTGACGGCACTGCTGCAACAGGCGGATCGCGCCGGGTGTGAATCGCTGGGGATAGCTCGGGTACAGCCTGCTCAGGACATAACTCGCCACTTCCGAAAACGGAAGCATCAGCCCGAGTGGAATCTGCCGCCGCGGTCGCTGCACCCCGGAGACCGCCTGGAAGTGATCCAGGAGGTCGGAGATCGTCTGATACTCGGTGCTGAAGATGTACTTCTCTCCCGATCGCCCGCGCTCCATGCAGAGCAGGTGTCCCTCTACGATGTCTCGCGCCGCCACGAACTCGAACCCGCCGTCGACGTAGGCGTGGAGCTTGCGGTTGGCGAAGTCGCACAATGTTCGCCCCACCCGCGAGGGCAGGAAGTCATTGCCGCCCAGCACCGCACAACACGTCGCCACCACGACTTCCTGACCAGCCGCCGCCGCATGCCAACACTCACTCTCGACCATCGCTTTGCTGCGCTCGTAGGGCATCGTCCGTTCCATCGGATAGAACGGCATCGACTCCTTGGTCGGAGCCGAGCTGTCGTCCAGGTCGTACCCAACGGCGCTGAACGAGCCGGTCACTACTACCTTTCCCGCATGCATCTCGCGCGCCGCCTGGAGCACGTTGCGAGTCCCCAGCACGTTGGTTTCGAAGACATCCCGCCGATGCTCGCCGTTGCCATCGATCGTCGAGACCAGGGCCGCGACGTGGTACACGCCCTGACAGCCGGCGATAGCCTGCTTCGTCGCGTCCAGGTCTCGAATGTCGCCATCGACGCGCTCGACGTCGAGCCCCTCTACAGCTTCGTTGTTGTCCTCGGGCCTCAACAACACCCGGACTCGAGTGCCGTCGCTGAGCAATCTGCGCACGAGATTGGCCCCCACGTGCCCGCCTGCGCCGGTCAGGAACACTGGCGGCGCGGATGTGTCGGAGGGACTTTCAGATGACGGTGAGGCCATGGAGCTCCCACACTGCGCATGCTGCGGCGGGCGATGAGGATGAGGCCAACGGTAAACGGTGGCCGTCAGAGGCGCAAGATCGCGCAACCCTCGCCCGGTCCGGCGAGGTCGTGTCGCTATGATGCACTCCCGATCTGCCTGGAGCCGTCGGGTCGATCAGTGCGGCGAGGAAAGTCTCTCAGGTTGAGCAACGCGAGCGAGCCAACCGGCAGATTAGGCGCGCCGGCCGCTCTGCTCGCGGTCTTGGCGATCGGACTCCTGGCGCTGCCCGGCATCGGCGCTCGCTTCTCGCTTCACGGCGAGCTGGACCCCTTCCATTGCCTGTTCAGTCTGTTCTTCTCCACCAATCTCCTGATCTGCTACTGGGAAATCTGCCTCTTCTTTCGAAGGGACTACATTGAGCTGCGCGCCGAATACTGGCGTAGACGCCGCAACGACACCGGCCGCACGCCGGCCGTCGAATTCCTGACCGCCAGGGTGCCGCTGAGCCGCGTCCTCTCTCCGACCGTCTGGGCAGACGTCTGGGCTACCTACTCGATGTTCGATTCCGCCTACGCGAATCGCCGCACGTACGGGTTCAATATCGATGTCGGCAACGGATTCGTGACGCTGGCGCCGACGCTGATCCTCTACGTCGCCTACACCGGCGGACTGCTGCCGGCCATCGCCGTCGGCATCCTTGGCGCCATGCTCTTCTGGCAGTGGGTCTACGCCTCCTCCCTCTACCTGTTCAGTTTCTTCGTCGGACGCAAGCGCCGCCTCATCACTGCCCGCGAGTTCTATGTCTACATCCTCGGCATGAACGCCTTCTGGATTCTGATCCCCATGCTCGGCCTGTACCTCTCCATTCGCCTGATCCTCGATGGCGACTACTCCGTCCTGGGCCTCGTCTAACGGCCTGCAGCCCATGCCCATCGATCCGTGATCCCGCCCGAAGTGCTGTTCGGCTCGACAGATCTCCTCTCCCTCTCGGAGCGGGCCGGAGCCTGTCTCCGCTCAGGCGGGGAGGTGGGGACCGTTCAGCAAACTCCGACACACTCAGTCTTCGCACTTCTGTTCTTATCGTACTAACGTACTAGTAGGACCGGGAGCGACACGATGAACATCTCACCCAGACGACGCCGCAGAATCCTCTGCGAGCACCAGCTCCGCCAGGACGGATACACCCTCGAGCAGATCGCCGAGACGGTCCAGGTCTCGATCGCCACCGTCCACGCCGACCTGCGCCTGCTCGAAGAGCACTGGTCCGTGCCCACCAGAGACATCCACGACGACCTCCTGCTCCACCAGATCGCCCGCATCGACCGGCGCGTCGAGCGCCTCGGCCGGTTGGACCCCATCGCCGACGCCTGCCGCGCCCTGGGCCCCGACGCCGAGCTCATTCTCGATCAGGTCATCCAGATC
>DAOUHS010000101.1:0-9000 GCA_034428415.1 Dehalococcoidia bacterium
CATCAGGTGCATGATCCCGCAGCCCTTCATGTCGACGGCGCCGCGTCCGTAGACTTTGCCGTCCTCGATGAAGCCCTCGAAGGCGGGCTTGGTCCAGTAGGCCTCCTCGACCGGCACCACATCGAGGTGGTTGCAGAGCATCATTGGGCGCTTGGAGCCGTCGCCTCGGAGCCAGGCGAAGATCGCCTCGCGCTCGGGCTGGATCTCGACGTACTCGACCTCCATGCCGGCGTCGGAGAGGATCTTGCCCATCCAGCGTGCAGCCGGTTTCTCGTTGCCGGGCGGGTTGGTGGTGTCGATCTGGAGGTAGTTGACGAAGTAGTCGAGGGCTTCGTCGAAGATCGGTTGCCAGTTGATTGCGGCGTTGGCTGACATTCAAGTGCTCCTGTCGCGTTACGCGCTGCTACGGCGCACAGGCTAGCCTTCGGTTTCTCTGTGTCGCACTTGACTGCACTAGAGCCATCGGTGCCGTACCCTTAATCCGGCTTTCGCCCAAATTGAGATCGCTTTTCGACAAGCGGCTTTCAGAGAGCATCGGGAGGTGATGTCTGTAGGAATATTGAGGAGAACCCGCTAGGAATCCGCCAAGGTCATATTCCCATAAGGATTGAACCATGAAGCAGGAAGAACTTCTTCAGAACGTGCGCGCGTTTCTCAGATTCGCTGATTTTCGAGATCAGCAGATGCCAGATCCGGGCGAGCACGCTGATTTTCGCTGGCTGCTGCAACACCCACCTGACTTAGATCAACTCTTGGACCAGTGCGAGGATCAGTACTCGGAGAATCCATACGGCGTGGTGTGGGGAAGCCGCAAACAGGACCGCAGCATGCGGAACATGGTGCTGGCCAATCCGTTCGCCGAGATTCACCTGCGTTTGGTGTTGCATCCAGCGGCCGATCGCCTAATCGAGGCTCAAACCGAACACGCCCTAGCCGGGCGGATCGACCTGTCAGAGTCAGACGGCTCCGGAGCGAGAGCGCTGACCACGGTGAGTTCAAGTTCTATGCACGGCAGATACCGCAACCGGCTGGGCCGCATGAGAGGCGCAGGGAATGTACTGGGAGTACGAACAGATGTACGCAGATGTTATCACGAGGTCACTCCAAACGCCGTTACCAAGGCGTTTGCCGTCATGGGACTCCGCGAAACAGGTATCCATGTCGCTCTCGCTCTCGAAAAGTGCGCCTCCGACACTGGAATCGCAGGCCTGCCCGTTAACCCAGAGACTTCTGCCTGGATAGCCAACTTTGTCTTCAGAGACTCCGACAATAGCTTCAACCGATTTCCTCAGGTTCAAGTGGCTAGGTGGAGTGACGACATTGTGATGGTCGGAGGCAGTCGGTCCGCCGTTGCCGCTTGCTACGACGACCTACGAAGCAACCTCCAAGGAGTTGGCTTGCAGTTGTCGGAAGGAAAGACGTACTGGGCGCCAGATTCTGGGATGACCATTGCTGAGTTAATCGACATGCGCGGTGCATCACAAGGTGATATCTGGGCGAGCGTTGACGCAATGGACTCCGACCTTCTTGGTGACTTGCTGATAGCAGAACTGAAGGCCCTAGATGCGAGTCCGGGGCGACTTCGTGCGCTATTGGGGCAATGCGTCAAACCTTCTTTGGCGCCGCCAAAGAACATTCACGAGATCATTGATTACATGCTGGCGTGCCCCAGTTCGTGGGAGCAATGCTGCCCACGAGCAGGGGCATTGATGGCCCGCCTAGGCGACCATGACCAACGACTCCGCATGGTTGAAACGGCCATAGATCTGGATGCGGAGGGAATGGTCGCCAGTGAGCAAGTTGTACATCTCTTGCGGTCTGCAATATCTGGTGATGCCCCCTTCTTGCCGGAAGCTCCACGGAACTTGGCGATGAGGTTATGGCGACTCGCGAACCAGAGTGAGTGCGTGCCGGTCAGAGGCTGGGCACGACGGGTCGCCTTTGAGTTCGATCACGACTGGGTGAGCGAGCGAGTCATCTACGCGGGCCAGTTCCGCGATCTACATCCCTTCGAGCAAAGATGGGCCACGCTGTTCGCAGACCCGGAGCGGCACAACTGGTGGCTCCAGGGTCGAGCCGAATACGGACGGTGGCCATCGATGGCCAAGGCTCGGATCGAGTCTGGAATCCTCCGCTAGCATACGGAACATATGAGCCAGACCATGATGCCATCGTCCGTGCTCGACGACTTCCACCCGATGGTGCGGGATTGGTTCGTCGGGCGGTTTGGCGCGCCGACGTTTGCGCAGGAGGACGGCTGGCCGGCGATTCGCACTGGCGAGGACTGCCTGATTGCGGCTCCGACCGGGTCGGGCAAGACGTTGACGGCGTTTTTGGCCGGGATTGACGAGTTGATCCGCGAGGGTGAGGACGACGGCGGCCAACTGCCGGATGAGGTGCGGATTCTGTACATCTCGCCGCTGAAGGCGCTGTCCAATGACATCCGCCGCAACCTGGAGGAGCCGCTGACGGAGATTCGGCAGCTGGCCGAGGAGCGCGGCGTTGAGCTGCCCCGGATTCGGATGGGGCTGCGGACCGGGGACACGACGCAGGCCGAGCGGCAGGCGATCGTCAAGCGGCCGCCGCAGATCCTGATTACGACGCCGGAATCTCTGTATCTGATGCTGACGGCGAAGCGTTCGCGGGAGATTCTGCGGACGGTGCGGACGGTGATCGTGGATGAGATTCACGCCGTGGTGCGGGACAAGCGCGGTTCGCACCTGTCGCTGACGCTGGCGCGGCTGGATCACGTGGCCGAACAGCGGCCGACGCGGATTGGGCTCTCGGCGACGCAGAAGCCGATGACCGAGATCGCATCGTTCCTGACCGGGCTGGACGAGTCGGCGCAGCCGCTGCCCTGCCGGATCCTCGATCTGGGGCATCGGCGCGAGCTCAAGCTGTGGATCGAGACGACGGACGCGCCGCTGCAGGCGCTGGCCACGCATGAACACTGGGGCGCCGTCTACGACCGGTTGGCGGAGCTGATCTTGCAGCATCGGACGACGTTGATCTTCGTCAACCGTCGCTCGCTGGCCGAGCGGGTGGCGCATGAGCTGGGGATTCGGGTGGGCAAGGAGCATGTGTCGGGACATCACGGGTCGCTGTCCAAGGAGCGGCGTCATGTGATGGAGCAGCGGCTGAAGACGGGCGATCTCAAGGCGGTCGTGGCGACGGCGTCGCTGGAGCTGGGGATCGACATCGGCTCGGTGGATCTGGTCTGCCAGATTGGGTCGCCACGGCGGATTGCGACGTTCCTGCAGCGGGTTGGGCGATCGGGACATGCGCTGGGACTGGTTCCGCACGGGGCGTTGTTCCCGACGGCGCTGGATGAACTGATTGAGTGCGCGGCGATGGTGCGGGCGGTCGAGCGGGGGGAGCTCGACCGGATCTGTCAGCCGAAGGCGCCGATCGAGGTGTTGGCCCAGCAGATCGTCGCGGAAACGGCTTCGGAAGAGGAGTGGCGGGAAGACGAGCTGTACCGGTTGATGCGCCGGGCTGCGCCGTACGGGGCACTTGAGCGGTCGGCGTTCGACGAGACGGTCGAGATGCTGGCCAGCGGGATCGGCGAGGGCGGCGGGCGCTCGAATCCGCTGCTGCACCGGGATCGGATCAACGGGATGGTGAAGCCGCGGCGGGCGGCGCGGATGACAGCGATCCTGAACGGGGGGACGATTCCGGAGACGGGCGACTACCGGGTGATCAAGGAGCCCGAAGGGGCGTTCATCGGCACGGTCAACGAGGACTTCGCGATCGAGACGGCGGCCGGTGACATTTTTCTGTTGGGCAGTACGTCGTGGAAGATTCGGCGGGTCGAGAACAAGGGCATTGTGCGGGTCGAGGACGCGCACGGGGCGCCGCCGACGATCCCGTTCTGGCTGGGCGAGGCGCCGGGACGCAGCATTGAGCTTTCGGCGGCGGTGGGAGAGTTGCGACGCGATATCGGCGCGATGGCCGACGACCCTGAGTCGGCGTCGGGATATCTGCAGCGCGAGTGTCATATGCAGGCGATCGCCGCCGAGCAGATGGTCGAGTACCTGGCCGAGACGCAGGAGTCGTTGCAGGTGATGCCGTCCGACACCGACGTGGTCTTTGAGCGGTTTTTCGACGAGGGCGGCGGCCAACAACTGATCGTGCACGCGCCGTTCGGTTCGGGGGTCAACCGGGCCTGGGGACTGGCGCTGCGCAAGCGCTTCTGCGTGCGCTTCGACTTTGAGCTGCAAGCGGCGGCGAACGAGGAGGGGATTTTGCTCTCGTTGGGGCCGACGCAGTCGTTCCCGCTGGAGGAGGCATTCGAGTATCTGAAGGCGGAGAACGCGGAGCAGTCGTTGCGGCAGGCGGTGCTGTACGCGCCGTTCTGGAACACGCGCTGGCGCTGGGCGGCGACGCGCGCGCTGGCCGTGCCGCGTCGTCGGGGGGCGAAGGAAGTGCCGCCTTACCTGCAGCGGATGATCGCGGACGACCTGCTGGCGGCCGTGTTTCCTGCGCAGGTCGGTTGCCAGGAGAACCTGGCCGGTCCGCTGGAGGTGCCGGACCATCCGCTGATCGCGCAGACGATGGACGACTGCCTGCATGAGGCGGTCGATACCGATGCGTTGATCGGCGTGCTGGAGCGCATCGAACGGGGCGAGATTCGGCTGCACGCGCGGGACACGGTGACGCCGTCGGGGATGGCGCAGAGCATCATCAACATCAATCCGTTCGGCTTCCTCGACGACGCGCCGCTGGAAGAGCGCCGCGCCCGCGCGGTGATGACGCGTCGGACGCTGCCGAACGCGCAGCGCGACCTGGGCAAGCTGGACATCGACGCGATCGAACGGGTGCAAGATGAGGCGTTCCCGCCGATCCGGGACGCGGACGAGTTGCACGAACTGCTGCTTTCAGTGGTCGCGCTGCGCGAGGCCGATCTCTCGGTCGTCTCGCCGACGCTGGGCGACCGCGGCACGCCGATGATGTTCGCCGAGCTGCGCGAGGCAGGTCGGGCGGCTCGGGCGGAGGGTCCCGATGGGGCGGTCTGGTTCGCGGCGGAACAGCTGGAATCGATCCGCCGGCTGTTCCCCGACCACGCGGTCGAACCGGGGTTCCGGGTGCCTGAGCCGGCGCTGATCCTGCCGGAGGATCGGGAGGACGCGCGGCTGAAGCTGGTGCGCGGACACCTGGAGATCTCGGGGCCGATTACGGCGGAACGGCTCTCGCAACGTTGCGCCCTGTCGGCGCAGGACTGCGAGTACGGGCTGGCCCAGCTCGAGGCGTACGGCGAGGTCATGCGCGGACACTTCAGGCCAACGCTCGGGCAGGGTGACGCGGAGGAATACTGCGACCGGCGGCTGCTGGCGCGGATTCATCGCTACACGATCGCCAGGCTGCGGGCCGAGATCGAGCCGGTCACGGTTCAGGACTACCTGCGATTCCTCCTGCGCTGGCAACATCTGACGCCGGAGACGCGGCTCTGGGGGAAGGCCGGCGTGCGAGCCGTGATTGAACAGCTTCAGGGATTCGAAGCACCGGCTGCTGCATGGGAACGGGAACTGATTGCCCCGCGCGTCGGCGATTACCGAGAAGCGTGGCTCGATGAACTGTGCCTGGCCGGCGACATTGCCTGGGCGCGATTGAGCGCACGGTCGGCTCGTCGTGCGCCGACGAAGACAACTCCAATCGCACTGGCCCTGCGTAGAGACTTCCGCTCGCTATTGATGGCCGTGCGCCGGCCCGCGCCGATTCCTGCTGCTCGCGGCCGATCGGTGCCCGAACCGGTGCCAGATGTGGCCGAACAGCTCCACGCCGACGGAGGGGCGGCGAGTCAGATTCTGCGTTTGCTGGAGGACCGAGGCGCACTGTTCTTCGATGAACTGGTCGACGGCACTCGACGCCTCGCTACTGACGTCGAGACCGGACTGCGTGAATTGGTCGCCACCGGCCTTGCGCATGCCGACGGGTTCCAGGGTTTGCGACAACTGATCCGGCCGAATCGCCGTTCGCGGCGTCCGCGCTACGGAGGCGGGGGCGTGTTCATCGGCGAGGGACCGGCCGGCCGCTGGGCGGCGCTGCCGCCGACGATGGACGGTTCCTCGGACCCGGTCGAGGCGGACGAACTGGCGGAGCGAATTGCGAACGTCCTGCTGCGTCGCTACGGGGTCGTATCGCGAGAGCTGGCGACGCGGGAGAGCCTGACGATCCAGTGGCGCGAGGTGCTGCGGGCGCTGCGGCGGTTGGAGGCGCGCGGGGAAATCCGAGGCGGGCGCTTCATCCAGGGACTGTTGGGTGAACAGTTCGCGCTGCCCGAGGCCCTGGATCAGCTCAGGGCGGTGCGTCGAAGCGCGGCCAGCGGAGAGCGGATCACGCTCCCCGCCAGCGATCCGTGCAACCTGGTCGGGATCCTAGTGCCGGGACAGCGGGTGCCGTCGCGGCTGGGGGCGAAGCTGACTCTGGTCGACGGGGCGCCGTTGGAGTCGGACGTGTCGGCTGTGGCGGCGGCTGACTAGCGATCGACCGACTCAGGCGGGCGGAGGTGGGCCAGCACCAATCGCAGTTCGGCTCGCGACAAGCGGTAGTCAAGCCGCTCGTGCAGTTCGGCGACGCTCGCATCGGGATCGTCGGAGAGGGTTTGTCTGACCAGTTGGACCTGCCCGCTCGGCGGTAAGGCCGGCCCCAGGTCCAGCTCGATGCCGTCGCGCTTGGCGGCGACCAGGTGCGACGCGACCGTGCTGGGCGACAGCATCCGGCGCTCGGCGATAGCGAGCAGCGTGTGTCCAGCCTGATAGAGGTCGAGCGTGACCTGCCAGCTTTGATTGCGCTCCGAGCTGTCGGTCGGCTGCGGAGTCGAGCCCTCTGCGGAGAACTTGGCCAGCACCTGAAGCAGGGCCTCTCCGTAGCGTTGCGCCTTTTTCGGCCCGAAGCCCCTGACGCCCTCCAATTCGGAAAGCGTCCTGGGTCGCGACTTGGCAAGTTCGGCTAGGTCTCTGTTGCTGGCAACGACGTAGGCCGGCACTGCATCGTCCTGCGACAGTCGGGTGCGGGCTTCGCGAAGCGCCTCGTAGAGCTCGTCCTCCGAATCGCTCAGCGGCTTAGGTTCGATTTGTCCTGGAGGTCGCGGCGGATTACTCCGGTCGACCGGTCGGGCAGCCCGTTTGTGCAACTCAATCACTCCTTCACCGAGACAGTTGTCGCAGTGACCGCACTGCTTCGATGTCGGTTGCTCGCCAAAGTAGTGCAGGATCGTCGACCAGCGGCATTGCGACTGCTCGCAGAAGTTCATCATCGTGCGCAACCGATTAATCCGGCGCTCACGCTCCGCATTGTCAGTCAGTTGATTGATGAAGAACATCCGCTGATGCCAGACGCCCTTGGTGTAGAAGAGCAGGCACTCCGAGGGCCGGCCGTCGCGACCGGCGCGGCCGGTTTCCTGGTAGTAGGACTCGAGCGAGGAGGGCATATCGAGATGCGCGACCAAGCGGATGTCGGGCTTGTCGATGCCCATGCCGAAGGCGATGGTCGCGCAGATGACCGGCGTGTCGCCGTTGAGGAATCGGTCCTGCACGGCATGACGGTCATCGCCGTTCATGCCGGCGTGGTAGTGCTCCGCACTGATTCCGTGCTGGCGCAATCGTTCGGCCGTCTCCTCTGTGCTCTTGCGCGACTGGCTGTAGACGATCGCGGCCTCGCCTGGCATCTGCTGTAGTCGCGCGACCAGCCGGTCCATGGATTCGCGCTTCGGCACGATTCGCAGGGTCAGATTCTGGCGCATGAAGCTGGTCAGGAAGGTCTGCATGCGGGGACGGTCGAGCTGTTCGACGATGTCGCGCTGGACCTGCGGCGTCGCGGTGGCGGTACAGGCGATGGTTGGCACGTCGACGAAGCGCTCGGTGAGCCGTCTGAGGAGGCGGTAGTCGGGACGGAACTCGTGGCCCCATTCTGAGATGCAGTGTGCCTCGTCGATCGCGATCAGACTCGGGTTGCGTTGTTCGAGGAGGTTGCGGAAACGGTCGGTGTTGACCCGTTCGGGCGCGACGTAGAGCAGGTTGACCGATCCGTCGAGAACCAGGCGCTCGACCCGGTCGGCCTCGATTGGCGGGAGGGTGCTGTTCAGATACTGCGCGTTGGCGCCGGTGCGTTGCAGCGCGGTGACCTGATCGTGCATGAGGGCGATCAGGGGCGAGACGACCACGGTCAGGCCGTCCGAGCGGATCGCGGGGAGCTGATAGCAGAGCGACTTGCCGCCGCCGGTGGGCATCAGGACAAGGGCGTCGCCGCCGTTCAGGACGTGCTCGATCGTCTCACGCTGTTGTGGACGAAACGAGTCGTAGCCGTAGGAGCGCTGCAGCGCACCGAGCAGAGGATCGGATTGACTCACGGCAACCGCTCACCTCGTCCAAGCCGCTGAGTTGTATCGAGAGCGTACCGTCGTTGGCCGGGATCAGCGAGCCTGGGCTCGTTCGCCGGCGAGGTATTCCTGCGCCTCGCGAATCCACTGCGGACCGCCTACGTTGCGGGTCTGTTGACCCCAGGTTGGACCTTCGACCCAGAAGCCCTCCGGAATCATGAAGCCACGCATCATCAGCAAGGGTGGATCACCTACGGCGGCGATCTGATGACCGATCTGCAGCAGGGCGCGTCCGAAGGCGGTCTGTTCGAAGATCCAGGTGTGCATGTCGTGTTGTGAAGGAGCTTGGGTGCCGGGCCTCGATGTGACCGCTTCCTGGTAGAAGGCTCGCAAGTCCTCGACCACGAAGCGCAGGAGCATTGGCATGGCGTGTCGCCAGTTCGGACCGGAGGATGCCTCGGGAACTTCGGAGAATCCCGCGCCTTCGGCGCAGGCGACGACGAAGGAGACCAGGCTGTCGATCTGATCCGGCGTGGCCCCGCTCATACCGATGGTGGTCCTGCCTCTACGGCGGCGGGTCTCCTCGTACCACGGGGTGAGCAGATCGACCTCGCGCCGGAGGGCGGCTTCCAGGTCGCTGACATCTGGTTCTGGCAAGGCGATGGTGCAGGCCCAGACTCCGT
>DAOUHS010000102.1:0-4475 GCA_034428415.1 Dehalococcoidia bacterium
AGCGGGTCCCCGCGCGTAGGAGGGGACTGGGAAGTCCGATGAACCGAATCCTGGTCAGTGAGTCGCTTGCCGAGGAGGGGTTATCGATCCTGCGCGGGGGCGCGGAGGTTGAGGCTTGTTACTCGCTGTCTCGCGCTGAGCTGTTGTCGGCGATCTCGGATTGCCAGGGGCTGATAGTTCGCAGTGGGACGATGGTTGATCGGGAGCTGATCGAGGCGGCGCCCGGGCTTCGCGTGATCGGTCGGGCTGGGGCGGGTGTTGACAACATTGACCTGGATGCGGCGTCCGAGCGTGGGATCATCGTGCTCAATGCAGCCGGTGGGAATACCGTCTCGGCGGCTGAGTTGGCGGTGGCGCTGCTGCTCTCGCTGTCGCGCCACTTGTCGGTAGCGAATGCGTCGCTGAAGGCGGGCGAGTGGAATCGGTCGGCGTTTGTTGGGGCGGAGTTGCGTGGGAAAACGGCGGGGATTGTCGGGCTTGGACTGGTTGGGGCGGCGGTGGCGCGTCGGCTGCAGGCGATGGAGATGCGGACGATTGCGTTTGATCCGTTTGTCTCGGAGGAGCGAGCGCGCAACGTGGGGGCAGAACTGTTCCCACTACTGGATTTGCTCGCGCAGTCGGACGTGGTGACGTTGCATTCATCGGCGTCGCCGGATGCTCCGCCTTTGCTGGGGGCTTCAGAGTTTGAGTCGATGAAGCGGGGCGCGTTGCTGGTCAATACTGCTCGGGGACGGCTGGTGGAGGAGGCGGCGCTGTCGGCTGCGCTCGACTCGGGTCGGCTGGGTGGCGCGGCGCTGGACGTGTTTGCTGTGGAGCCGGCGCAGGACAATCCGCTGGTTAATCATCCTCGAGTGTTGGCGACACCGCACCTGGGAGCGTCGACGCAGGAGGCCCAGGAACGGGTGGCGGTGGATATCGCGACTGAGGCGCTCAAGGTCCTTCGAGGGCAGCCGTCCCAGGCGGCGGTCAATGCTCCGCTGATCGATCCTGAGTCGCTGGAAGCGGTCGGGCCGTACCTGTCGGTGGCGGAGATGTGTGGTCGGCTGGCGACGCAGCTGGCGTCGGGCCAGTGGCGGGACATCGTGGTCCACTATCGCGGCGAGATTGCGAATCATGACGTGACGCCGCTCAAGGCATCGGTCGTGGCGGGATTGCTGGCGCCGATCTCGGACGAGCACGTGAACCTGGTCAACATCAACAATGTGATTGCGCATCGGGGCTGGCGGATTTCGGAGCGGAAGACTCCCGACGCGGAGCCGTACACGTCGACGGTCACGGTTGAGTTGCGGACCTCGACGGGGGCGACGTCCTTGATGGGCACACTGGAGCATGGGCGCGCGGCGGTGGTCGAGATCAATGGGTTCTATGTGCACATCTCCGGTCCTCGATTGCGACCGGGTCATGCGCCGGACCATCTGCACTTGCTGGTACTTCGCAATGAGGATCGACCGGGGCGGATCGGCGAGGTGGGGATGGCGCTGGGTCGGTTGGATGTGAATATCGCGGCGATGGATGTTGGGTTTAGCCCGGAAGATCCGTCGGAGATGTCGTTGATGGCGTTGATTATCTCTCGGGCGTTGTCGGTGGAGGAGGTGGCGTCGATTGGGGCGATTGATGGGGTGGAGGATGTGTCGCAGGCTCAGATGTGAGCTGAGGGAATGATCCCCGCGACGCGGTTGTGAGCTCACCCTAGCCCTCTCCCTCGAGGGAGAGGGGATCGGAAGGGAGAGGGGATTAGTCGAGGGGGTGGAGGACCAGACCGGTGGGGAGTTTGGGGACGAAGTAGGTGCTTTTCTGGGGCATGAAGCTTCCGGCGTCGGCGGTTTCGATCACGTCCTGGAGCGTGGGCGCAGGGAGGACGAAGCCGGCGGTGGCGGTTCCGTTGCTTACTGCTTCTAGGAGTTCCTGGAGGTGGTGGGTGTAGGTGACGGCCTGGCCTCCGGCGAGGGCGTTGGCGTCGATGCCGAGGATGGGCTCGAGCACGACGTGCTGGAGGACGGCTGGGGCGAGGTTGCGCCAGGCATCGGGAACGTCGCCAGGCATGGCGCGGGCAGCGGCTTCGGTCGGTTCGAGGAGCCAGGCGCCCTGGGCGGTGACGAGGCCGAGTGAGGGACTTCCATCGGGCAGCATTTCGGCGACCTTGTTCGTATCGGATTCGGTGATGCTGAAGTTTCTGCCGAGTTGGGCGACGAGGCTGGCCGGCGCGTCGGTGTGGACGACTCGGTGGGTGGCTCCGACGACGAGGGCAGGGTCATTGGCGCAGGCGATGCCCATCAAGACGCGGCTTGAGCCGGGGCGTTCGTCGATCGACACGAGGGCGGACTCGTAGCGGTGGTGTCCGTCGGCCATGTAGATGGTGTCGTTGGCGAAGGCGTCGGCGATGCGCATGACGGTGTTGGCGCCGTCGATTCGGCGCAGCGTGTGGGTATCGCCGGTTGGGTCGGTGCCCTGCGAAAGCACCGGGAGTTGGGCGGCGAGATTGATCAGTTCGGCGAGCGCGCCGTCCCCGTCGGGGACGAAGGCCATCAGCGGGGAGATGTCGGCGCCGACGGCGGAGCGCAGCGCGGTTCTGGTCGCCTTGGGGCCGGGCATCGTGCGCTCGTGGGCCATAACGCCATCGCCCCACGGGGTGAGGTCGACCGCGCCGAAGATGGCTCGGCGGACCTGAGGATTGGAATCGTCGCCGAAATGATGCTCGTGCAAGTAGAAGGACGGTGCGTCGTCCTGGACGATCGCGCGGGAAGCGCGCCAGTCCTGGAGCGTCTGCGCGGCGGCGGCGATCTCGTCGCCGGCCGCGGTCTCGATGTGGGCGATCTGGTAGGGGCTGGAGGCCTTGAGGGCCGAGGTCTGTGCGGCGTCGACGATGTCGTAGGGCGGGCCGAGGACGGCGCCCCAGTCGCCGACGATATCGGCGTTGTAGCGGAGGCCTCGGAAGGGTTGGACGTTGACCATCTGCGGGCATCCTTGGCGGGCAGGACCCGAGCGGGTCCCCGCGTGAGGCGGGGACCGGGAGTTTGCGGGGCTGGGAAGATCGTATCTCACGGGTTTGCGCGGTCGGGGGATTGGTGCGACGCTGACGGTTATGCCGAACAAGCCGGGGCAGAGTCCAGCGCGATTCTGCGTGTTCTGTGGGATTGCTGATGGCTCGGAGTCGGCGTTGTTCTTCCGCGATGGCGAGCGCCAGTTTACCGATTCGCGTCGCGGAGATCCGTCTGCGCCATGGTCGGACGATCGGCCCGAGGTGTTTGTCTTCGAGAACCAGTTCCTGTTCTTCGACTTGACCTCGTTGGTGATCCCGCTTGAGCATTCGGAATCGGCGATCCCGTTCTATTCGCAACAGAGTGAGTTGTGGTCGGACCTGGGCGAAGTCGGAGCGACGGCTCGGGATCATGGGTTGCAGACGGTTGAGTGGCTGAAGGATCGCAACTCCGATCGCGCGCCGGCCGGATTCCGGGTGTTCTGCAATTTTGGTTCGATGGGCGAACAGTCGCAGCCGCATGCTCACTTGCAAGTTCACGCGGCCAAGGAACTTGATCGTTCGCGCTGGGCGCCGACCGGTGAGCCGTGGCTCGAGGCGGTGACCAAGAATGGTTCGACCGTTGTGCATGAGACGGAGTCGGCGATCTTCTACGACGCGCTGCCGACGCTTGAGGCGGGGCGGTCCAACCTGTGGCAGGTGACGGTCTCGGTGGGCTTTTCGGCGCCGCATCGGTCGTTGCCCAAGCTGGCGCTGCTGGCGGTGCCGCGAGAGCCGATGTCGCAGTCGGCGATGTGGTCGGACGTGGGGCAACTCGGCGCGGATGTGGTGGAGCACGGCGCTGAGGCGTCGCCGGGCGGATTCCGGGTGATGAGCAACTTCCCCGGACAGGAGGCGGACGAGGAGTTTGGCGCGGCTCACGTGTTGCTGATTGGTGGGAGTCACCTGGGTCTGTACGCGGACTATTTCTGAGCGAGGGCGGCTTGCTGGGCGGCGAACATCGTTTCGAGCGCGGTCTGGGCCACCTCGACCATCTCCTCCAGTTGCTCAAGCGTGAAGGACTGACCTTCAGCCGTGCCCTGGACCTCCACCAGTCCGCCCGATGAGAGGCCGACGATGTTGCAGTCGACGTCTGCGGTGGAGTCTTCGGCGTAGTTGAGGTCGGTGTGGACCTGGTTGTCGATGATTCCGATGCTGACGGCGGCGACGGCGGCGTTGATTGGCGAGGTGTCGTAGGCGAGCTTGTTGATGGCTTGCTTGACGGCGACGAAGGCTCCGGTGATGGCTGCGGTTCGGGTTCCTCCGTCTGCGTCGAGCACGTCGCAGTCGATGTTGAAGGTTCGCTCTCCGAGGGCGTCGAGGTTGATCGCGGCTCGGAGGCTGCGGCCGATCAGACGCTGGATCTCCTTGGTCCGTCCGGCTGAGAGGACGCGCTCGCGGTTGGAGCGGGTGTTGGTCGCGGCGGGGAGCATGTTGTACTCGGCGGTGAGCCAGCCTC
>DAOUHS010000103.1:0-3284 GCA_034428415.1 Dehalococcoidia bacterium
ACGACCTGGCAATTCCAGGCCAAGTACTTCGGTCAGGCCGGCGGCATGCTCGCCTGGTTCATTCAGGACTGGGGTGCCGAGGATCTGGCTGAGCTCTTTCGCCGCGTCGGCGATGGCGTTCCCTTCTACGACGCCATCGAGCAGGTCTACGGCATCCCCCAGGACAAGCTGATCTCCGAGTTCACCAAGAACGCCGAGCGCGCGCTGCTGCTCAACTGGCCCTACATCGAGCCGCAACAGAAGCCCTTCTACGAGCGGCTCAACCTCAACCAGGTCATCGCCATCGCAGCCGCGATCCCGCTCGCCATCCTGCTCTTCTTCATCGGCAAACGACTGTTTTACGACTAGGCCGACTTCGGATCCGTCGCCTGTGTACAGTGATTCCACGGCGGCCGGCCTCCGATCGAGAGCCTCGTGTCTCTACTCCCTCACTCGATAGCAACCGACATTTCCGAGCGCCTGGGACGGCTCGTCGCCCGCACCGGACTGACGCCCAATTCGCTAACGGTGATCGGCCTGCTCGGCATGGCCGCCGCCGCAACGCTCGCTGCCCACGGCATGTTCTGGCAGGCCGGCATCGTCCTGCTTGCGGCGGCATGCTTCGACCTCCTCGATGGCGCCGTCGCCCGCGCCACCGACAGCGCCTCCGACTGGGGCGCCGTCTTCGACGCCGTCTCCGACCGCCTCGCCGACTTCGCCTTGCTCTTCGGGCTGTTGATCTGGTTCACCGCAGCCGAGCGCATTGATCGCACGGCAATCGTGCTGATCGGCATCGCGCTATTCGGCAGCATGATGGTCAGTTACACGCGCTCCAAGGCAGGCGAGTTCGGCATCAGCATCCGCACAGGACTGGGGACGCGGCTGGAGCGCGTCCTGATCCTCGCGATCGGCCTGCTCTCTTCGCAGGTCCTGCCCGCACTCTGGATACTCGCGGTCTTGACCAACCTGACCGCGCTGCAACGCTGGGCGATCACCTGGCGAGCGATGCGAGCGATCGAGCAAGGCCTAGCGACGATCGATGACGACGAGCCTGAGGGGCCGCCCGATAGTCCGTTCGGCGGTACTGACGGCGACCAAAGGGCCGATTGAAACGCAACGGTCGAGGCGGCCCTTGTGGCCGCCATTGCCATTCAAGCTGGCGATGGGCACGGTAGGGCGCCCCCGAAGGGGCGCTCCGACATGATTGCGAGACTTTGAACCGCTAGCTGTTGTCGCGAACGAGGGCAACGATCTCTGTGACCGTCTCGTCCCGCCACGACGCCCACTCGTCCGAAGACTGCAAGTCTCGGTAGCCATCGCGGATGCGGGCGCGCATGTCGTCTTCCGACTCGCCCTCTTTGCGGCTGAACAACTTCTGCATGTTGGCCATGTGCTCGTTGGCCACGGCCGGTCGCTCGATCCAGTGACCGATGTACTCGTGGTCGAGCGTGTAGAGCACCGCAGTCGGGATCGACTCGTGCTGGCCGTCCTTGAGGAACTCGGACATGATGTCGGAGTTCTCGTCACGGGCGAAGATGCGCAGTTCCCAACCGGCGGTCGCCGCAATCTCGGCCAGCACCGGCAGGCCGCGATAGACGTCCGGACACCAGTCCTCGCCGAGCACCAGCATCTTCAGTCTCGGCAGCGACTGCAACGCCTCGCGGCCCTCTTCCGAGATCTGCCAGGCGCTCATATTGCGGATAAATCGCTCCACGTTGGCGTCGCCGCGGGGCTGACCACCCGGGGTCAGGCGCTGGAAGTTCTCTTCCGAGTTGATGAACGCGAGGTACTGGTTCCAGGTCATGCCCGACTTGAACCGCTCAGGCGTCACCACAGATTCTTTGGTTGCCGTCGTCATCGAGTGCTCCTTCGTGTCGTCGCGCGTATACCCGTCTGCGTATGCGCGGTCAGTCGCAGTGTAGCTGCGTGTCGTGATTCGCGTCCTCTAGTGCTCCTGATGACAGGGACAGGTGCACTCCTCCAGCGAATACCTCAGCACATCGACATAAGTCGCTTCGGCCAGGTGCTCAGCCAGCTGCGGCGGCAAGCGCAGACCCTCGGTCGCGCCGGCCTGGTTGACCGAGGCGAACGCGTAGACGGCCATCGCCGCCGCGCGGTCGATCACATCGGCAATGTCACTCCGGAGTACGCCCTCTTCGCCAGCATGCCGTTCATCCAACGCCATATTGCACAGGTCTCCAGCTGCCGTCGGGATGCACTTAGGATACACCTGACAACACGCGATCGAGCCCGAGGACACTGATGGGAGCGACCCATGGCACAGTTCGAGTTTGGCTGTCAGATTCCCGCCTGGCACTGGCACTGGGACGTCTCCGAACTGCGCGACTGGGCCCAGGGGGTCGAAGCGATCGGCTGCGACTTCATCTCGATGGCCGATCACGTGATCTACGCGTACGCGCGCGACGACCGCCCGCAGACCGGCCCCTACACCGACGACGTGCACCAGCACGAGGTGTTGACCACGCTGGCCTGGCTCGCCGGGATCACCAACCGAGCGGCGCTGCAGACCAACGTCCTTGTCCTGCCGCAGCGCGAGCCCGTGCTGGTCGCCAAGCAGGCCGCCGAAATCGACATTCTCTCGGGCGGGCGGATGCGATTGGGAATCGGCGTCGGCTGGCAATGGCAGGAGTTTGACGCGCTGCAGGCCAACTTCCGTCAGCGACCCAGTCGCATGGAGGAGTACATCCGAGTCCTGCGTGCCTGCTGGACCGAGGAGCCGATCACGTTCAGCGGCCGCTACGTCAACATCGATCAGATGTCGGTCATGCCCAAGCCGGTCACACCCGGAGGGCCGCCGATCCTCTTCGGCGGACTGTCGAAGCCGGCGATCGAGCGTACGGCGCGGCTGGGCGATGGCTGGATTGCCCCGGTCCAGAGCAGCCTCGAGCAACTCGCCCAACTCTGCACCGACCTGCGAGCCGAGCTGGAGAAGAACGACCGAGATCCAGACGAGTTCCCAATCCAGTGGCTACCGCCGCTCGACGCGGACATGTCCAACACCCTGAGCATGCTCAGCGCGGCTCGAGACGCCGGCATTACCAGGCTCGGAATCGGCATGCCCAACTATGACAGAGAACTTGCGATCCCGGTCGATCAATACCTGCAGACGATCGAAACCGCCTGGAGAGAAGTCTGGCCGGAGGTCAAGGGGAGTTGACTCGCTTCAGCGATGAGTCGTCGCTCCAGCACAACGCACGAGCACGCAACATCGACATCAGATAATGCTGAGCGTTATCGCAGCGTAGACCCGATCGATGCAACGCCGACCGCACTGCTCCGACGTG
>DAOUHS010000104.1:0-4166 GCA_034428415.1 Dehalococcoidia bacterium
GAATCCGCACTTGATCGTCATCTCGGCGACGCCCTACGGGCAACGAGGGCCGAAGTCGGGCTGGCGCGCCACCGACCTGACCGCTACAGCGGCAGGCGGACTGCTGCAGATCAGCGGCGAGCGCACTGATCCGCCAGTGCATGGCGCGGCGTTCCCAGCTCACACGATGACTGGACTGACGATCGCCTCGTCGGCGATGACTGCGCTGCACGGCCGGGATCGAACACCGGGACAGCCGGGCTGCCAGATCGATATCTCGGTGCAGGAGGCGACCTCGTTCCAGGTCGTACAGACCTCCAACCCGAACATCTGGCGTTGGCGTGGCGAGGCGCCGTACCGACCGGCACTCTCACAGGTCATCCACTGCGCCGACGATCGCTGGATGGCCTGCAACATCTCTCCGAACAAGCTGCCCGAGTTTATGGCGATGCTGGATGAGGCCGGGGTCGAGCACAATTTAGATCCCGACAACTGGGCGGTCATTCATCGCGGCGACCGGGCGGCCTGGCAACATCTCGAGAATCCGCTGCAGGATCTGGCCAAGGAACTCGCGGCTGTCTGGCCTCGTCGGAAGCTGCTCGAACGTCTCTGGGAGACTGGCATACCGGCGATGCCGACGCTGCGCTTCAGCGAGTTTGCCGAGAGCGAGCACTACCAGACGGCAGGACAGTTCAGCGACGTCGAGACTCCAGCGATCGGCAGGTCGCTGAGCTATTCCCGGAGTGCGTTAGACCCGGTGCAATCCCCTCTGCCAATGAGACCAGCTCCGAAGCTCGGAGAGCGCGACGAGAGCTCTGACAGTGCGAAACGCGAGTCATCTTCAGGCGCGCTCGGTGACTTCCCCGAGATGCCGCTGGACGGCATTCGCGTGCTTGACCTGACCTGGGTCGCGGCCGGTCCGCTGACGACCCGGTTGATGGCAAACTTCGGCGCCGAGGTGATCAAGGTCGAATCAAGCGGTGAGCGAATGGATCCGCTGCGCGTGCAGCCAATCAAAGGCGAGTTTCACTTCGATTTGCCAGATCTGTACAACGAGGTCAACACCGGGAAAAAATCGGTCACGATCGACCTCGCCGACAAACGCGGCAAGCAGTTGCTGCGTGAACTCGTCGCGCATTGCGACGTGATGGTCAACAACTATTCGGGCGGCTCGCTGTCCCGGATGGGCTTCCCCTGGGAGGATCTGCGCCGGATCAATCCGCGTCTGATCAACGTCCATTTGCCGGGAGTCGGCGGGGACAGCCCCTGGCGACCTCTGCGCACGCTAGGCAATCTGCTCAAGGCCGCCGCTGGCATGAACTTCCAGATGGGATATCCGCATCAGCCACCCCGAGGCATGGGCGTCGCCTATCCCGACTTCACCTCACCGCACGTGGGCGTGACTGCGATTCTCTCCGCGCTTCGGGCTCGCGACGAAACCGGCGACGGCCGCGAGATCGAACTGAGCCAGCTCAGCGCCACGGTCGCGTTGCTGGGCGCCCAGTGGATGCAGTTCGACCAACTCCGCGAGGATCTGCCTCGGCCCGGCAATCGTGACCCAAACATGTGCCCGCACGGAGTCTTCCCCTCAGCCGGAGATGATCAGTGGGTGGCGATTGCGCTCGAGTCGGACGAAAAGTGGCCCGCGTTTGCCCGGACCATCGCCCGACCCGATTGGTCCGAACGAGCCGACTTGCAGACACTCGTCGGTCGCCAGGCGTGCGAGGATGAGATTGAAGCGGCGATCGCCGATTGGACGAGCGGCCTGAGCAAGTGGGATGCCGCCGAACAGATGCAGGCGGCGGGGATCGCTGCCAACGCGGTCGAGGATCTGCGCGACATGATGGATGTCGACGAGCACTTCCGCGACCACTACCAGCAGGTCGAGCAGCCGTCGCATCCGGGAGTCGACATCTGGATTGACGGCGCTCCGTGGGAGTTTGCCCATCTCGAACCTCGCCTGCTGGAGCGATCGCCGATGCTGGGTGAGCACAACGAAGAGATCCTGAGCGGTCTGCTCGGCAAGAACGCGGAGGAGATCGCCGACTTGATTGCAGCCGGCGTCGTCGGCTGAGCCGTTGTTGGAAGAGCTGAGGAGCGGACATGCCCAAGTACGTGATGCTGCCGCCGATCGACGACGACATTCGCGAGTGGGCGGAGCGGATGCGCGAAGAGATTCCCGGTCTCGAGGTCGTCATCGTCGAGGACGAGGAAGACGGACCCGAGGAACTGGCCGACGCGGATGGCGCCTACGGCTGGGTCGCACCCGAAGTGCTGCCCAACGTCGAGCGGTTGCGACTCCTGCAGAATCCGTTTGCCGGACCGCCGGTCGGCTGGTACTACCCCGAGCTGGCCGAGCATTCAGTCGTGGTCAGCAATCCTCGTGGGATCTATTCCGACCACATCGCGCATCACATCATGATGTACATGCTCGCGCTCGCGCGCGGGCTGCCGTACTACTCCGCTGCCCAGGCCGATGGACGCTGGGACACAAGAGCGCGGAAGCATGGCTACGTCGACCTGACCACTTCGACCGTGCTAATCAACGGCGTCGGCGGGATCGGGGCGGAGACCGCGCGCCTGTGCGCCGCATTCGGCTGTCGCGTGATCGGCGTTGATCCGAGTCCGTACGGCGACTTCGACGGAGATCTCGTCACGCCATCGGATTTGGATGCCCGGCTGCCGGAAGCCGACTTCACTGTCACCACTGTCCCGCACACGCCCGAGACCGAGTTCATGTGGAACGCCGACCGGTTCGCGGCAATGAAGAACTCCGCCTACTTCATCAACATCGGACGAGGCATGACCTGCAAGTTGGACGACCTGGTCGATGCACTGGACCACGGCGAGATCGCGGGCGCCGGGCTCGATGTGTACGAGATTGAGCCGTTGCCCGAGAGCCACCCGCTCTGGCAGTTGGAGAACGTGATTCTGACCCCGCATATCGCCGTTGCCGATGCAGAGAACATTCCCGAGCGGCGATTTGAACTGATCCTCGAGAACGCACGACGGCTCGTCGAGGGGCGCGAATTCGTTAACGTCGTCGACAAGGAGAAGTGGTACTGACGCCACTAGACAAACTCCCGCTCCTCCTCGCAGGGGGAGCTACCGACGGCTGAGGGGTCGATCATGAAAATCGTGGAGATGTACGGCGACTCGCGCGTCGGTCTGATCGAGGTACCCGAACCGGAGGTGCGCGACAACTGGGTCATCGTCAAAGTGGTCGCCAGCACGATTTGCGGTACCGAGGCTCGGAGCTATCAGTACGGCGGCCGAGAGTTCAACTCGCACTTTTACAACTCGGGACACGAGGCGGCCGGCATCGTCTGGAAGGCCGGACCAACCGCGAAGATTGCCGAAGGCACACGCGTCGCCGTGATCGCGCACATGGGCGAGCAATGCGGCCAGTGCTTTTTCTGCTACCAAGGGCTCTGGCTGCTTTGCACCAATCTGACCGAGGGCGGCGAGGAATACCTCGGCACCCACGCGCAGTACATCTCGCGCCCTGACACTCACTGCATCCCCATGCCCGACGATGTCCCGTTTGAAATCGGCGCGATCCTGGTTGACGCGGTCGGAACGCCGTATCGAGCGATTCGTCGGCTGGGCGTGAATGGATTCGACACGGTGCTGATCACGGGTCTGGGCCCGCTCGGCGCATCGGCGGCCATCATCTGCGAAAAACTCGGAGCACGGGTGATCGCCAGCGAGCCGGCGGAGTTTCGCCGCAGCATGGCTCGCGAATACGGCGTCGATGTGGCCATTGATCCCGTGTCGGAAGACGCGCTGCAGCGGGTCATGGAGCTCACTGACGGTCGCGGCCCCGATGTGGCGCTCGACTTCACCGGCTACACCGAGCCGCAGATGTTGTGCGTCGACGCGGTCAAGGTGGGTGGTCGGGTCGGCTTCATCGGACTCAAGTACGACGAAACGCCCGATGGCCCCGTCCCGCGACCGACGCCAGTCACCGTTGCCGGCCACCTGCTACCCAAGGAACTCACCCTGATCGGAAGCTGGAGCGTCGCGCCGCACGAGATGCTTGAGCTGTACGAGCTCGTCCAGAAGGGCCTGCCGGTCGAGCAGCTAATCACGCACCGCTTCGGCATCGACGAATCGCAGGAGGCCTACGAGACCGCATTCAACCAACGCGGTTGCAAGGTGATCATCGATCCCTGGGCCTAGCGAAT
>DAOUHS010000105.1:0-19629 GCA_034428415.1 Dehalococcoidia bacterium
AATGATCGGCGTCAAGCCGTCCGAGTCCAACGCCGCGATGCACATCATCGGCGGCGGCATCGATCTCGACTACCTCTGTCGATTCACCAAAGCCCACGAAGACTCCGACTTCGACGGCGTCCTCGTCGGCTACACCTCGGCCTCCGCCGACGGCCTCCACGTCGCCCAGGCCGCCGCCGCCTGTAGCGAGCGGTTCAAGTTCCTCATCGCCCACCGACCAGGGTTCGTCACGCCGACCCTCGCCGCCCGCAAGTTCGCCACGCTCGACTTCTTCACCAAGGGCCGCGTCTCCGTCCACATCATCACCGGCGGACACGACGCCGAGCAGCAGCGCGACGGCGACTGGAAGGGCCACGACGAGCGCTACCGCCGAACCGACGAATACCTCACCGTCATGCGCCGAACCTGGGAGCACGACGCCCACGGCCGCGAACCGTTCGACTTCGACGGCGAGTTCTACCAGATCGTCGGACAGAACCCCGAGGTCCTGCCGTCGCAGCCCGGCGGCATTCCGCTCTACTTCGGCGGCGCATCCGACATCGCCTTCGAAATCGGCACCAAGCACGCCGACGTCTACATGATGTGGGGCGAGCCCCGAGCCTCAATCAAAGCAACCATCGAGCGCGTCCGCCGAATGTCCGCCGAACACGGACGCAACCCGAGACTCTCCGTCTCCTTCCGCCCAATCATCGCCCCGACCGAGGATCAGGCCTGGGAAAAGGCCCACAACTACCTCGCCGCCGTGAACAAACTGCGCAAGCAGTCGCTCGATTTCCGCCCGCAATCGCGTGGCTCGCAGCGACTGCTCGAGTTCGCCGAGAAGGGCGACATCCACGACGAGAGACTCTGGATGCCCATCGCCGGAGCCACCGGTGCCGCCGGCAACAGCACCGCCCTCGTCGGCACACCCGAACAGGTCGCCGAAGTCCTGCTCAAGTACATCGACCTCGGAGTCTCAACCATCCTGATCCGAGGCTTCGACCCGCTGCCCGACGCTATCGACTACGGCCGAGAACTCATCCCCATGGTCAAAGCCGAAGTCGCCCGCCGAGACGCCGAGGCTGCCCGACAAGAGCCCGCAGCAGTCGCAGACTGAACATGAACGCCGCCGAGCGCCGAATCCGCGCCTACGAGGAGATGGGAGACCATCGAACCGGCCGCAAAGCCGACAACCGCACGACCGTCTGGATGATGGAAGAGCTGCGCAAAGTCGGCGTCGAGGCAGACTTCCAGACCTGGCGCTTCCCCCGAGTCGAAATCCACGACGCCTCGATCCGCTTCGGCAACTGGGACATTCCCGCCGTCCCAACCTTCGACAGCGCCTTCACCGACCACAACGGTCTGACCGGAACCCTACGCACCGACAACGGCCCAGGAGTCGTCATCTGGCAGTTCGAACCCGACGACCAGGAGCGAATGGCAGCCGGCGTCTACACATCCTTCGAGCTAGCCCGCGCCGACGGTGCCACCGGAATCATCATGGTCATGGGCGATCCCGAGGGCTATCCCGCCGTGAGAAACGCCGAGCGCCCGCTCGACCCCGTCGAGCTTCCGGTCCTCCAGGTCGCACCGATGGACGCCGACCCCCTGCTGGACGCCGTCGGCTCCGAAATCACCATGATCAGCGACGCAGGCCGCGTCGACGCGCCCGCAGACAACGTCGTGGGAACAATCCCCGGCACCGATCCCGACGCCGAGCCCGTCGTGCTGATGACGCCGAAGTCCGGCTGGTACACCTGCGCCGCCGAGCGCGGCGGAGGCATCGCCATCTGGATGGAAGTCGCCGCCCGCGTCGCCGCCAACCCCGGCCGTAGAACTCTCAACCTGGTCGCCTCCAGCGGGCACGAACTCCACCACCTCGGCCTCGACCACTACATCCAAGAACTGGGCGACGCCGCCCACGAAGTCCACGCCTGGATGCACCTGGGAGCATCGATCGGCTCAAAGAACGGCCAGCCCAGCTACGCCGCCTCCGACGACGAATTCTTCAACGTCGCCACCGAAGCCCTGAACAAGCAAAACCTCCACCGTCGCCCCTTCCCGGTCGGCAACGCCGGCTTCGGAGAAGCCAGAAACATCGGAGAAATCAACGGCCGCTTCGCCTCCTTCCTCGGAGGCCACCCCTACTTCCACAGCCCGCTCGACACCTACGACCGCTGCGTCGACCCCGAGTCCTTGGCAAGGCATACGGACGCCGCGGAGCAGATCGTCCGGCACATGCTGAAGTAGCCGGCGCCCCGTCAGTGCTCGCCCCTGGTGCGGCGAGCACTGAACGGGTGAGTCGCCTTACTCCTCCGGGAGAGCGACGTAGCCGCCGTCCTCGTCGTAGCCACTGGCTGAGACGCCGATCATGTCGATCTCGTCCTCGTCCTCGAGGCCGAAGCCGAACTCGTCCAGTTCGTCGTCGTCGCTGGGGTAGACGCCGGCCGGACTCGCGCCCGGGAGTCCTGCCGCCAGGGGCAGCGGTTCCGGCTTGGGCAGCGGCGGCAGCTCGATCTTGGCTCGGGCCGGGATCATCTTGCCGATGATCACGTTCTCCTTGAGCCCCTTGAGCTCATCCACCTGGCCCGTGATCGCGGCCTCGGTCAGCACGCGGGTCGTTTCCTGGAACGAGGCGGCGGAAAGCCAACTGTCCTGCGAGAGCGAGGCCTTGGTCACGCCGAGCAGCATCGACTTGGCCGAGGCCTGTTGCTTGCCCTCGGCCGCGAGCGCGCGGTTGCGCTGGTCGAACTTGTGACGGTCGACCAGTTCGCCCGCGAGCCACTCGTCCGACTCGCCCGGATCGTCGATCTCGACCTTGCGCAGCATCTGCCGCACGATGACCTCGATGTGTTTGTCGTGGATGTCGACGCCCTGCGAGCGGTAGACATCCTGCACCTCGGTCACCAGGTAGCGGTGGACGGCGCCCTCGCCGAGGATGCGCAGCATGTCCTGCGGGTCCAGCGGACCCTCGGTCAGCGGCTCGCCAGCCTCGACCTCTTCACCGTCGGCGACGCGCAGTCGGGCGGTGGCCGGCAGTTCGTACTCGCGCGTGTCGCTGGTCTCATAGGAAATCGTCAGCAGGCGCGACCCGCGCTTGCGGGTGACTCGACCGCCGACGCGGGCCCGAACCTGGCGCGATTCGGGTTCCTCATCGTCTTCGCCTGACCTCGGTAGCCGTGCGATCAGGTGACCGGCATCGACCTCTTCGCCGTCCTTGACCAGCACGCGGGTCTTGAGCGGGAGCTGGTATTCGTCGCGGTGGACCTCTTCCGCCGTCAGCCGTAGGCGTCGCAACTCACCGTCCGTCAGCACGTCGACGCTGCCGTCGATCTCGGCGATCAGCGCCTGGCCCTTGGGCGAGCGAGCCTCGAACAGCTCGACTACGCGGGGCAGACCCGAGGTGATGTCGGAGACGCCGGCGATGCCGCCGGTGTGGAAGGTCCGCATGGTGAGCTGAGTACCAGGCTCGCCGATGCTCTGCGCGGCAATGATGCCGACCGCAGCGCCGAGCTCGACCAGCTCGCCGGTCGCCAGCGACTGGCCGTAACAGCGCTGACAGAGTCCGCTCTGCTCGCGGCAGATCATGGGCGAACGCACGTGGAACGACTTGACGTCGTGGTTCATGACCAGGTGTTCGACGGTCGGTTCGTCAAGCAGTTCGTTGGCAGCCAGCAACTCCTCGGATCGATCCTCGGGGTTGTAGACGGGTGCCGCAGTGTAGCGGCCCATCACGCTCTCGCGGAACTTGGTGATCACCCGCTCGCTGTCCTCGTCCCGGTCTTCGATCGTGATGCCGGGGATCATCTCGCCGTCCGAGACACAGTCGGTGACGCGAATGATGACGTCCTGCGAGACGTCGATCAGGCGCCGGGTGAGGTATCCGGAGTCGGCGGTCCTGAGCGCTGTGTCGGCCAGACCCTTGCGGGCGCCATGGGTGGAGATGAAGTACTCAAGCACCGACAGCCCCTCGCGGAAGGAGGAGCGAATCGGGAGTTCGATGATCCGGCCGGAGGGGTCGGACATCAAGCCGCGCAGGCCCGCCATCTGCGTGACCTGGGCCAGGTTGCCCTTGGCGCCTGACGTCACCATCAGGCGCAGCGAGCCGGGTTCGTTGAGCTGTTCATCGATCTTGTCCTTGACCTGCTGGGTCACGGTCTGCCAGACGTTGACCGTCGCGGTGTAGCGCTCGTCCTCCGTCATCAGGCCGAGCCCGTAATCATCGCGAATCGCTTCGACCTGCTTCTCCGCCTCCCGCAGCAGGGACGGCTTGGTCTCCGGCGCGCGCAACTCATCGATCGCCATCGTCGTACCGGATTGCGTCGCGTAGCGGAAACCGATCGACTTGATCCGGTCCGCCATCAGTGCGGTCTCTTCCGGCCCGAGCAGCCGATGGCACATCGTGATCAGTTCCTTGAGCGACTTCTTGGCCAGCTCGTGGTTGATCTCCTCGAACGGAATGGCGTCCGGAATGACAGAGTCGAAAATGACGCGTCCGGTGGTGGTCTCAACCAGCTCACCGTTGGTGCGCGCCACGTCCCGCACGAGAATGCGTTCGTGCAGACCGATCGCGTGCAGGTCATAGTGCAATCGCACATCTTCAAAGGACGGGAACCTGTGGATGTCGTCTGAATCACCCTCAGCGCCGCCGGCGCCGTTGACCGCAACGGCGCCAGGCGCGGCCTCGGGGGCGAGAGTCAGGTAGTAACAGCCGATCACCATGTCGAGCGTCGGCGCGACGACCGGTTCACCGTTCGAAGGCAGCAGCAGGTTCTTGGTCGAGAGCATCACCTGGCGCGCCTCGGTCACCGACTCGTGGCTGAGCGGGACGTGGACGGCCATCTGGTCGCCGTCGAAGTCGGCATTGAAGGCCGAGCAAACGAGCGGGTGGATTTGAATCGCGGAACCGTCGACCAGCACGGGCTCGAACGCCTGGATGCCGAGTCGGTGCAGAGTGGGCGCGCGATTGAGCAGCACCGGTCGCTGCTTGACCACGCTCTCGAGCACTTCCCAGACATCCTCGTGCGCGCGTTCGACCATGCGCTTGGCCGACTTGATGTTGGCCGCCTTCTCCTCCTTGACCAGCGCGTACATGAGGAAGGGCTTGAACAGTTCCAGCGCCATCCGCCGGGGCAGGCCGCACTGGTGCAGCTTGAGTTCCGGACCGACCACGATCACGGAGCGGCCGGCGTAGTCAACACGCTTGCCCAGCAAGTTCTGGCGGAAGCGGCCCTGCTTGCCCTTGAGCATGTCGGACAGCGACTTCAGGCGGTGGCTGCCGGAACCCGTCACCGGGCGTCCGCGCCGGCCGTTGTCGATCAGCGAATCGACCGCCTCCTGCAGCATCCGCTTCTCGTTGCGGATGATGATCTCGGGCGCGCCGAGTTCGATCAGGCGCTTAAGCCGGTTGTTGCGGTTGATCACCCGGCGGTAGAGGTCGTTCAGGTCGGAAGTGGCGAAGCGTCCGCCGTCGAGCTGGACCATCGGTCGCAGGTCGGGCGGCAAGACGGGCAGCGCGCGGAAGAACATCCACTGCGGCGAGTTCGAGGACTTGCGCAGTCCGTCGACCACCTTGAGCCGCTTCATCGCCTTCTTGCGCCGCTGACCGGCCTTGGTCTGGACCTCGACCTTGAGCTGCTCGGCGGTCGCGTCCAGGTCCATGCGTGAGACCAGCGCGAGGATGGCCTCGGCGCCCATCTCGCAGCGGACGACGCCGGGGTAGCGCTCCATCAGCTCTTCGGCGCGCTGCTCGGGCAGGATCGCCGCATCGAAGTTGCCGGTCGTGACCGGATCGACGAGCGGAGCAAGGTCCTCGCGAATGCGAGTGTCGAGCTCTTCCTGCGCGCGTTGTTCGACGTTCTCCAGTTGCTCGCGCAGGCGCTCTTCCTGCGTGGCGACGTTCTCCGATACTTCCTGCTTGTCTGCTTCGCCAACCGCCGTGATCTGGGCGATCTCCTCATCGCCGATCGCCTGGTGTCGGGCGATCGCGGCCGCGAGTTGGACCTCAAGGTCCTTGCTCATCACCTCGGAGATGATCGGATCGCCGCGCTTGGCGAAGACATCGTCGCCCAGCTTGAGATTGCGCCGCGCCTTCTTGCCGTCGAACTCGGCGATCACCTCGCGCACCGCCTCGGCATCTTCGCGCAGCCCCTTGACAATCGCGCGAACTCGTTCCTTGACCTCGGCCGTGTCGGCCTCGGTGCGCAGGTTAATCTCGGCGAAGTAGCGTTCCCGCGCCTGGACCAGCTTCTCCTGCGTCTCGGCCGACTTCTCGCGGAAGTCCTCGATCGCATCCTCCGCATCCATACGCAGGTACTCGACCGCCTTCTGCTTCTCATCCTCGTTGACATGGGTGATGATGTACTGCGCGAAGTAGATGACCTTCTCGAGCTTGCGCGGCGAAAGGTCGAGCAGCAGAGCGATCCGTCCCGGCGTGCCCTTGACGAACCAGATGTGCGAGACGGGCGCGGCCAGTTCGACGTGGCCCATGCGCTCGCGGCGGACCTTCGAACGCGTCACCTCGACGCCGCACTTGTCGCAGATCACGCCCTTGTAGCGGACCCGCTTGAACTTGCCGCAGGCGCACTCGAAGTCCTTCTGTGGACCGAAGATCTTCTCGCAGAAGAGTCCGTCCTTCTCAGGCTTGAGCGTGCGGTAGTTGATCGTCTCCGGTTTCAGGACCTCGCCGTAGGACCAGTCGCGGATCTTCTCCGGCGACGCCAGGGTGATCTGCATGGTCTCCGTGCTACGAGCCTCAAGCACTGGTCACGTCCTCTCCTTCGAATCCGGACAGGTTCACGCCGAGCTGCGGCATCTCGTCGCGGCTGGGCACTTCAAGCACCATCGCTTCGTCTTCCTGGTTACGGACCTCGACGTGTAGGCCGAGGCTTTGCAGTTCGCGCAACAGCACGCGGAAGGATTCAGGCATGGCGGCGTCAACGACCGGCTCGCCTTTAACAATCGCTTCATAGGCCTTGACCCGGCCGACGATGTCATCCGACTTCACGGTCAACAGTTCCTGCAAGATGTTGGCCGCTCCGTAGGCCTCCAGCGCCCAGACCTCCATCTCGCCGAAGCGCTGTCCGCCAAACTGGGCCTTGCCGCCCAGCGGCTGTTGCGTGATGAGCGAGTAGGGGCCGGTGGAGCGCGCGTGGATCTTGTCCTCGACCATATGCGAGAGTTTGAGCAGGTAGATGTAGCCGACCGTCACCGGCTGGTCGATCAACTCGCCGGTGCGTCCGTCGGCCAGACGCTGTTTGCCAAAGACCGGGCGGGCGACCCGCTGTTCGCGCTCGACCCGGGTCGCGTGTTCGGCCAGCGTGGCCTCGCTCCAGTGACGCGCGCCGCGGGTCTCGCCATGCTCGATCAACCATTCCGCAAGCGCGATGCGACTGACAGCACCGGTCGTGTCGCGGTTGGTGCGGTCGAACGCCACGCGCACGGTCTCTTCGTCATACCCGCGCTCGGCCAACCAGGCCGCCGTGCGCGGGTCGACACCTGAGCCCAGGACTGATGCTTCCAGCTTCGGGTCGGGCCGTTCATCCTCATCGAAGGCGCTCGTGTCTTCGGTCCCGTTGGCGCCGCTGAGGCCGTCGACCTCGCGAGCGTCTTGGGCCTCGCGCACGATCCAGGCTCGGGCGAGCGCGTCCTGCAGCTCCTCTTCCGAGGCGCCGTCGAAGACCGGGGTAAGCGCGCGGAAGCCGAGCTGGTTGGCGGCCCAACCCAGCTGCGTCTCCAGGATCTGACCGAGGTTCATCCGCGAGGGCACACCGATCGGGGAGAGCACGACGTCAATCGGCGTGCCGTCCTCCAGGTGAGGCATGTCCTCGACCGGCAGGATCGTGGAGATCACGCCCTTGTTGCCGTGCCGTCCGGCCATCTTGTCGCCGACCTGCAATTTGCGCCGCTCGGCGATCGTGACGCGGACCAGCTTCTGCATGCCGGCCGGCAGTTCATCCTCTTCTTCGCGGTTGAAGACGCGCACATCGACGACCACGCCGCGCACCCCGTGTGAGACGCGCAGCGAAGTGTCCTTCACCTCGCGCGCCTTCTCGCCGAAGATCGCGCGCAGCAGCTTCTCCTCCGCCGTCAGCTCAGTCTCGCCCTTGGGCGTGATCTTGCCGACCAGGATGTCGCCGGGGCGGACCTCGGCGCCGATTCGAACGATGCCCTCGGCGTCGAGATGGGCCAGCGACTCGTCCGCCACGTTGGGGATGTCACGCGTGATCTCCTCGTTGCCGAGCTTGGTTTCGCGCGCGCCGACCTCGTGCTTGGACATGTGGATCGAGGTGAACTTGTGGTTCTGCACGAGGCGCTCGGAGACGATCACCGCATCCTCGAAGTTGTAGCCCTCCCAGGACATGAAGGCGGCCAGCACATTCTGGCCCAGCGCCAGGCGGCCCTGGTCGGTGGATGAGGAATCGGCCAGCGGTTGGCCGGCCGTCACCCGGTCGCCGGTCGAAACGATCGCCCGCTGGTTGATGCAGGTGCCCTGGTTGGAACGCAGGAACTTGAGCAAGGAGTATGAGTGCAACTGCTCGCCATCGACGGGCTCGTCGTAGTGAACGACGATCGCCTCGGCCGTGACATGGCGAATCTCGCCATCCGCTTCGGCCGAGAGCACCTGGCCCGAGTCACGAGCGGCGGGCTGCTCCATGCCGGTCCCGACCAACGGCGCTTCGGGCCGCACCAGCGGCACGGCCTGGCGCTGCATGTTGGCGCCCATCAGGGCGCGGTTGGCGTCGTCATGCTCGAGGAAGGGAATCAACGAGGCCGCGACCGAGACGATCTGGCGCGGCGAAACGTCCATGTACTGGATCTCTTCGCGCCCGAACTCCTCGAAGCGCCGGCCCAGGCGGCCCTCGACGCGGTCGTCGAGGAAGTAGCCGCGGGCATCGAGCCGGGCGTTGGCCTGCGCGATCACGGCGTTGGCCTCATCGTCGGCGGTGAGCTCAACCACGTCGTCGGAGACGTATGGCAGAATCCGCACCGGCGCGTCGTTGGCCGCGTGGATTCGCTCGGCCAGCTCCGCCGTGATCTCGTCGCCTTCCTCCCCGATCAATCCGTCGCCCCCATCCGCAGTCATGCCCTCGACCGGTTCAGCCAGGGCGCGGCCGATCAGCTCGGGATGGTCGGGCGCCAACTGTGACACGACCTTGCGGTAGGGCGTCTTGATGAAGCCGTAGTCGTTCAGCGTGCCATAGGTGGCGAGCGAACCGATCAGGCCGATGTTGGGACCCTCCGGCGTCTCGATCGGACAGATCCGTCCGTAGTGGGAATAGTGCACGTCGCGCACGTCGAAGCCGGCCCGGTCGCGGCTGAGACCGCCGGGACCGAGCGCCGAAAGGCGGCGCTTGTGAGTCAGCTCGGCCAGCGGGTTGGTCTGGTCCATGAACTGCGAGAGCTGGTGACCGCCGAAGAACTCCTTGACCGCGGCCTGCACCGGGCGGATGTTGACCAGCGCCGAGGGCGCGGCCTGATCGGGGTCGATGATCGTCATCCGCTCGCGGATCACGCGCTCCATCCGCACCATGCCGATTCGGAACTGGTTCTGCAGCTGCTCGCCGACGGCGCGGATCCGACGGTTGCCGAGGTGGTCGATATCGTCGTCGCTCTGGATGCCGTTGTTGATCGCCACCTGGGTGAAGACGATCGCCAGCAGGTCGCGCATCCAGAGCGCCTGCTGGCGCGACTCGTCGGCCTCGGCGCGGTCGGCGTCGAGGCCGAGCGCGTCACAGCGCTCGGTGATCGCTTCGTGCATCGAGCCCAGCCGCGTGTTGACCTTGTAACGGCCGACGCGGCCGAGGTCGTAGCGGCGCGGATTGAAGAACTGGCCCTCGAGCATCGAACGGGCGGCTTCGATCGTGGGCGGGTCGCCAGGGCGCAGCCGCTTGTAGACCTCGAGCATCGCCCACTCCTTGTTGCGTTCGTGGGCCGGGACGCCGGGCGCCTCTTTCTCGAGCGTGGTAGCCAAGAACTGGTGCTGAGAGTCCTCAAGGTCGATCCCGCCGAGCATCTTCAGGATCCGCTCGTCCGTGCCGAGCTGCGACTCGAGCTTCTTGCCCTGCTCAACGTCGCCGTTCTCATAGAACTCCGGGTCGTCGGAGTCGTCGAGCGCGCGCAGCAGCGTGGTCACTGCGATCTTGCGCTTGCGGTCGACCTTGACCGTGAGCACGTCGCGGTTGGAGGACTCGAACTCGAGCCAAGCCCCGCGCGAGGGGATCAGCTTGGCTGCGCAGAGCGTGCGGCCCGAAGCGGAGTCGACCGAGGCGCCAAAGTAGACGCCGGGTGAGCGCACCAGCTGCGAGACGACGACCCGCTCGGCGCCGTTGATGATGAACGTGCCGGTCTCGGTCATGTGCGGCAAATGGCCGAAGTACAGCCACTGCTGCTTGCTCTCGCCAGTTTTCTTCGAGGTCAGGCCGACCTTGACGCGCAGCTCGCCATGATAGGTCTTGTCCTTTTGCCGGCACTCGAGCGGGGTCTCCTGGGGTGGCAGGTACTCATAGCCGGGCGTGCCGTCATCCTCGCCGTCGTGCATGAAGTAGAGCTGCATTCGGTTGCCCGTGAAGTCCTCAATTGGGGACATCTCCTCAAGCAGTTCCTTCAGTCCCTGATCGAGGAACCAGTGGTAGGAATCACGCAGCAGCTTAATCAGGTTGGGCAGCGGGTACGTCTCGGGCAGCCGCGAGTAATCGACGATCTCGCGGTTGTAGACCTGACTCGGGGCTCGTCCGGACTCTTCTCCGATCGGCGCCAGTACCATTTGCCAGCCTCCTCAGTGGGTCCATTGCTCTCCGCCGGCGGCGGAGCGATGTTGAGCGTCACAGCCGCCCACGCAGAATCGGCGTCGCGGCCGAACCCGACTGTCCAGACGCGGCAGCGGCCGCCGTCAGTCAGGCGCACCGCGCCGCTCGGGCGCGCTCGCCTGACAACCAGGCACGGCCGATCAACGACCGCCCATGGCCGACCAGCGCACAACTTGCGGGTGCAGTGACGTTCTGGGGCATAGGTTGAACCGTCATCGTATGGCGAGCGACGACCAGCGTCAATACGTTCGACCGGTCTTGGTGCTGGATTTCTGACGCTTGAGGCGTGATCGCGATCGATCTGTTCCCATCGTACACGGAAACGTGTAGCATGGATTGCGAGGGATGTCGGATGGGCATTGCCGAGGATCGACGCCGACGGGACGAGAGCTGGGACGCGGAGGCGATCCGCCGCCTGCGCCGCCACGCCAGGCTGAGCCAGCGCGAACTGGCCGAGCAACTGAACGCGCGCCAGCAGACGATCTCGGAGTGGGAACGCGGCGAATACGCCCCGCGCGGGACCGCCGCCCGGCTGCTGACCCGGGTCGCCGAGGATGTGCAGTTCCCATTCCAGGCCGATCCCGCTTCGACGGCGGATGCCGGCGAGGCGGCGGCCCAATCCGGCCGGGCCGAGGGCGATGACTGAGGCGGCGCGCAGCGAGCAGGATCTGCAGCGGCGCTGGGCGGAGTCGCGCTGGCCCACACCGTTTCTCTCGACCGACGGCGGCGAGCGCGTGCGGGTGATCTCGCCGGGGCGCTGGAATCACGGGCCGGGACCGGACTTCCTCGGCGCGCAGATCCTGGACGGCGAGGGCCGGGCGCGGCGCGGCGACCTGGAGTTGCACCTCGACGCCCGCGCCTGGTTACAGCACGGCCACGACGGCGACGCCGCCTACGATGGTCTGCTGCTGCACCTGGTCGAGCGCCGACCCGTGAACACGGCATCCCTTGATCCGCGCATCCCCGCAACGACCGGGCTGCCGGACCCGCTCGATGATTCAGCGACCCGCTTGCCCTGCGCGGACATCATCGAGCGGGCCGGCTCGGCGGCGGTCGAGGCGCAGCTGCTGCGGATCGCCCGGCGGCGGTTCGAGCGCAAGGCGCGCGAGCTGGGCTCGCTCTCGGCGCCCATGGGTCCCGGCAGCGAGGCCGATCGTCGCTGTCTGATCGCGGCGGCGCGCGCCCTCGGTCAGCCGCACAACGCCGATCTGAGCGAACGCGCCATGCGTCTGGCCGTCGAACGTGCGCGGACTTGGGAAACGGTCAAGCCGCTGATCGATCCCGCAGAGCCCCAGAGCTGGCGCAGGGGCCGAGGCGCGCTGGGAACGCCCGAGGGCCTCGGTCTCATTCTCTCGACGCTGCGGCGGCGCTGGACCGAGGGTCCGCTCACGCCGTCTGCGGCGTTTGCGCGGTTGGCCGTGCTCCGGTCCGGCGCCGCTACCGCAGAGCTACGCATCCCCGGGCAACTGGGGCGCGGCCGGGCTCTGCAACTGCTGGCCGACGCGGTCTACCCACTCACAGCCGCCTGGAGCCGCTGGCTCGAGCTGCCGGCCGCGCGCTACCGTCGGACCGACGATCTTCGGGACCGGCTGACCCGGGTCGGAACGGCAGCGGGGCCGGGGTTCCGCTGGAGTCACCCGCACAGCCAAGCGCTGCTGGAACTCGAGCGCGTGCGCTGCCGTCAGTGGGCATGTCGAATCTGTCCGCTGGCCGCGCTAGCGCGGCGCTGACGGGCCGACTCACACCCCAGACGAGAAGACAGCCGCTCCGGATGTGGAAAACACATCAATGTCGAGCGCGGCAGGTGATCGGCGGTAGCAGGCGGCGGCGCCGATCATCGCCGCGTTGTCGGTGCAGAGCTTCGGCGGCGGCACGCGTACCGGTACCGGCGAGCGCTCGCGCAGCGCCTCGCGCAAGGCGCCGTTGGCGGCCACGCCGCCGGCCACGATCACGCAGCTCGCGCCCAATTCCTCGGCGGCGCGGGCCGTCTTCTCGGCCAGCACGTGGCAGACGGACTCTTGGAAGCGGGCCGCCATCGCCGGCACGTCGACCGGTCGGCCGGCGGCCTCGGCCGTACGCACGCGGTTGAGCACGGCGGTCTTGAGCCCGGAGAACGAGAAATCGTGCGTGCCCGGCAGCCAGGCGCGGGGCAGCGGATCGAGCGCTGCGACCTGCACAGGCGAGGCCTGCTTGGCGGCGCGCTCGATCTCCGGGCCGCCGGGGAAGGGGAGGCCGAGCAGCCGGCCGACCTTGTCGAAGGCCTCGCCGGCTGCATCGTCGCGGGTCTGGCCGATCCGCTCGACCCGCTCGTGGTCCTCCATCCAGAACAGTTCGGTGTGGCCGCCGGAGACGACCAGCGCGACCAACGGAAACGGCGGCGGCGCGTCGTCCCACTCGTCGCGGGCCGGGCGCAGCCAGTTGGCGTAGAGGTGTCCGGCGATGTGGTGCACGGGGATCAAGGGCAGATCGCGCGCCCAGGCGGCGGCCTTGGCCGCGTTGACGCCGACCAACAGCGATCCGCCCAGGCCCGGCCCTTGCGTGACCGCGATCGCGTCGAGATCGTCCCAGTCCAGACCGGCCGACTCGAGCGTCGCCTGCAGCACCGGAGCGAGGTTGCGCAAGTGCTCGCGACCGGCGACCTCGGGCACGACGCCGCCGTAGCGCGCGTGAATGCCCGCCTGCGAGGCGACGACCGAGGCCAAGACCTCGATCCCGTCCTCGATCACGGCTCCCGCGAACTCGTCGCAGGAGGACTCCAGGGCCAGCACCCGATAGGACATCGCTTCCCTCCTCCTCGCGGCCCGCTCAACGTTCCGGCCGCGCCTATGCACCCCACTAGCGTAGGGCCGGGGCGGCAAAAGCGGCTACTCCTGGGCGCCCGGCAGCCGCCCGATGAGCACCGTCGCGGACAGCGCGTAGATGATCTGGCCGGTCTGCTCGTTGACCCAAGCGCCGCGCAGCCCCTCGAGTTCGGCCGACTGGATCTGGCTCACCACGCCGCCGTTCGGACTGACGGCCACGATTCGGCCCTGACCGCGGTCGACCACGTAGATCAGCCCGGACTGCGCGCCCAACGAGAGTGAGGCCGGGGCAAGCAGGCCCCGCTCCAGGTCGACGGCGAGCGGCAGCTCCTCATCGCCGCTGAAGCGGCGCAGACGGCCGTCGCTCGACGCCACCACGAACTCGACCTGCCCCGACTCGTTGACCACAGCGGTGAACTCTGTCGCATCGTGCAGGTCCGTGCGTCCCACCGCTCGGCTGGGTCCGCTCAGTTCCGAGCGATCGACGGCGAAGCGCCAGACCGCTCCCCCGGACTGATCGAGCAGGTAGATGCTGCCCGAGGTCGCGGCGACGGCGTCGACCGATCCGAGCCGGACCAGGTCCGGGATCGGGACCAGCAGCACTCCGGTCGGCGTCCAGCGGTAGAGCCGTGCATGGGAGTCGAGGATCCAGAGCGCGTCCTCGGCCGGCAGGCCGGTCACGTTGTCAGCCGCCGCCGGCGCCAGTCGCCGCTGCCAGGCGATCGAGATCGGGCGACCAGCGCGCAGCTGGCCGCTCTGCCCGAGCAACTCGCCTTCGAGGAAGATCACCGTACTCTGGCCCTCGGCGCCAATCGAGAAGACCCGCCCGCCGGCGTCGTCGAGCACGAAGGCAAGCCCAGCCCCGAAGCGAACCGCGCCCAGGGCGATCGATGGGCCGAAGCGGGTCAGATCGGCGACCGGTCTGAGTTCGCCCGGCGATTGTACGAGGTTGAGCTCGGCCAGCACCGCCTCGATCTCGCTACTTAGCTGGCGCGCGTCGGCCTCCAGCGGGTTGAGTTCCAACGCCGCCTCGACGTCCAGCAGCGCATCCTGCAGCGTTAGCCGGGCGCCTTCCGTGGTGGCGGCCAGCTCCGAGGCGGCCAATCCGTTGCGGGCTCGCTCGACCCGCGAGCGGAATTGGTCGTCATCCGACTGCAGCAGCGATGGCCCGAGCAAAGCGGCGGCGATAGCGGCCAGGATGACGAGCATGGCGGCAACCGCGATGCCCGCGCGGCGGGCCGTGGCCGCTCGGGCACGTGGGTCCCGCGTGCGGATCCGCGGCCGCTCGATCGCCGGTGCGCTCCGGTTCTCGAGCAGCGAGGGCATTTCCGGCCCCAGGTCCAGGATCGGCGCGCCGACCGGACCCGAGGGCGCGGAGTGCGCCGGGACCAAGGTCTGTAATCGGCTGGTGTAGGCCGCTGCGAACGGGTTCGCGGGCCAGCCGATGGTCTCCATCTCGGAGACAGCAACGGCCTCAGACTGGATCGCCTGCTGCATGCCGGGATGCACCCGCGGGTCGGAGGGCGGATCCGCTGCCCCGACTACCTCCATCGCGTCCGTGGAGTCCTGAGGGACATCCTCGTCCTCAGGCTGGAGCTCGGCTCGATCCGTGAATTCCGTAGCATCCCGCTCATCGATCTCGTGCGCGGATCCATCCTCGTCCGTGACCTGGCCGCCCGACGCTGCCCGCGCAGACGAGCCAGCGGAGAAGCCGACGACCAGTGCGGCGGCCTCGCGCAGCCGGATCAGCGCTGGGTAGAACTCACGCAGGACCTGCTCAACCGGCAGCCGGCTGAGTCGCACGCGCAGTTCCGGATCCAGCAGGGAAGCGGCGTTCGAGCTGACCAGCAGGGCCCAACCGTCCTCGGTCGCCGTTCCGGAAGCGAACTCGAGGTTGAGCGGGTCCGACCCGCCAATCGCCGCGGCGACAGGATCGTCTCGCCGCGGCAGATGGGCGTAGAGAGTGATCGCGCGCAGCGAGGCCGGACCCGCGTCTCCGGCTAGGAGCGCAGCGGACGGACCGACCTGGCCCAGCACAGCCGGCTGACCCTCGCGCTGGATCAGGCAGGACACGCCGTACAGCGCGTGCTCGGCCGGCAGGCGTTGTTGATTCCAGACGCGGAGCTCCTCGTGCGCCGTTTCGACGGCCGCCTTCAGCGCGCCGGTGAGCGAGCGAGCCGCCGGATCGAACACCTCGCCGATCCGGCGCACGAACTGGTCCATGAAGGCCTCGGCCTCGTCGGAGACCGACTCAGCCAGAATCGAGAGTCGGACCAACCGCCCGACCTGGTCCACCTTCTCGGCGAAGCCGATCTGAGGCGCTTCTTCGACCGCCCGTCCGGCGACGATGCGTAGCTGCGAGCTCCAGATCTCCTGATGGCTGGTCATGCACTCGTCTCGTGCGTCATCCCGACCGATCCTCGCGCGCCGGATCCATCGTACTCATTCCCCACACACAGGCGACGCGCTCAACCTTCAGCCGTCCACTCAGCCCCACAGTCAGCCCCACAGTCAGCCCAATGGTCGTCAGCTCAGTCGATTGGGCAGCGGTTCAGTTTCCCCCTGCTGCGTATACTCATAGTTCAGCCACCTGAAACATCCCGACCCACCCGGTCCGCACGAGCGAAGAAGATGTCCGACACTGACGCCACCGCCGCGACCCAGCGCGCCGTTCGCAACGAACTCCGGCGGCGGATGGCGGACGAAGCGCTCAACGCGGCGGCCGAGCGGGTTGAGGCGCTGTTGCGTGAGGCCGCGCTCGAGCTGCGACCGTTCCCGCCCTTTCCAGGCGCCTTTTTCACGATGGGCGTAGAGGTCGAACCGGACGGCCTGCGCGACAGAAACATCGGCTGCGTGATCGTGACCGAACAGGGCGAGCTGCGCGAGTTGCAGCTGTCCTTCGACGACCAAGGTCCGGCCGCCATCCTGGGCGCGAACGATCCGGTCTCGATGCGCGACGAAACGCTGATCGAGCTTGAACATCTTTCGTCCCAGGACCGGCTAATCCTGGCGATCAATGGACTTGAGGCGGTCAGCGCGCTGCTCGATCAGCAGACCGCCTGAGGCGCGCCGCCGCCCCCACTGTGAAGTAGAGGAGCACCCCTTGCAAATCATCGCCCTTGTCCTGCGTGTCCTCCTGCCCTGGGCCGCGATCATCTGGATCTACCGCGCCCTGCAGTCGCAACAGCGACTCGAGCGGGAGCTGACCGAGGAGCGGATCGATCATCTCGAGCTGCAACTTCGCAACGAGCGGGCGCGCCGCGAACAGGCAGAGCTGATGGCTCGCCAGATCGCGCAGGCCGGCGGCAGCGACATGGCTGGCGATGCAGATGCAATGGCAGCGCCTCCCCCCCCGCCGGCCTCGCGCCGACCTGCTCCGCCGCCCGCGCGAGCGCCGCAACCCCCGTCTGCGCCTCCCCAGCCGCCGCCGGCTGCTCCGCCTCCTTCACCGGTGCCTCCGCCCGCTCCTCCGGCTGCGGCCCAACCCGCAGCGCCTCGTTCTGCTCCCGCGCTGACGCCGGCTCCGCCGCTGGCTCCCCCAACAGCCCCCGAGCCGCCTGCGGCGCCACCGATGCCAAGCGCCCCGCCTGCGCCGCCGCCCGCTTCGGATACCGCCCCGACGATCCCGGCAGACCGCAGCGCCGCCTCCCACTTGGACGAGGGCAACGCCTACTTCGGCGCCGGCAACTACGACGCCGCCGTCAACCAGTACGCCCGAGCGATCGAGCTCGACGCCAACTCAGCCGCCGCCTACTACAACCGCGCCAACGCGCTGGTCCGCCTCGACCGCACCGAAGAAGCGGCCAACGACTATGAGCGGGCGATCGAGCTTGCGCCCGACGATCCCGACATCTACGTCAACCGCGGCCTGCTGCGGCTGTTCGGTCGCGACTTCGATACGGCGGAAGGCGACTTCCGCCAAGCCTTGCGCCTGCGACCCGAAGACGGCGCGGCCCATACCAACCTGGGCCTGACGCTGCTCTACGAAGACCGCGCACAGGAAGCGCTGGACTCGTTCCAGGCCGCCGTGCGCCTCGAACCGGACCAGCCCGGCGCGCACTACGGTCTCGCTTCCGCCGCGGCCAAGTTGGGCCAGGCCGACAACGCCGTCGACGCCCTGCGCCAGGCCACCATGCTCAACCCGCGTTACGCCGAAGCGGCGAGGACCGACGACCACTTCGACAGCCTGCGCGGCAACCAGGCCTTCGAATCGCTCGTCAACCCCGGCGGTTAGCGCTCCTACGCGCCCCGAACGCGCGATTCCATGCGATTCCAATAGTGCGCCTCGGCACGACGCGCCACCGTGGCGAGGATCCCCCGGGGATGCGCCGAAGGAGCCAAGCATGAGCCAGATGACTGAAGATCCTCGCATCGACCCACGCATCAAAGAGAAGTTTGGCGATCTGCCTGCGTTCCCGCTGCCGAACTTTGACTCGCGTGAAGAACTCATAGCGGCCATGAACACACCGGAAGCACTCGAGGGACTCAACGCATTAGAACTGTTCACTGAGGAGGAGGCCGAAGCGGTCGCACCGTCCGCAGGATTGACGATCACCACTGAGACATTCGTCTCACAGCCGGACGGCAACACGATCAATGTCTCGCTGATGCGGCCCCATCGAAGCGGCCAGTCCGGCCAGCCGATGCCCTGTGTGTACTACATCCACGGCGGCGGCATGGCGCTCATGTCCGCCTTCGACCCGACCTACCAGGCCTGGGGCCGGATGATCGCTAACCAGGGCGTGGCCGTGGCGATGGTCGATTTCCGCAACTGCGTGGTCCCATCATCGGCGCCCGAGATTGAGCCGTTTCCAGCCGGGTTAAACGACTGCATGTCCGGGCTCCGCTGGTTAATCTCAAAGGCCGACAAGTTTGGCATCGACGCGAACCGGATCGTCGTCGCCGGCGAAAGCGGCGGCGGCAATCTCACCCTCGCCCTTGGCCTGCGGCTGACACGCGAAGGAGACGCCGGCCTGGTCAAGGGGCTGTATGCGATGTGCCCATACATCGCCGGGAGCTGGCCGCGCGATGACCTACCGTCGTCGACCGAGAACAACGGAGTCTGGCTCGACACGCACAGCAACTTCGGCGCGTTGGGCTACGGCATGGACGCATTCGACGCGCAGGACCCGGAAGCCTGGCCGCTCTTCGCCAACGAAGAGCACGTGCAAGGCTTCCCCGAGACGGTAATCAGCGTCAACGAGTGCGACCCGCTGCGCGACGAGGGGATTGAGTTCTATCGCCTGCTGTTGAAAGCGGGACAATCGGCTCGCTGCCGACAGGTGATGGGCACAATCCACGGCGGCGACAACATGGTCCTGCCCTGCACCGACCTCGCCCTCGCCACGGCGCGAGACATGGCCGCACTCTGCATAGGCGACTAGGCTCTTCGCGAACGGCCGCGGCGTGACATTGGTAGCCGTGGGCTCTTCTGCGCCTCGACCTCGGCGATCTCATCGTCACCAAAGCCAAGTTCCGACATAATCTCCGACGTGTGCTGGCCCAGCTCGGGAAACCAGGGCTTGGCGCTCGCGGGCGTCTTGCTGAACTGCGCAAAGTTGCCGGCCATCGGCTTCTTGCCGACGCCGGGCACATCCTTCTCGACGACGTAGCCGTTCTCCAGCGCCTGCGGGTCGTTCATCACGTCCTCGTAGTCGAAGACGCGTTGATACATGATGTACTCGCGGCGTTGATCGAAGAACTGCTCCCACTCGTCAGTGGTTCGGTTCCTCATCGCGCGCGCCATATGCGGTCGCAAGAGCTTCGACTGTTCGACCCAGCGGAAGTCGCTCAACGGCGAGCGCTTCTGACTTGCATCCCAGCGAGGATCGGTTCCGATTTCCGGTATGCCGCCGAACTCGCAGAATTCTTGCCAGACTTCGTCTCCCTGCACATCGACATGGAAGGCGCCGCCGTCTGCCGTCACGTAGGTGCCGGCACTGCCGGGCACATTGGGATGGTGTGGTCCTTCGCGGGAGAGCAATGATCCCGAAATCGAGGAATGATTAAGCTCCCAGGCCTGCATCCAGACCATCACGCCA
>DAOUHS010000106.1:0-4535 GCA_034428415.1 Dehalococcoidia bacterium
ACAGGGCGGCGATTCCAGCCAGCATTCCGACGACGGCTCCAACCAGCAGTCGTCGAACCAACGGACTGAGCGGCCGCCCCAGCAGAGCGCCGACGACCAAGAAGAGCGCCAGCCCGACACCAACATCGCCCCGCGACGGCGCGGCGGCATCCTGTCGCGGGTCAACATCCGCCGCAACAACCAGGACGAAGGTGACGGTCCGCCGCCCCCGCCTCCGCCCCCGCGCAGCGACTTTGGCGCACCGAGCCGATAGCTGGGCCGGTAGCTGAGTAGGTGAGTCATGATCCGCCCCAGCATCCGAGTGGTGATGAGCGGCACCGGCAACATGGGCCGCCAGATCATGACTGCGATCGAGTCGGCCGAGGACCTAACGCTGGTCGGAGCGCTGGACGGCCTGTCCAGCAATTCGTCGGTTGAGATTGCCGGCCGCAATGTGACGTTGAGCAACTCGCTTGACTCGCTGGCCGAATGGTCACCTGACGTCGTTGTCGACTTCTCTAACGCTGAGTGGACGGAGCAACTGATTCCGTCAGCAGTGGATGCCGGCGTGCGGCTGGTGATCGGCACGAGCGGACTCTCAGACGAAGTCGTTGCCGATGCCGAGCGCCGAGTTAACGACGCCGGCCTCGGCGGTGTGATCGCTGCCAACTTCGCGCTCGGTGCGGTGTTGATGATGCATCTGGCCAATGTCGCGGCACCGCTGTATGACTCGGTTGAGATCATTGAGCAGCACCACGACGGCAAGGTCGACGCTCCGTCGGGCACTGCCGTCGCGACTGCGCAGTCGATGCGCGCCGCGCGCAACCGCGACTTTGACCGCAACGCCGCCGAGCGCCACAACGTCGAAGGCTACGATTCACGCGGTGCTGAGCTCGGCGGGGCGTCGCTCCATTCCGTGCGACTGCCAGGGCTCGTTGCCCACCAGGTGATCGTCTTTGGCGGCAACGACGAGACGCTGACCATCCGTCACGACTCGATGAGCCGTGCCTCGTTCATTCCTGAGATTCTCCGCGCCGTCCGCGCCGCGCCGGAGCTCGATCATCTCGTGATCGGCCTCGACCGCCTGCTCGGCCTGCGAACTGACTAGCAGCACTGGAACCACACACGCCACGCAACACAAGGAGTCAGACCGTGGGACGTGAACTGACCGTCGCCCTCGTCGGAGCCACCGGCGTGGTGGGGGCCGAATTCCTGAAGTGCATGGAAGAGCGCAACTTCCCGGTCAAGGAACTTCGGCTGCTCGCGACGAAGCGCTCTGAAGGACGCGAACTCACTTTCCGCGGCGAGACTCACATCGTCCACGAGACCACGCACGACGCTTTTGACGGCGCCGACGTGGCCTTCATCTCGGCGTCGACGGCAGCCTCGAAGGAGCTCTGCCCGATCGCTGCTGGGAAGGGCGCGGTCGCGTTCGACGACTCGTCCGCCTTCCGCCAGCAAGAGGGTGTGCCGCTGGTCGTGCCTGAGGTCAACCCTGAGGACCTGCGGCATCACACCGGGATCGTGTCGACTCCTAACTGCACCACAGTGCCGTTGGTGCTCTCGCTGCACCCGCTGATCCGGGACCGCGCCGTGACCCGCGTGATTGCGGATACCTACCAGGCGACGTCCGGTTCGGGCGGTGCGGCCGTCGTCGAACTCAAGCAGCAGAACGCTGCGCTGGTGGGCGGCGGCTCGATCTCGGACGAGCAGATTTCGGAATACCCGAAGCAGATCGCCAACAACGCGCTGCCCCAGGTCGATGTCTTCCTTGAGGACGGCTACACCAATGAAGAGCGGAAGATGTTGGTTGAATCGCGCAAGATTCTGCACCAGCCCGAGCTGCCGCTCTCGGCGACCTGTGTTCGCATTCCGACTGAACGCGCCCACGCGATTGCCGTGCACGCCGACTTCGACCGGCCGATCACGCCGGTGGAGGCCCACGAGTTGTGGGCTGCCCAACCGGGCCTCTCAGTCATTGACGGACGAGCGGCTGGGGAGTGGCCAACGCCGCTCGACGCCGACGGGATTGACGACACGCTGGTCGGTCGAGCCCGGGTCGATGTGACCAACCCCAATGGTCTCGCCTGGTGGGTTGTGGCCGACAACCTGCGCAAGGGCGCGGCGCTGAACATCGTGCAGATGGTCGAGTGGATGCTCGAGGACGGCTGCCTCTAGTACCGACCGACTATCCTCGCGGCCATGCAGGCTACGGATACCAGGCAGATCGGTCGCACATCGCTTCAGGTCTCTCGGCTTGGGTTGGGCGGGGTTTTCCTCGCCGCCGACGCGGGGCCCGAAGAGGCTGCTGCGCTGATTGATCGGGCGGCCGCCCTTGGGATTCGATATTTCGATACGGCGCCGATGTACGGCGTCGGCGAGAGTGAGCGTCGCTATCGGGGGCCGCTGTCGCGCCTCGACCGCTCGGACTTCGTGCTGTCGACCAAGGTCGGACGCCGTCTGCGGGAGGATGCCGGTGGGTCTGAGCCCTGGCACTTCGATTTCAGCCGGGAGGGCACTCTTCGTTCGTTCGAATCGAGCCTCCAACGACTGGGCGTCGACCACGTCGACATTCTCCTCGTTCATGATCCTGACGATCACGCGGAGCAGGCGTTGGGCGAGGCGTTCCCGGCCTTGATCGAACTGCGGGACCAGGGCCTGGTTGGTGCGATTGGCGCGGGAATGAACCAGTGGGAGTTGGAGCTTCGCTTTGCACGCGAACTTCCGCTGGACTGCTTCCTGCTGGCCGGGCGCTACACCCTGCTTGAGCAGGGCGCGTTGGCTGAGTTTCTGCCCTACTGCGAGGCCAACGGGATCAGTGTGATCGCGGGTGGGCCTTACAACAGCGGCATCCTGGCCTCGGACTTGAGCGGGCGGGTGAGCTACAACTACCGTGCTGCTCCGGTTGAGATGCTCGATCGGGCGCGGGCGATCAAGGCGGTTTGCGACCGCCACGGCGTGCCCTTGAAGGCGGCGGCGTTGCAGTTCATCCTGGCTCATCCGGCCATCGCTGCGGTGATTCCCGGGGCCGCTTCGGTGGCACAGGTTGAGGACAATGTGCGGATGGTCGAGGCGCCGATTCCGGGTGCTCTCTGGGCGGAGCTGCAGGACGCGGGCCTGCTCCACCCTGAGGCGCCGGTGCCCGCCTAGCGTCTCCCGACTGGGCTCGTTGCAGCTGGATCTTCTCCGCAGGCGCGGGTTTGACGCGTTTGGTCTCGCAGGGCGCATTATGCACCACTCCAGGCTTTGCTGGTGGGCAAGTGAGCGGGCGCAACCTTGTAGCCTTGATGCTCAGACTGTGACAGTTGGAAAGCTCCGATCATGACTGAACCGAATGACGCGCCCGCGTGGGGGCGCCTGTATACCGCGATGGTGACGCCGATGACTGAGGCCGGTGGGGTTGACGTCGAGCAGGCGCAACACCTGGCCAGCGCTCTGTTGAAGTCGGGCTCCGACGGTGTGGTTGTGGCCGGGACGACCGGTGAGTCGCCGACGCTGACGCACGATCAGGAGCGGATGCTCTTCCGAGAGCTGGCTCCGGTCGTGCATGACGCCGGCGGCACGCTGATTGCCGGGACCGGGTCGAACTCGACCGCCACCGCTGTCGAGGCTTCCGAGGAGGCGGCGAAGCTTGACATCGATGGGCTGCTGCAGGTGGTGCCGTACTACAACAAGCCTTCGCAGGAGGGTCTGTACCAGCACTTCAAGGCGGTGGCGGACGCGGTGCCTGAGACTCCGATCATGCTCTACAACGTTCCCGGGCGGACCGGGCTGAACATGGCGGCGGCGACGACGGTGCGCCTGGCCGAGGACTGCGCCAACATTGTCGGAGTCAAGGAGGCTTCGGGCGACCTTGAGCAGATTGCCGAGATTGTTCGCACTGCGCCGCCGGGCTTCCGGATCTGGAGCGGCAACGACCAGGACAACCTGGCCATCCTGGCGACGGGCGGCTACGGGACGGTGTCGGTGCTGTCGCACCTGGTCGGTGGGTCGATCAAGGCGATGTATGACGCGTGGGAGCGCGGTGATACGGCCGAGGCTGGAAGGCTGCACGTGAAGTTGGCCCCGCTGGTGAAGGCGCTGTTCCTGATTGGCAACCCGGCTCCGGTGAAGTGGGCGCTGAACGATATTGGCTTCAACGCTGGGCCGTTGCGGGCGCCGTTGGTGGATCCGGATGAGGAGATCCAGGCGACGATCCGCTCCGCGCTTGAGATCGCGGGCGGCCAGGACTTGATCTAGACGGCGCGCCTGAGGATGAAGTCGGACTCGGCTGAGGCTTGGGGCTACGCCCTGCTGCTGACGCGGCGGGTGTTGACGACGGCGCTGGCCGGGGCGACTGAGGCGCAGTCGCACGAGATCACTCCGATCGGATCGCTGGCCGACTGCGCGTCGGAGGCTTGCACGATTGAGGCTCGGCTGATCTGGCCCGAGGATTTGCCTCCGGCTCAGCTTGATCCTCCGCAGACTCCGGTGCAGATTTTGTATGCGCTGGTGCGGCATCGGGCGGTGACGGAGGAGGTCCTGATGCAGGCCAGCGACGAGGTGATGCAGGGGGC
>DAOUHS010000107.1:0-29559 GCA_034428415.1 Dehalococcoidia bacterium
CCGACGACGTACTTGCCGACCTGGATGGTTTGTCTGAGCGGTGTGGCCATCAGTCGTCCACTCTACTTGGTGCGCCTATGTTGGCCGCTGCCCATTGCCGTGGGCGGACACGATTTCTTGCACGTGTTGCAGTTTAGAGGAGTTCGAGCGCTCGGCGGTATGCGTCGGGAGTGTTGAGGTTGAGCGTCACGATTGGGTTGTCCATCACCACGAAGATAGTGATCCGCGTGCCGGCGTCTGAGTTGTCTAAGACCTTCGTGGCGTTCCGTCACGTTCTGCAGCTCTGGCAGCAGTTGGGAGCGGAAGATCGGTGGATGGCCGTTGCGGCCGTCGTGCCGGGGGACGGCGATCAGCGCGTCCGGCGAGGCCTTGAGTCCCGACTCGAGCTGTTGGATCACGGACGGATCGGTTGGTTGGTCGACCGAGACGACGGCCACGGCGTCGACGGTCGGCGGGACGGCGCGGGCACCGGTGCGGATCGAGGAGGCGCGTCCCTCTCGCCAGTTGCGGTTGGTCGTGATCTGGACATCGGAGCGACCCGGCAGCAGCGGTCGCACGCGGCCGGAGTGCGCTCCGAGCACGACGACGACCGGACGGCATCCTGATGAGAGCAGTGTCTCAGCCTGAGCGGTGACGAGCGGTTGGCTCTTCCAGTCGAGCAACTGTTTTGGCTGACCCATCCGGATCGACTCACCGGCGGCGAGGAGGATGGCGGCGATCATTGGATTGAGATTGGTCGAGACGGTCTCGGAGTCGGCGGAAGAGTCGTCGGACCGCGTCTTCGACGTGGTCGATAGCGGCCGAGTCGGTCAGGTCGCCGACACCGTAGGGTTGCGCCTCGGATCGGGCGGTCTGGGAGGCGAGGTCGATGATTCGATCATTGAGGGTTCGTCCTCGGACGACCGACTCGATCTGCCGAGCTCGGATCGGGTACGGCGCGATGCCGACTAGCATGACCGCGGCGTCTCCGTTCTGGGAGAGGCGAGCAGCTGCGCTGACCGCATGATCGGATTTTGCCGAGGCCATCGCTGTCTGGGCTCCTCTGGGCAACCGCGGAATGCAGAGCTGTTTGGCTGCGATTGCGCCGTCGCGTCCGTCGATGTCGACACCGCCCTCTGAGAGCAGGCGTTCACCGACTCGCGCAGTGTCGCCGTCAATGAGAATGAGATAGGCGTCGAGCACGATGAGCGCGGCAGCCAGCGCATTGTGCTGTGGGTCTTCGAGGCAGATGCGAATGGTCGAGACGGAGTCGCCGATGGCGAACCAGTCGTTGAGTGTGTTATCGCCTTCTGTCTGCAAATCGAGCACTGTCTGGTTCAGCGGCAAGCAGCGCTCGTTCACGCGGATGGACCTGTGGTCGCGTGCTCGCGGTAGTCGGCCAGCGCCTTCTTGAGTGCGGCGGCGGCGAGCACCGAGCAATGGATCTTGGCCTTCGGCAAGCCGCCGACGGCGTCGACGAAATCCTGCCGCTTGAGCTGCGCGGCTTGGCCGATGTTCATGTCGGTGAGGACGACAGTTGCCATGCTGCTGGTTGCGATCGCCGCTGGGCAGCCGCGCGTCTGAAAGCGGGCCTCGGCGATTGTGTCGTGCTCGATTCGCAGCATCAGTTTCATGTGGTCGCCACAGACGGGATTGCGGTCCTCGCCGACGGCGTTGGCGTCCTCCAGCAGGCCGGCGTTGCGCGGGTGCTGGAAGTGGTCGATGACTACATCGCTGTAGGCGCGTAGGTCTTCGCGAGGCATGAGGTCAGTCTAGTCAGGCGGGCGATCAGAGACGCCACGTGCGAGATCGAGCAGCAGCCGGGTGATGACCCGCAGTGAACGGCTCCGATCGGCCGGATTGAACCACTCGCGCACGCTGTGCTGGTTGTCGGAGCCGCCGCCCCAGCTCATCGCGATTGCCGGCACGCCGGCGGCGATGGCGGCGTTGGCGTCTGTCGAGGCAGCGATCAGGCGCGGTTCGAAGCTCTCCAGTTGCAGAGCCTGGATGGCGGCCTGGACGAGGTCGGATGCAATGGGAGTGGCGCCGGCCGGCCGGTCGCCAATCTTGGAGATCACCGGTTCCAATGCGCCTTGGCCGCGTCGCCCAAGCTCCTTCTGGTGTCCGACACGGATGATTTGTTGGAGGTCGCTATCGAGTTGTTCGAGTTGCGCGTGAGACTCGCTGCGCAGGTCGATGTCCATCTGGGCGAGTTCGGGGATGGCGTTGACGGTTTCACCGGCCCGGATGACGCCGACGTTGTAGGTCGTGCGCGGACTGCGGGCGGTGCGGATCTCGCCGAGGCGGTCAGCCGCGGCGGCCAGCGCGAAGGCCGGGTTGTATCGACCGAAATGGGCCCAACTATGACCGCCACTGCTGCGATATCGCACGTTGTAGCGGCGCGAGCCGATCCCGCTGTAAACGATGGCGGCGGGATCGGAGTGGTCGATGGTGATGAACGCCCGCGCTGTGCGGCCGATGTCGGAGTCGAAGAAGTGGCGAGCGCCGCGCAGGTCGCCGCGGCCCTCCTCGCCGACCGTGGCGAGGAACATCAATTGCGGTGCGGCGGGCGTGTCTGTGACCGCTCTCGCGACGGCCAGCATGGCAGCCAGGCCGGCCGCGGCATCGGAGATGCCCGGGGCGTGGAACTCTCCTTCGGGGACGACTTCGTGGGAGCGATACGGGTTTGGTTGGCCCGGACGCGCGACGACCACGGACTGATCGGGTCCGAACACGGTATCGAGATGGGCGCTGAGCACGATCGAGTGGGTTAGCGGGTTCGGGTGGCAGGCGATTACATTGCCGACTTCGTCTCTTCGTGTTCGGAAGCCGAGCGCCTCGAAGGCTCTGGCGACGTAGTTCGCGCGCGCTTGTTCGCTGCCGGTCGGAGCCGGGATTTCACAGATCCTGATCTGTTCTTCGAGGATCTCGGATTCGAGCGAATCGAATGAGTGGAGCATCAGATGTCCAGGCCGAGCGCCTCGAATATCTGCTGATACTGGTCGAGGCTGTTGGGTTGATAAAAGGGGATCGCGAGTGTGATGACGCCGTTCAGATCGGCAACAAAGGCCGCGCGTTGGGCGCGTTTGCCTGTGTCGTCGACGACGCCAAACGCTTCGGCCGCGTCGAGCGATGGATCGGAGAGCAGGGGAAACGGGAAGAGATGTTTTTCATCGAAGCGCAGGAGCTCTTCGAGGGGGTCGGCGGAGATCGCGACTGCGGAGGCGTGCAACTCCCTGATCATCTCTTCGTCGTCGCGAAAGGTACAGAGCTGCTGAGTGCAGAGTGGGGTGTTGGCTTCGCTGTAGAAGAGGATGAGCAGAGGACCGTCTCCGAGGTAGTTGTCCAGGTTGAGAGCAGTCTGTGGGAGTTGGTCGCCCGGTTCGATCACGATGGGATCCATCCCGGCAAGGGTTCGGTTGTGCCCCTGGTGAATCCCATCACCGCGATGCGGCCCAGACCGGCAGGGTCGGTGAGGGTTTCGATCGCTCGACGGGCGGAGAGGTATGTGTTGGTGTCTGAATCGGCATCGGCGACGGCGGGCAGGACCGCCGCGCCGAGTTGGTGCAACCATTGGGCTTGGCTGAGGCTCGGTAGAGGGGTCAGGCCGGCCATCCGGGCCGCTTCTTGTACCTGGTTGGTGTCGACGTGCGCGGTGATGTCCTGGTCGCCGGGATGGGCGTATGGATCGTCGCCGGGGACGTGGCGCCGGAAGGTCATCAGGGTGCCGTCTCGCCGCCAGGGCGCGTATAGGCGCTCGCGCGAATAGCCGTAGTCGAAGAGCAGCAGTAGTCCTTGATCGCTGATGCGTCTGGCCAGCGAGAGCGTCAACGCGGCGCGGCCGGGCGACACTTCGACGATCTGTCCCTCAACGGGCTCGACATCCGTTAGCGGTTCCAGCAATGATTCATCACTCGTTGCCCTGACGGTCTCGTGGAAGCCCGCGGCCGGCGAATAGTCGACGAGCAGTTCCTTCCAGGCTCCCTCGATGAAGCGGAGGCGGTGAACCGGAAGCGCGTCGAGCAGTTCGTTGGCAATGAGCAGATGGCAGGGGGCCGTCATTTGGTCGACCTTGTGGGCTCTGTGGATATTGTGGATAACCTGCAAACGTTCGCCCTGGGCCAGCGCGGCGTGTTCGTCCGGTTCGATGGTGACATGTTCGAGGGCCTCGGCGAGGTCCGGGGCCATCGCATGGATATGCCGCAGCATCGATTCTGCAAGCGCGCCGGTGCCCGGACCTACCTCGGCAATGCGAAATGTGGCCGGCTCGTCTCGCTGCCGCCAGAGCTCAATCGCGACATGTCCGATTGCGGCTCCGAACAGCGGATGGACCTCTGGGCTGGTGAGAAAGTCGCCGTCTCGTCCAACGGTGGGCCGTCCGCGTCGGTAGTAGCCGTGATCGGGGTGGTAGAGACAGGATTCCATCCACTCGTGGAACGTGATCGGCCCGTCGCGCCGGATGCGAGCGGCGAGGATGCGGGCGAGCGGGGTGTTGAGCGAGGTCCGGGCTGCGGCCAGGGGATCGAAGGTGTCGGGGCCGCTACGGGTCATGAGCCGAGTATAGAAACGGCCGCCCCGGTCGTCGCCGGGGCGGCCGCTGGTTGGGACTGGATTGTGGCGCCCGAGCTACTCTCCGGGGACGCCGAGGACCGTCACGCTGATCCGGCGGTCACGCGACTCGTCGAGTTCTACCAGGAAGATGGACTGGAACTCGCCGATGTGCAGTTCGCCGCCGAGTACGGGAATGGTCTCCGATGTGCCAAGCATCATGTGCTGGACGTGGGAGTGACCATTCTCGGGCTCGTTTTCGTGCATGTTGACGGTGCGGATCTCGAAGTCGTTGTGGCGGTAGTAGATGCCGGGCGGACCCCACGCGATCAGCCGATCGCGGAGGTCGTCGAGGAGCAGTGGTTCGTGCTCCTGCAAGATGATGGCAGCGGTCGTGTGCTGTGAGAACACCGAGACCTGTCCGAAGCCGACACCGGAGCGGTTGACGATCGCTCGCACCTCTTCGGTGATGTCACGAAACGACGGGCCGTCCTCAGTCCGGTAGCGGAGCTCGTCGTGAACGTGACGGAAGGCGTTGGCAGGTACTGCGTTGTTCGTCACAGCCCCGTCGACACTGCGCAGGGCTGTCGCGTTGGCCATACCCCTTTGGTTTCTCAGGCTGCGAGATGATCGAATCAGAAGAATGAGTTCGGCGCCGACAGTTGCAGCATTCCCGAGGGCCACCACATGTGAATATAGCGGATCGGCACCTGGTGTGGTCGAAGCGCAGCACTGCGGGTCCGGAAGGAGCCAACTGCGGAGGGTCGGTTAGCCCGCACCCTCGGCGATCCGCGTGCGAACGCGCTCGATGAAATCGGCCACACGGTCGGCATCCGGGGCATTGCCGGCGTGCTCATGGTACTGCTGGAGGTCGTCAAGCGCCTCGATGTATTGTCCGGTCTGGTAACAGAGCAGTCCGCGGTCGCGCCGATCTTCCAGCGACCAAGGGGAGAGTGCGAGCAGGAAATCCGTGGCCGTGATGGCCGAGGCATAATCGCGCTTGCGCACGCCGGCGCCCTTGAGGTTGGTCAGGATTCGCTGCAGGATCTGGCGCTTCGTGACCGAGGCCAGGAACGACTCCGGATTTGGGCCGGCGCCCTGATTGGTCGCACGCAAGCGCTCGCTGAGCGCCTGACGATCGATTTCGCGGCCGGCGTGGAACGGGTCGAGGAAGCGTTCGACCTGTGCATCGGAATCGAGGTATTTGACCAGAAAATGGAAAGGCGCGCCGACGCCAAGCAACTCGAGGCCGGCTCGTCGGGCCACCTCGAGCATCAACACGGCGAGAGTGATCGGCATGCCGTGTCCGGTCTCGAGCGCAGCATGCAGGCAGCAGTTGAGCGGGTCGTAGTAGGTGTCGGTGTCGCCGCGAAAGTGATGCTCTTCGAAGAGGACTCGACAGAGCCGTTCGACCTGTTCCGTTTCACTGGCGGCGGGGTCGGCGCGCGCCTCGTTGGCGAGTTCGTCGAGTCGGCGGAGGGCGGCGAATTGGTCGAACCTTGGCTCGACGATGCGACCGATGAGAAAACAGCAGAGGTCGAGCCGAACGGCGTGTTCGTTGCCGCGGGCCAGGCTGCCGAACTGGCGCGCCAGTTGGATGCCGCCAAGTTTTACGAAACGTTGCGTTTCCCTTTCGGTCATGAATCGAGGCTAACAGGCAAAGGAGAGGCTCGGAGACGTATGATGAGGGTAGGTCGCACGGTTCAGAGCGAGGAGCGTGTTGGCTGAAATGCCGGAAGAAACGCCTGATCCTGAGCTGGGCAAGCCGAAACGATCGGCCGCCAAGCGCAGCGCCAGGAAGCAGCAGTTGACGCGCGCGGGACAGCCGATCGACCGCCGCCAGCGACTGCGGATTCCACCGCATCACGTCACCAAGCAGACGCCTCACGACCGGGTGTTGAACTGGGATGAGGTGTACTACGGGTACACCGCCGGCCCGGCAATGTTCGAGGCGCAGCGCTGCATCCAGTGTCCGGCGGCTCCTTGTACCGTTGCCTGTCCGATCGACAATGACATTCCCGGCGCATTGGCCTATCTCGAGCTCGGCAAGCTGGCCGACGCTGCGGCGGTGTTTCGCCAGACATCGGAGATGCCGGAGCTGTGTGGCCGGCTCTGTCCGCAGGAGGCGCTCTGCGAGGGCGCGTGCGTGGTGGGCAAGAACGCCAAGCCGGTGGCGATCGGCAAACTGGAGGCGTTCCTGGGCGACTGGGATCGTCAACAACGAGGCGGCTTCCCGATTCCAATACCGGAGGTCGAAACCGGCCAACAAGTGGCAGTCGTCGGCGCCGGACCCTCAGGACTGGCGGTCGCCGAGCGGATGTGTGAGGCCGGTCACGCGGTGACCGTGTTCGAGGCCTGGCCCTCGGCCGGCGGTGTACTGCGCTATGGGATTCCCAACTTCAAATCAGCAAAACACATCGTTGACGAGAAGAGCGAGGCATTGAGAGCTGCGGGAGTCGAATTCCGCTTTGAGACGCGGGTCGGCGTCGATATCGGCTGGGACGAACTCACGCAGTGGGACGCGGTCTTCCTGGCTCACGGAGCGAGTGTGGGCAAGCAACTGGGTCTCGAGGGTGAGCGGCTCGCGCGCGTGTATAGCGCAACGGAATTCCTGGTTCGGACCAACCTGAGCGACGAGATGCTGCCGGCTGCGCTGCGCAGCACGCCCGACGTCGGCCGCAGAGTGGTGGTTGTTGGCGGCGGCGACACGTCGATGGACTGCGTTCGCTCGGCCGTGCGCCTGGGCGCCGAGGAAGTACGTCTGCTCTACCGGCGGACCGAGAACGAGATGATGGGGCGCGAAGAAGAGCGCCGTCACGCGCGTGAAGAGGGTGTGGTCTTCGAGTACCTGACGACACCGGTCAGCCTGATCCGCAACGACGGAGCGGTGGTCGGTGTCGAGTGCGTGCGGATGAGCCTGGGCGAGCCGGACGAGAGCGGGCGGCGGCGTCCAAGGCCGGTGCCCGGATCGGAGTTCGTGATCGATTGCGACGCGTTCGTCGTGGCGGTGGGTTACGACGTGGGTCGCGATGTCTACGGCGACTCGGGCATCGACGTGAACGACTGGGGTGAAGTGCTGGTTGACGAGCAGGGCCGCACCTCTCGGCCCGGGGTGTTTGCCGGCGGCGACAACGTGATCGGCGCGGACCTCGTCGTGACGGCGCTGCGAGGCGCGCACGCGGCGGTCCCGGGCATGCTCAGGTACCTCGAAGAGCTGCAGGCCGAGCGGGCGCTGGCGATGGCGGCTGGCTAGCCGGTCCAATCTGGGCGGTGAGCAGCCCGGTGCTTTACTCGGCTGGGGAGCACCCAGGTGCGCTAATCGGCTGGGGAGCACTCAGGTGCGCTAATCGGCTGGGGAGCACCCAGGTGCGCTAATTGGCTGGGGAGCACCCAGGTGCGCTAATTGGCTGGGGAGCACCCAGGTGCGCTAATTGGCTGGGGAGCACCCCGGTGCTCCGGGAACATCCACTTCCGCGACGATCTCCTCGGCTGCGTTGCGGCAGAGGACGACTTCGGCGTCTCGGTCGTCGCGTGGGTTGCTGATCTGGTGAATGGCGCGCGGCGGGACGTAGAGGAAGTCACCGGTCTCGACCTCGTGTAGGTGCTCCAGTTTCTCGCCGTAGGACATCACGATCGGCCCCTGGAGGATGTACATGGCCGTTTCGCAGTTGACGTGCCAGTGGGGCGTTGAGTACATCCCCGGCGGGATTTTCTGGCGGGTCATGAACACCTCTTCGGAGCCCGAGAGGTCGGCGGAGACGCCGAACTGGATGGCCATGCCGGAGCGGTGGTTCGACCAGTCGGCTTTGGCGCCGTTCGTCATTACGATGACGCCGTCGAGGGAACCGTCGGCCTGGGGTTGTTGCTCTGTCATTCCGTCCTCCACACAGGAATCGTTTCAGCCGGCGAGGTCGAGACTGACGATATCAGCAGATCGCGATTTGGCATCGCCGCACGGTCGGGAGAGGTATCAGCTGGGAGGGCCGATGCTGTGGGCCCAGTCGTCAACCAGCCAGTGGCCGGCGAGCTGGATTAGCTCGAATCGCATCCAGTCGCTCTCGGCGAGCTGGAAGTAGACACGTCCGCGCGAGGGATGCAGGACGTCCCCGTATGAGACGGACTGGAGGATCTCCCCGCCGAGGTCAATGGACTGAATCTTCTGGATGTCGCGGCCCACGTCGCCGGCGTCGTCCCATCCCCAGATCGTCAGCGCTTCGGGCCCGGCGAGCGCGAGGATAGTGGCAGTATCGCCGTCTCGCAGCGCCTGCAGAAATGTGAGTGCGGCTGCGGCAAGGTCGGAGGCGACGGCCTCGTTGACGGCGCTCGTCGGCAGACCTTCCGCCGCTGTAAGTCGGTAGGCCCCGATCAACTGACGCTGCCCGGCCTTGTTGGAGGCCGGCCAGACTTCGACGCGCCACGATCCCGCTTCGTCGGCCGTGAAGTAGATCTCGGCGTCGAGGCCGTGGCCGCCGTCGTCATCGATCTGCAGGAGGTTTCCGTCGGGACGGAAGACTTGGGCGAATACATCGACGCCGGTGTCGCCGTCGACCAGGACGAAGACTTGCTGGCCGACCTCGGCCTGGAACTCGAACACGTCGACGTCGCCGGGCAGGTTGAGGCGTCCATCGGCGCTGGTACCGAGCGCGATGACGGCGTTGTCGTCATCCGCGCCGACCGTCAGCGTCTGTACCTGGATGATGAAATCGCCGAGGCTGTTGGAGTCGTAGGGCTGGACTCGGATGAATTGCAATCCTTCAACGGGAACCTGGGCAACAATGAGTGAGTCGCGGTTGGTACTAGAAAGGTCGTCGTTGACAGCGATCTCGGGGCCGTCGGGCTGGAGGAGGGTGACCACGGGGTCCATGCCGCCCTTGCCGTCGACGAAGATGCGCAGCCAGGCGCCGGTGGCGGCCTGGAAACGGAACGTGCGCTCGGTCTGATCAGGTCCAATGGAGGACGCGAACAGTTCTCCTTCGATCAGCTCCTCGCGGTTCGGATCGCTAACCCGTTCATCGGTCTGGTCGGCTTGCTGCGCGGTTTGTTCCTCGGACGGCGTTGGCTCGGCCTGTTCCTCTTGAGCAGCGGGTTGGGTCTGAGCGGGGGTTTCGGCCTGCTGCTCTTGCGGCTGGGGCTGTTCCTCTTGCTGAGCAGCGTCGATCGGCTGCCCATCCTGCTGCTGGGCCTGCGCGGCGGGTCCCTGCTCCTGTCGTTGCTGCGCCTGTTGCGGAGTGTCGTCGCTACAGGCGACCGCGAACAGGGCAAACAAGAGAGCGACAAGAACGAGCGCGACAGTAGCTCGAGGGACGCGCTCAGAATCAGTCAACATACAGAATTCCTCATCCCGGCCGCCTCACGTTCACTATAGGAGCAATGAATGTGGGCGGCGCCGGGTGGCTGACTTGATTGAATGCGAATTGCTCGCGCGGATATACTGGTTGGAGCGTCTTCACTGAGGGCAGAGGAGCGGGCCGTGGCTTATGACATCGTTGAAACGTGTATCGGCTGTACGGCCTGTACGAATCGTTGTCCAACCAACGCCATTTGGGGCGAACGCAACACGATCCATTACATCGACCCGGCGTTGTGCATCGATTGCGGCGCTTGCGGGGCAGTCTGCCCGGTCGAGTGCATCCTGGATGAGGACGGAGATATCTGCCGCAAGTTCGCCAAGAAGGAATGGCCCAAGGCTGAGGTCGACGCCGACAAGTGCATCGGCTCGGGTTGCGAGATCTGCATCAATGTCTGCCCGTTCGACGCGCTGGAGCTCGACTTCACCGACGCCGCGTCCGATTTCTTCGGCCAGGCGGTCGTGATCGAGAAGAACTGCACCGGTTGCCGACTCTGCGAACAGTCCTGCGGTTGGGACGCGGTGCACATCTTCCCGCGCCGCGACGAGCTGAAGAAGCTGCACTACCCGGACGACAAGCCGACGCCGGGACAGGAGAAGTTCCAGCGCAGCCGGGCATAAGCCTGATTCGTCGCGGCAGTAAGGTACGGCCGGCCGAAAGAGCCGCCCCTCTGCGTATGTCCCGGAGTGTCCAGGCGGCGCCTCGATGAATGGAATGGGCAGCCACAAGAGACAGCCCCCGTGGTAAGGGGGACTGCCTCCTAGGGAACCGCTGTGAACGGAATCCTGCTAGCGGTGAATCTCCTCGAGGAATGAGCGATCGAGCGCCTGCTCGACATCGATCTCATTCTCCAGGGCGCCGTATTCGAGCAGCACGTCCGTCAGGGCGCGGAACTGCTGTTGGGTGAACCAGCCGAGGCCGTTGGCGCGAGTCAGGTCGCTGATCGCGTTCTCGATCTCCGTGTCGAGGATGAAGCGTTCATGGACGAGGTCGGGCTCGCGTTCGTCACCGATGAAGGTGGCGGTGTCTTCGATGGCCGCTTCGCGATTCTCGATAGCGAACTCGAATGCCCGCACAGTGGCGCGGAGGAAGCGCTCGAGCTTTTCGCGGTTGCCGTCGTCCTCGAGGAACTCCTCGGTGACGAGGTAGACAACGCCGAGCGTGGGCACGCCATTGTCCGCGGCTTCGAACACGGTGATCTCCTGGTTGAGGTTGCGCGTCAAGGTATCGGGTTCGTTGGAGAGGAAGACCGGGTAGACCTCCACCTGTTCTTCGACCAGGACCACTGGGTTGAAGCCGACGTCGATCATGTTCATGTCGTCGGTGGTCAGGCCATAGGCGGCCAGCATGGCGTGGAACTCGGCCTGCACGATGCCCTTGAACCCGACATCGCGTCCGGCGAAGTCTGCGGGCGACTCAATACCTGACGAGTTCAACACGGCGTAGCCGAAGTCGCCGCGTTGTCCGAAGAGCATGACCGCAACGTACGGGGCTCCCGAGTTGGCGCGGATCTGCAGCATCTCCGAGGCAGGTAAGGTGGTGATGTCGATCTCGCCGGCAAGCAGCAGGCTCTTGTGGCTGCCGGTGAAGCCCGCGTGCTGGATGTCGACTTGGAGATTCTCGTCGGCGAAGAAGCCCTGTTTCTCGGCCACGTAGACAGCCACGAACGGCAGATTGGCCTGGGCGATAAAGCCGCCCATGTAGGTCATCGACAGGACATCATCGGAGTCGTCGTCGGAACAGGCGATGCCCAGTCCGGCGCCAATCGCGGCCGCGGCGACGAGCGCGATCAACAACGGATTGCGAAGGGAAACGGGAAACAGAGGCATGGGTCCCAGGCTCCTTGGGCTGGTCGGACGCCGGGCGATTCGCTGTGCACTTCTGGGCCGGGCCGGCTAGCCGGAGCCGCTTCCATGGGGTTGCCACGGCGATAGCGACCGTCGTCAGCGTATGAAGGAGGCCAGTATGGGGCAAGCGCGGAACGGGTCTACGGGCGCTCGTCAGGCCGCAGGGACGTCGGTGATCTCAACACCGCTGACTTGTACCACCAGCCGTCGACCGCGTCGCGGCGAAACTCGGCGATCAGGCGGTGTTCTCGGCGCACCTTCAAGTCGGTGCCAAGGTCAACGTCGTCGCCTTCGAGTTCGAGGATGAGACCGTCGTTGGAAAACTTGATCACGACGGCATCGGCCTGCTGCGGCGCCTGACGCTGGGGCAGGCGGTAGTCGGTGCGCTCGGACTCGTCGGAGGTAGTCATGACTGCTCCCTGTACTGAGCCTAAGCGGCAGCGACGGGCTGGTCGAGACGCCACGAGAACAGACGCTCCGCCATGACGACCGCGGTCGAGAGGGTGACGCCGATCAGGGTCAGCATCAACACGGCGGCGAACACCTTCTCCAGGCGTAGGTTGTTCTGCTCGATCCAGATCACGGCTCCGAGTCCGCCGTGTCCGGACAGGAAAAACTCGGCGACGACAGCGCCGATCAGCGAGAGGGTGACGGAAATCTTGAGCGAGGCGAACAGGTAGGGAATAGCCGCCGGCAGTCGCAGATGACGGAAAATCTCCCAGGTCGAAGCGTCGACTGAACGGAAGAAGTCGTGCATGCGCGGATCGATATCGCGGAATCCGGCGATCGCATTGATCAGAACGGGAAAGTAGGTGATCAGCACGGCGATCGCGATTTTCGGGTTCCAGCCGTGGCCGAGCCAGATGATGAACAGCGGGATCAGGGCCACGACCGGCGTGACCTTGACCATGATCGCGATCGGCAGGACGGCGCGCTCGAGGATGTTGGAGTGGGCGACCCCGGCGGCGAGGAGCGTCGCTGCGGCGGTTCCGATCGCCAGTCCGCCCAGCGATACTCCGAGCGTCTTCAGGCCCTCGGTGAAGTACAGGCCGAAGTCGGCGAAGAAGTTCTCTACCACGGTTGTGGGGCGGGGCATGACCCAGATCGAGACGTCCCCGACCCGAACCCAGATCTCGACGGCAACGGCCAACAGGAGCAAGGCGATCAGCGGCGGCAGCACCCAGGCGAGTATGGGACGAATGTCGGGCGGCGCGAAGGGAATGCCGCGCGCTGCGTCGGGTTCCATTTGATCCAGTTCTCGGATGTGTTCAGAGACCATGATTGCGTTCAGGCAGCGTCGAGGGGGACGGCGGATGTCGTCGGCGAGCGAAGTGCGGCGCGGACGATCGCGGTGTCGTTGACGAAGCGGTCGGAGTGCTCGTGTTCCGGCCGGCGCGGTCGGGGCGCTGTGATCGGAATGTCGGCGATGATCCGTCCCGGTCGGGGCGACATCACCAACACCCGGTCGGCGACGGCGACCGCTTCGGGCACGGAGTGAGTGACGAAGATCGCGGAGCGAGGCGGATCGGTTGGATCGTGGGAGATACCCCACAGGCGTTGCACCTCATAACGCATCTGCTCGCGCGTGATCTCGTCGAGCGCGGCGAAGGGTTCGTCGAGCAGCAGCAACGGAGGATCGATCGCCAGAGCGCGGGCCAGGGCGACGCGCTGCTGCATCCCGCCAGACAGCTCAGCCGGCCGATAGCGACGGAAGGCGGTCAGCCCAACGATGTCGATGAGCTCGTGGACGTCGGTCGACGAATGGGTCTCGCGCGGATTCAGTTGCAGGCCGAGGCGCACGTTGTCTTCGACGCTGCGCCAGGCGAGCAATGCAGGTTCCTGGAAGACCAGACCGAGGCGCTTGTGCCGTTGGGCCTCTCTCGGCGATTGACCGAAGACGAGCACTTCTCCGCCGGATGCTGGCACGAGTCCGCCAATCATGCGCAGCAAGGAGGTCTTACCACAGCCCGACGGACCGACCAACGCAGTCAACTCCCCGGCGCGGATCGTCAGTGTTGTCGGACTGACGGCTTCCAGTGGATTGCCCTCTTTGTTCTGATAGGTCAGCCGCACGGCGCGCAGCCGCACGGCCGGCTCGGCATCCGGTTCGATGGGATGCTTGATGACCAGCGGCGCCGACGGATTGCTTTGAGACGTCGATATGGTCACGGCGTTTGTACCGGGTGCCATTAGCCTAGAACGCGTGCCTCTCGCACGTCATGCGCACAACATGTGCGCGGCACGCGTGTGAACGCATTTCAGTTTAGGCGTAGATCGGGAGTGGGTATGGCGACCATTGGCTTTATCGGTGGCACGGGGCCTGAAGGACTGGGACTGGCGATGCGGCTCGCCTTCGCGGGCGAGCGCGTGTTGATCGGCTCACGGAGGATCGAGCGGGCGGAAGATGCGGCCCAGACCGTCCGTGACGCCGTCAACCAGGCCGGCGGTTCGGCCGATGCGGGCGGGGGCGTCAACCGCGATGTCGTCGAACAATCGGATGTGGTCATTGTCGTGGTGCCGTTCGACGGTCACGAGGCAACTCTGAACGACTTGCGCGACGCCATCGGCGAGAAGCTGGTGATCGACGCAGCTGTCCCGCTAACGATGGAGAACCGCGTGCCCGGCATCTCCGATGTCGAGCAGGGCTCGGCGACCGAGCAGGCGCAGGAGTTGCTGCCCGACGCCACGGTCGTGGGCGCGTTCCACAACCTGAGCGCGCGCAAGCTGCAGAAACTCTCCGATCCGATGGAAGGCGATGTCCTGATCACTGCCGACGATGCGGACGCCAAGCAGGAAGTGATCGATCTGGTCGGTAAGATGCCTGAACTGCGACCGATCGACGCCGGGCCGCTGTCGATGTCGAAGTTTGTCGAGGATCTGACCGCGCTGATCATCGGCATGAACATGCGTTACAAGACCCAGGCCGCCGTGCGGATGGTTGGGATCGACTGATGGCCCCGCCATCGGAGTACCGGGTCTTCGCGGTCGGCAGCATCCCTGAAGTCGCTGAAGGCGACGATTTGGCGGAGTTGATCCACAATGCGCTGGTCGCGCAGGAGACGCCGCTCGCAGCAGGCGATGTCCTCGTCGTGACGCAGAAGATCGTCTCTAAAGCGGAAGGCCGCGTGATCCCGCTTGAGGGCGTGTCTGCCGGATTATTCGCCCAGGACTGGGCCGACGATTGGGAGAAAGATGCACGCGCGGTCGAGCTGGTGCTGCAGGAGTCCAAGCGGATCGTGCGGATGACCCGTGGCCTAATCCTGTCCGAGACGCGGCACGGTTGGGTCTGCGCCAACGCCGGCGTGGATCAGTCCAATGTCGGCGGCGGAGATGCGGTCGCGCTGTTGCCGATCGACTCATCAGCCTCGGCGCTGGCAATTCGGCGAGGACTAGTGGAACGGGGTCAGGTCGACGTGCCGGTGATCGTCTCGGACACCTTTGGTCGGCCCTGGCGAAATGGTCTGACCAACGTGGCGATCGGCGTCAGCGGGATGAACCCAATTCGCTCATACATTGGTGAAGTCGACGCCGAAGGCTACGACCTGCGGGTGACCGAGATGGCCATCGTCGATGAGCTGGCCTCGGCGGCCGAACCGGTGATGAACAAGCTCGACGCCATTCCCGTGGCCGTCGTCAGAGGTTTGAATGTTCCGATCGAGGAGTACGACCATTCAACGCTTGTCCGCCCGGCGGAGATGGATCTGTTCCGATAGGTCGGATCGATGGCAGCGACCTTCAGCATTGCAGCCGACTTTGAATGCTCGCTCAACGACCTGTGGTCGTTCGTGTCCTACGTGCCGAACCAGGATCATTGGGTATTCGGCATGTCCGATTCGGAAGTCGACGGCGGCGGCGAGATCGAAGTCGGGTCCGAAATTGTCGGCACTTCGACGGAGCAGGGCAAGTCGCTGCGGGTGACGATGGTGGTCAGCGAATATGAGCCGCCGACGCGGGTCTCCTGGGAAAACACCGACGGTCACACGCCGTTCATCACCGCGATCACGTGTGCGGGCGATGAGACGACCTCGCGCATGACGTACGAGGTTACCCTGTTTCCCAAGTCGCTGATGATGAAAGTCGTGATGGGTCCGCTTCGACCGTTGGGCAGGATCATCGCGAACAAGATGCTCAGGGACGAAATCGTACTGCTGCGTCGGGCGTTGGGACTGGAGAGTTGATGGTCAGCCTGTCGGCAAACGCGACCGTTGAGATTGAGCGGGAGCCCTCCGAGGTCTGGGCCTACGTCTCTGATGTGACGAACCAGGATGACTGGGTCGATGGCATGTCCGAGTCGGAAGTGGTGGGCGACGGAGCGATCGGGCGCGGCAGCCAGATTCGCGGCACCTACACGTACGGCGGAGGAGCGGCGTCGGTCTTGATGACGATCACCGAGTTTCGCGAAGGACGGCAACTCTCGATCGACGCTGCCGAGGGCCCGTTCCCCTTCAGCGGCACCCTGACCCTCGAACGTTCCGGTTCGTCAACGAGCGTGACGAACTCGATGACGGCGGGCAGCGATCACATCTTCACATCGATCATGTTCACCGTGTTCCGGCCGTTGACGAAGATGATGATGGGCCGGCAAATGCAGAAGGAGCTGGGACAGCTCAAGGCGATCCTTGAGTCGAAGGACGACTAAGGGTCGCGTTCGTCGGTGAAGGCGATCTGGAAATCGTCGAACAGCGCCCCGGCATCCCCTGCCGCACCCGTAGTTCGGTCGTGCGCCTCAAGGAATCCGTCTCGGTCGCTGTCCTGCAAGGCCCGGAACTGGGCGTTGTAGCCGCTGTGTAACTGCGACACCGCTCTTCGGTAACGGTCGTGCCAATCATGTGCGTGTTCCGGCGGATCCAGTTTGAACAGGCTGTCGCGGAAGCGTTCGATCTTGGGCAGACCTTGACGCAGGTTCTCGCGATGCGTACGGCAATCGGTGTTCCGTTGGACGCAGGCAATCGCGACCTCAGGACTAATCCCCGTCTGGATCTCCGCCGTTGCTCGGGCGACGAGGTTGCAGAGCTGTTCGAAGTAACTGCCGGTCGGGTAAACGCAGGTGCCGTTGACGGTCGGTTCGACGGGTGCTGGATCGCCCTCGAAGATGTCGAGTTCGCGGAGCAGGAACAGGGCGGCGATGAAGCCGATGATCGCTCCGATGATTGGGATCAGCAGCGAAGAGGAGCGGCGCTCGCGAGAACCGGGGACGCCTCGCCTAGAGGACATCGTCGAGGAACTTGCGGACAGCTTCGGTGAATGCCTCCGGCTGGTCACCGGCGACGGAGTGTCCGGCTTCGAGGATCGTCACAAGACGCACGCAGTCGACGCTGTTGGCAAACTCTTCCGCCTGTTCCCGCTTGAGCACGGGACTCTTCTCGCCGTGCAGCAGCAAGGTCGGAACGGTCAGTGCCCGAGCCGTCTCCCAGATGCCGGCTCGGGCGTCGGCGACACCCCGGAAATTGGCCTGACGAAAGCGCTCGTCGAACATTTTGGCCATCTTGCCTTCTGGCGTCTCGCGCAGAGAAACTTCAAGCCGCTTGCGGATTCTTTCCTTTGAACGGAAGGGATAGTACTTGTGCGTCATGTCGACCCAGGCATCAAGCGAATCGAGTTCGTAGGGGCCAGCGACGAACTGGCGCACCTGCTGCACGCCGTCCACGCTGACTCCGGGTCCGACATCGATCAGGACCAGGGCGCGGAGTTGGTCGGGGTGCTTCGCGGCGAACGTCATTGCGTTCATGCCGCCCATCGAGTGGCCGAGCACGACCGGCCGATCGAGATTCTGCGCCTCGATGAAGCCGCCAATGTCGCCGGCCATCTGCTCGCGGGAGTAGTCGGACAGTTCGGCGGCTCGATCGGAAAGGCCGTGGCCCCGCTGGTCCAGGGCGTACCAGCGCAGTCGGTCGGAGAGCGCGGGCGCGACCTCGTCAAAGGAATGGCAGTTCAGCGCAAATCCGTGCAGTGCGACGGCGCTGAGGCGGGCCACGCCACCGTGATCGATGTAGTGAAGCTGCAGTCCGTTGACGTTGGCGGTCAGTCCGTGATGCATCCGCGTTGCCTGTCGCTGTGGGAAAGTGAGATAGGTACTGGCTATAGACTACGCGCGCCATGAACGAGCGCGGACCCAGTCTCCGTTACGACGTTCACGAGCGCCCTCCTCTCTTCATCGCCGCCGGGCTGGGACTGCAGAACGCTCTGTTTGTCATTTCCGGGGCGATCCTGCTGCCGATTCTGTTGCGCGCTGCGGACTTGATCACAGTCGGCGAGGCGGCCTTCCTGATCTCGGCGTCGCTGCTGACGGCCGGGCTCTCGACCGCCGTGCAAGCCGTCCGTGTCGGCGCGGTGGGTGCAGGCTTCATGCTATTCATGGGTACCTCGGGCGCGTTCTTCGCCGCAACCTTTGACGCGATTGCGTTGGCGGGCATTGGGTTCGTCGCCGCCCTGGCCTTGATTGCGGCACCGACCGAGTTACTGATCGCGCGATTCTTCCGCCTCTTCCGTAACGTCTTCACGCCGACGGTCGGCGGAGTGGTGGTGATGTGCGTGGCCATCACCATTGTGCCCCTGACGATCCAGCAATGGAATGGCGTGGGGACCGACCGGGCCGGGTCGCTGGCGTACATGCTGATCGGCGGCGTGGCCGTGTTCGTGATGGTCGCGATGATCGTTGTGGCGCCGGCGCGGTACCGTCTCTGGTCGCCCATCGTGGGCCTGGCCGCGGGATGCATCGCGGCGGCGATCACTGGCGACTGGTCCTTCGATCACTCGAAGGATGCAGCGATCGTAGGTTTTCCGATTGGTGAATGGGAAGCGCCGACGTTTCCGACCTCGGGCGCGGCGTTTGCCGTGCTGGGCGCGTTCGTGATCGCGACGCTGGCGGGTACGTTCGAGACCGTGGGCGACGCGATCGCGATCCAGAAGGTGTCGTTGCGAAGCTTCCGCCGTATTGACTATGAATCCGTGCGCGGCGCGCTGAATGCGGACGGCGTCGGCAATGCGCTGGCCGGCATCTTTTGCACAACGCCGAACACGACCTACTCCTCGCCGATCGGCATGGTTCCAGTGGTCGGCGTCGGTTCGCGCTGGGTCGGCCTGTGGGGCGCCGGGATCATGTTCGTGATGGCGTTCTTCCCGATCCTGAGCGGATTTGTGCTTGATTTGCCCGGTCCCGCGATCGGCGGGGTGTCCTTCGTTGCGATGCTGCTGCTGTTCATCGTGGGCATGCAGACGGTGGTCGACGCCGGCATCAATTCGCGCACGGCGCTGGTCATTTCGCTCGGTTTCTGGGGTGGATTCACCGGCGAGTTCGCGGACGAGCTGGGCCTGCCGTTCCTGGAGCACATCCCTGAGGCGCTGGCGCCAATCACTGGCAATGCGATTGCGCTGGGCTCGGTGATCGCGGTGATCGTATCGGTGATCTTCGTATTGATTCCGCAGCGGCGATATCGTTGGCGGGGCGACGCTTCCCCGGAGTCGCTGGAACAGGTGATCGCGTTCGGTTTGGACGTGACGAAGGGGTTCAATCTGGAGCCCCTTTATGCAAATCGGCTGGAGCTTTGCCTAGAGGAACTGTTCACGCATGTGGTCGAGGATGGCGATACGGGCCGCACGGTTCGGATCGAGGCCACGGCCAACGAGGACGAGGTCCAGGTGATTGTCACCGATCGTTCTGACGTTCGAGATGTTGAGATGCCGAATGTGCCTCCAGATCTGTTGGAGGCAGACGAGGACGAACTGCAGGACCTCGGTCTCGTCTTGCTAACGCGATTGGCTACTAGCGTGAGCCATACGACGATCTCAGGCTGGCACTATGTCTCATTCGTCATCGCCCGACAAACCAACGAGCTCCGGTTGGTCCAGCAACAGTGACGACTGGCTGGCGCTGTCTGACGAGGAGCTGTTCGCCCAGTGTCGGTTCGAGCGCTTCCGCGTCTCAGGGCCGGGCGGACAGCATCGCAATCGGACCGATTCGGCCGCTCGTCTCACTCATGAACCAACCGGGGCGGTCGGATACGCCTCCGAACGGCGTTCGCAACATCAGAATCGGGCGATGGCATTGGGCCGTCTGCGTCGGGCAATCGCGCTCGAGGTGCGGCGCGAAATAGACCTCGGCATGTTTCACCCGCCGCTGGAATTGCAGCGTGTACTGCCTCGCTCGATACAGACAGAAGTGCCGAGCAAGGACAGAGTCGGGCCACGGCATCGGGAGTTCTGGACCGGCGTCGGACCGCTGCTCGATCTGTTTGACGCAGTCGGCGGCTCGACAGCCGACTGCGCGGCGCTGGTCGGCTGTTCGTCCAATCAACTGACGAAGCTGTTTGCCTCGGAGCCGCATTTGTGGGCCGCGGCCAATGCGACTCGCGCGCGATTCGGACTCAGTCCGCTGCGTCGATGATCGCCTCGGCTTCGATCTCGATGATCATCTCGGGGTCGACCAGTCTGCTGACTTCGACCAAGGTCGAGGTCGGCGGCGCGTCGGCAAAAGCGGTGCGGAGGTGTTCGCCCATCGACTCGGCCTGGTTGATGTCGGTGATGTACATCCGAAGCCGGACCACGTCGGCGAGCGAGCCGCCGAGATCTTCGATTGCCGCCTGGATGATCTCGAGGCAACGAGCTGTCTGCGGGCCGGCGCCGCCGGGGGTGACGCTACCGTTGGCCTCCACCGCCGCCGTGCCGCTGACGTGCACCTGGTTGCCCACCCTGAGAGCGCGGCAATAGGCGAATCTCGCTTCGAATGCGCGATTGGAGTGGGTCCGCTGTCGGTCGGTCATCGCGGCTGATCCTGTTCTTCCAGAAGGGCCTGGGCGGCGGCGCGTCCGCTGCGGACGGCTGATTCCATCGTCGCCGGCCAACCGGTGGCTGTCCAGGCGCCGGCCAGGACGAGGTTGCGGATCGAGGTGCGAGGTCGCAAACGATGGGCATTCATGCCCGGCTTTGGTCGGAAGGTCGCCTCCGCCTCCTTGACGACACGCGTTGCGAGGAGTTTCGCGCCGGCGGTTTGCCTCAGCGCCTGTCGGACGGCGTGTTCGACTCGCCGCAGGATCTCCTCCTGCGGCCGGTCGATCAGGTCGTGTGCGCCGCTGAGCGAGACCGAGATCCAGTGCGGAGGCGTCTGCCAGCCGTGAATCTGCGATCGATGAAAGATGAACTGGGCGTCGGGGTCGAGCACCGCGACGAAGTCTCGACGCATCACCGGCCGGTCCCACTGCATATGCACGTTGATGATCGGGCTGACTTCATGCTGCGCCAGGCGCCAGAACGGCTCACGTCGACGCCAGCCGGCCGGAATCAACTCGAAGGCATGTCTTGGCGGCAGGGCGAGGACGACGGCGCCGACGTCGATCACCTCGTCTCGACCGAATCGGACGGCCGTGGCTTCGACCCCCGTCGCCGTGATCTCGCGCACAGCGGCATTCAACTCCAGCCGCGCGCCGCGGTCGCGAAGGTGCTGCAGCGCAACCTCGGCAACTTCGCCCAGGCCGCGCGTGAAAACACCGATCTCGGCCGCGCGTGCGTCGCGGCTGAAGCCTTCTTGCAGCACCTGGATCGCCTGCGTAGCGGAGACATCGCGGGAGCGGTCATTGCAGGTCGGCAACACGATGAGATCCCAGAAGCGATCAATCGTTCGGTCGGTCTGATGTTGATTGAGCAACCAATCCTCGAACGACTGGCGATCGAGCGCCATGCGCTCAAACTCGCTCATGCGACGGATCGGTTCAATCGCGAGCGCAAGCCGCGCTTTTTCACCAATGTCCAGGTGTTCGTAGGTGACCAACGAGGGAACCATATGCAGCGGCGCCGGTAAGAGTTGCAGTCCGAGGCGGCCGAGCGCGCGCGGCCGGCTGCCAGCGATCAGGCTGACGCGATGGCCGTGAGAATCCGGATCGATCACGGCGACTTCGAGATGGTCCTGGTAGCGCACGATGTCGGCGCAGCCGATTCGCTCCAGGAACGACTGAAACGCTGTGCAACAGCGCATCGTGATGTGCTGCCCGTTGTCGAGGATTACGTCGTGGTTCGGATCCTCGAACGAGTAGGCCTTGCCGCCGGCGAAGGGTCGGCGTTCGAACAGCGCCACACTGCGTCCCGCATCGACCAAATCCAGTGCCGCGCTCAGGCCTGCGAGTCCGCCTCCAATGACGGCGATCGGAGCCTCGGCACCGTAATCGTTCACGGTGAGGTCAGCCGATGCGGGCGAAGTTGGGCAGCGCGCCGAGCAGCCAGAGTTCGAGCATGCGCACCACTCGGCCTGCCTTCGAAGGAGAGACCCTCCGGCTGTAGACGTCGTATTCCCGGGCCACGATCGCGTCGAGGATCATCCGGTACACGCCCTGCAAACCGTTGCAGCAGGCTCGGCTGCGCGGACCGTTGAGCAGCGGTATCAGGCGGTCGCCCTCGCGATAAAAGGCGTAGGCGCGCTGTGCGTAGTCGGCCATTAGGTTGCGGAACTCATCGCTGTAGACGCTGCCGAGGATGTCCGCTTCGGAGACGCCGTGCCGCTCGAGATCTTCTCGAGCGAGGTAGATGCGGCCGCGCTCGGCGTCCTCCTTGACATCGCGCATGATGTTGGTGATCTGCAACGCCTTACCCATGGCGACGGCCGAGTCGATCGCGAGCTGTGTCTGCGATCGGTCGTAGCCGAAGATGCATATGCAGATCAGGCCGATCACCGAGGCGGCCCGATAGCAATACTGCTCGAGATCAGCGAACGTGTCGTAGCGCGTGTTAGTGAGGTCGTGCTCCATGCCGAGCACGAGTTCCTCGAAGTAGTCGCGCGGGACGTCGTAGCGATCGACGGCGTCGGCCAGTCCGGTCATCAGCCAGACAGGCTCGGCCTCACCGCCCGCGTAAGCGGCGTGTAAGAGGCTGTGCGCCTGATCCAAGGCCGCCGCGCGCTCCTCCTGGCTGCCGGCGTCGTCGACGGCGTCGTCGACCGTGCCCGCGTAGGCGTAGGCGGCATAGATCGCGCGCCGCTTTCGCCGGGGTAACGCGGAGAAGGCGATGTAGAAATTCGTGGCGCGTCTGCGGGTGAACGCCTGGCATTCCCGATAGGCGTCGGCCACGTGCGGATCGAGTCGGCGTTGCATGGTGGGATCAGGTTAGTTTGAGCTGCACTGCGGCGCGCAAGGCGAGCCAGGCACGGGATGTTTTGCCGACCCGTGGCCGGCGGCTCAGCGTGTCATAATTCTGGCGTTCAATGGCCTTGAGCACGGCGCGTCCGCCGTCCGTGAAGAGACGCAAATCGACTGCGAGTTCGCGCGGGACCTCGTCGATCAGGCGCTCGCCCTTGCGGAACCACGCTTCGGCGCGGTCGACCTGGAAACGCATCATCGTGCGGAAGTCGTCCGGGCATTGTCTGCGGCGAATGCCCTCGGCGATGTCTTCTTCGGAACAGCCGAAGCGGCGAATGTCTTCGAGCGGCAGATATATTCGCCCAGCGTCAAGGTAGTCGCGCCTAACGTCCTGCCAGTGATTGGCGATCTGGAGGGCGGTACAGGTGGCGTCCGAGAGATCGCGGCGGTATCGACCTTCTTCGGTCTCGGTGTCGATGTTCCAGAGCGCGAGAACCATCTCGCCGACGGGGTTGGCTGAGAGGTCGCAGTAGGCGAGCACGTCCTGGAAGGTGTCGTACCGAAACTTGCGCTGGTCGAGTCGGTTGGCTTTGATCAGGCGCCGGAAGGGATCCGGGTGGAGCGGTTTCTGCTCGGCAACGTGTCGCAGGGCGAGATTGATGGGATGTTGAGGCTGCAGACCATCGAAGGCGCGCTCCAGGTCGGCCTGCCATCGGTCGAGACGTTCTAGCCGCTCCTCGGGCGTACTGTCGGTTTCGTCGCCAAGGTTGTCGGTGAACCGGCAGAAGGCGTAAACCGCGAACATCGGTTCCCGTAGTTCGCGCGGCAGAAACCAGCTCACGACGGTGAAGTTCTCGCCGTGCCGATGCGTGTAGCGCTGGCACCATCGAAGCGCGTCATCCGCGCTCCCTTCGAACGCGATGCTCTGAGGCGTGGTCGTCATCGGCGTCAGGGGCCTGCCGCTCGGCTAGTCCTGCTCGAGGTCTGCCGGATCGAGGATGCGGAAGCCGACGCCGAGCTTGACCTGGAACCAGCCGATTTCGCCGTCCTGGATCGGTCCGCGGATTTCACGGACCTCGAACCAGTCGAGGTTGCGCAGCGTCTCGCCGGCTCGCTCGATGGCGTTGCGAATCGCCTGGTCAACACCGTCCGGCGAAGAGCCGACCAGCTCGATGATCTTGTAGGTGTGGTCTCGATGTTCCACCATACCGTCCTCCTTGCAACACTAGCGAGGGTACCCTCACCCTAACCTCCTGCCGGGAGGCAGAGGGAATCTACTACCCCGCTCCGAGTTCGTGATCGAGGATCTCGTAACAGGCCCAGCAGAGTTGTTTGCCCTGCATCGGGATTAAGGTGAGCACCGGCTGTCCGCATTCCTCGCAGACCAACCGCTGGTTGGTGTCGAAGCGCATGACGACGAGGTCGTGCAGTTCGCCGTCAGACGAAGCGACGTGGCGGGTCAGGACGGCATCCTCGATGAAGCCAAGACGTTCGAATATCTTCCGCGCGCCGACCTGGTCGGGCGTCATCTGGGCGATGATCTTGGCCACGTCGTCGTTGAGCGCGCTCTCGAACGCGAGACCGAGGAGGATGTGGCCGAGCCCCAGTCGGCGGGCGCTGACGTCGACCATGACGCGAATCTCGGCGACGTGCCGGGTCCAGCGCAAGCGACCGCGCTCGATCGTCGTATAGCCGATGATCTCGCCGCTCTCCTCGGCGACGACGGAGCGAATGCGCCCGGCTTCGTTCTCGTGAATCCAATCGCCGATGTCGGCAACGTTGGTGATGTCCCTTTCCTGGAACAGCAAGTCCTCGTGCGGCTGTCGGCGGCCGAACTCGAGCAGCGCGTTGCCGTCGTTGCTGGCGAGGTGCCGGAGGCGGACGGTGCGGCTCTCGCGGCGTAGGTCGAGCGGCAGCTGGCGCATTTCAATGTCGGCGCCGGCGCTCTCTTGCGCGCCATGGATCGTTGTCATGCTGCCCCCTTCCAACGAGTGCGATGCCGGATCATGATCTGTCATGGTAGCCGTTCTCGTAGTTGGTCCTCTGGCATCATGGGCGCCTTTGCTGCCGCATCGCGCGGACTCAGTGTGGCCCCAGACGGTGCGCAGGACAAAACGAAGCCGGCGGAGTCGGGTCAGAGAGGAAGCAGACCGTGCTAACCCGGGGCGATCGCTCGTTCGTATCTTCCGAGCGCGATCAGTGGGAAGTAGTGCCGGTAGAGGTGGTAGTTGATCATGAAGTCGCCGGGGAATCCGGTACCGGTGAACTCCGGCTCGTCCCAGGTACCGTCTTCGCGCTGCCGATCGACGAGATATTGGACCCCGCTCGCGACCGATTCGTGCTCGGCCTCGCCCGCGGCGATTAGCGCCATCAACGCCCAGGCCGTCTGAGACGGCGTCGATGGTCCCAGGCCGCGCAGCGAGGGATCGGCGTACGTATCGCATGACTCGCCCCAGCCGCCGTCCTCGAGTTGGTGGCGGAAGAGCCACTCCACCGCGTTGCGCACGGCAGGCGCCGACATCGGCTCGCCTAGGGCCTGGAGCGCGGGCAGCGCCGCGCCCAGGCCGTAGATGTAGTTGACGCCCCAACGACCCCACCAAGAACCATCCGGTTCTTGGTGGTCATAAAGAAAGCGCAGTCCGCGGCTGGCCGGCGGGTACTGCCCGCTGTAACCGAGCTGTCCGATGTATTCGAGCGTGTGTGCGGTTACGTCGGCGGTCGGCGGGTCGAGCAATTCGCCGAAGTCGGCGAAGGGAATATCGGCGAGGAATGTCTTGTCGTTGTCGACGTCGAACGCGCCCCAGCCGCCGTTCGAGGACTGCATCGAGAGCATCCAGTGCAGCCCACGGTCGAGAGCGAGCTGGCGCTCCGATTCCAGTCCCGGCATCGGAATCCGCTCGAGTGCCATCAGGACGACGGCGGTGTCGTCGACGTCGGGGTAGATGTCGTTATCGAACTCGAAGGCCCAACCACCGGGCGGCGTATCGGGGTTCTTAACCTGCCAGTCGCCGCCCGACAGCACCTGCTCTCGCAGCATCCAGCGGGCGGCGCCCTGCAGTGCCGGATGCTGCGGATCGACGCCGGCATCGAGCAAGCCCAGCGCGGCCAGACAAGTGTCCCAGACCGGGGATTGACAGCTTTCCGTCCAAACCTGCTCGCCCGAGGGTGTGTTTCGTTTCCAGGTGAAGCGCTCGAATCCGGCCAGCGCTCGGCGGATCACCGGATGGTCGAGCGAGTACCCCATCGCTCGCAGGGCGAGGATGGCGTAGACCCACGGCGGCTGAATCCCGCCCCAGCAGCCGTCGACCTCCTGGCGGTCGAGCAACCAGCGTTCCGAGAATGCAAGGGCGCGATGCTCGAACGGCCTGATCTTGTTGCGATCCAATAGCCGTAGGAGCGAATCAAAGGCATATAGCGCGCCTTCGGCGGAGAACAGCTTCTTCGGCGGCGGGACGGCGAAGCGGCGGCGGTCGGATGGCTTGACCCAGAGCTCGGGCACGCCCGCCCCGGCCGGCAGCGCCGCGACGGGGCGCAGCGTCATGATCACGGTGATACCGACGATTGTGGCGCGGGCCCAGCTCGCGAGCTCGTAAAGATTGATCGGCAGCCAGGAGGGCAGCAGGTTGATCCAGGGCGGCATCGCCGGCAGACGATCCCAGTCGAACTCCCCGAACAAGGCGAGCCAAATCTTGGTGAAGACACGGGCGTGGACAATGCCCCCGTTTTCGAGGATCCACTCGCGCGCGCTGGTCATGTGAGGCGAATCTGGGTCGTCACCGGCGAGTTTGAGTGCGAAGTACGCCTCGACCGAGGTAGAGATATCTCCAGGCCCGTCGAGGTACTGGGTCCAGAATCCTTCCGGCCGCTGCTGGGCCCTGAGATACCGCGCGATGCCGTCCCACTGCTGTCGGTCGCCGATGCCGAGATGGTGGGTCAGGAGCAGGTACTCGGCCGTAATCGATGCGTTGGACTCGAGTTCGCCCCACCAGAATCCGGCCGGATCCTGCTTCTCAATCAGCCAGTCCGTGGCTCGTTTGATTGAGCGACCGAGCGCGGCGTCGAGAACCTGGGTCGGTGAGACCGTGGTCATGGGCGTACCTTAGCGATCCCGCTCGAGCGTGAACAGCGCCAGTTCTTCGAGGTCCGCGACCGCATCGGGACGAGGATGACTGGCGCGGAGTTCGCGACGAAACGCCTCATACTCCTCGCGGGCGGCACGGTCGGTCGCAGCGTCCGCCCCTACTTCGCTGAGCAGGTTGTGTACCCAGTCGACCTGATATTCGGGGAGATCGGCGCCATCGACTGCAAGGTCCTGGCGGTAGATCTCGGACAGTTCCCGCCTCGCGTCGGCCGGCGCTTGACTCAGGCTGTAGAGGATCGGGAAGGACTTCTTGCGCCGGCGGATATCGGCGTCGGTCGGTTTGCCGAGCGCTTCGGGGTCGGCCCATATGCCGAGCCAGTCATCGCGCATTTGGAAGCACCGGCCGAGGCGCTTGCCGGCTCGGTCGAGCGTGTCCGCCTGGTCCACCGACGCGCCCGCAAGGGCGGCGCCGATGGCGAGCGATACGCCCATCATCGCGCCGGTTTTGCGTTCGACCATGGCCAGGTATTCATCCACCTCGACATCCAGGCGGCGTTCGAAGGTGAGGTCGAGGTATTGCCCCTCGATCATCAGCATCGTGGCCTGATTCAGGCGGCGGATGGACTCGATCACGGAGTCCACCGACGCTCCATGGGTCAATGCGCGCCGGAGTGCAACGTCGGCGAGTTCACGCATCAGATCGCCGGTGTTGATCGCCTGTGCGACGCCCCAGACACGCCAGACCGTCGGTCGCCCGCGGCGCTCCTCGTCGCCGTCCTGGACGTCGTCGTGGACGAGCGAGAAGTTGTGCACCATTTCGACGGCGGCCGCTCCAGATGCGGCGCAGCGTAGTGCGTCCGGGTCGGCGCTGATCGCCTCTGCTCCAAGCATGGTTAAGGCTGCGCGGGCGCCCTTGCCCGAGGCGTCGGCGGGCCGGCCGACCTCGTCTAGCCAGCCGACGGCGTAGCGGGCCATGTCGTAGATCGGCAGGTCTGCTTCGGGAAAGGCGGCTCGCATCTCGTCCTGGACGAGACGGTGGTATCGCGTCAAGGCAGATGGGGTAGCGGTCATCGTTGCTGCCCGAGGTCGGCGCATTTGCGACAGCGGCCGTAGACGGCCCAGTGGTCGGGGTCGGCCTCGAAGCCGAACTCGGACTGCAGCCGGGTGGCGAAGTTCGAGAGAACGTGATGCGGCAGTTCGCTCAGGCCGCCGCAGGAGGTGCAGACCAGATGATGATGCGGTCGCTCCGTACGCCAACTGAAGGTGCGCTCGCCGCCGCCGAGGTCGGTCTGTGATACGAGGCCAAGATCGCGCATCTGGGTCAGCGTTCGATAAACGGTCGAGGCGTTCAGTTCGGGCGCGTCGCGGCGGGCGAGTTCGAAGACATCCGAGGCGGTGATGTGCTGGTCAGAATGGCGCAGGACGCTGAGTACGGCGAGGCGTTGGCGGGTCACGCGCAGCTCGTTGCTGCGCAGCAGATCTTCTGATTCGGTTGTGCAGGCCATCGCTCTGCTCAGCCCGTCTCCGTTGGAGGACCTGGTGGGAAGAAGGAAATGCTACCGGCCGACACGCGTTGGGGCGGCGCGGAACCGTCGGTGGGAACGATGTAAGTGCCGTTTTGAGGTCCGAAGCCGCGTCGCCCAGAGCCGCCGTTGCCAAGGGCGAGGCCGGCGAACGTGATCCAGTCCCCGCACGGACTGACAATATGATGCGAATGCGCGAACTGGTCGTGGAAGTTGAGCATTGTGGCGAATTCGGCCGAGGGCTGAAAGCGCGCCAGCCGTTCGCTGCCGACGTACTCGCCGTCGCGATCAAGCTGGTGCTTGGTCAGGGCGATCATCGTGCTCGACGGCTGCGACTCGAAGGCGTACAAGGCACGACCATCCGGCGCCCATACGACGCCGTTGATCGCCCGATCGATGACCGGCTGCTGCACGCCCGTGATCGGATCGAGGATGGTCAGATGGCGTCCTTCGGCGTCGCCGGCGGTGAGGGTCAGCACGGCCAAACGGTTGTCGCTCGGGGAGGCGACGAACGAGGCGGCGCCCGTCAGTTCCATTAGCTCCTCGTGCTCTCCGCCCTTGCCGATCTGGCTGCGTCTCGCGCCGACGATGATCGAGCCGCCGCCGGGTCGAGGTTTGGCGAAATAGACGGCAGAGCCATCGGGCGCCCAGGCTGGCGAGCGGAAGCTGGGTCGAACGCGTTGGATCTGGATCGGTCCCTCTGATTCTGCAGTCAAATCGAAGAGGACCAACTGTGCCGCGCGGTGGACGATCACCGCTCGTCCATCGGGCGCCCAGGCGAAATAGAGCGGCGCGCCGTCGACCAGGCGCCGGGGCCGTCCCTTGCCGCTGGCCGCGACGAGGTTGACTGCCAGTCCACTGCCGACGTTCGCCACAACGGCCAGGGCCCGTCCGGAGGGTGCCCAGTTGACGTAATGGGCGAGACCCGCAGCGATGACCTGCCGACCGTCTCGCGGGTTTTGGAAGATTGATTCGGTCTGCCCGTCTGCGCAGGAAGTCCGCCAGAGTTCCAGCTTCGGGTCATCGCGACGCTGCGACGACGCAGAAACCGCGATCTGATCGCCAGTCGGCGACCACGACGGCCACATGAAGACCATGCCCTCGGATGCCATATCCAGGCGGCTCACCAGATCGGCCGACCAGTCCGCGCTCTCGCCGCGAATCTGGGCAATG
>DAOUHS010000108.1:0-8743 GCA_034428415.1 Dehalococcoidia bacterium
TGATACTCGTGTGCTGGACCTGTCTTCGGGGGCGGTTGGCGGGATCGCGACGATGGTGCTGGCCGACTTTGGGGCTGAGGTGGTGAAGGTGGAGCCGGTTGGCGGGGATCCGTGGCGGTCGCTGGCGGCGGCTCCGATGTGGCTTCGGGGCAAGCGCTCGGTGGAGCTGGATGTCGTGGCGGAGCGGGATCGGCTGGAGGCGTTGATCCGCGAGGTGGACGTGGTGGTCTCGACGGACTCTCCGGCGCAGGCGAAAGCTCGGGGGTTGGAGTACTCGGATGTTCGGGCGCTGAACCAGTCGGCGGTGTTCTGCTCGATCACCGGGTTCGGCCCCACCGGTCCGTATGCCGAGTATCCCGCCTATGAGGCGCTGGTCGCGGCGAAATCGGGTCGGATGCTGTCGTTCTCGGGTCAACGGTTGCGCGAGGGTCCGGGGTTTGCGGCGGTGCCGGTTGGGGCGCACGGCGCGTCGCAGGGGGCGGTGCAGGGGATCCTGGCGGCGTTGATCGAGCGTCAGCACTGCGGTCGCGGACAGATTGTGGAGACCTCCCTGCTCCAGGGTCTGATGCCATTCGACCTCTTGCTCCTGCTCCTGACCCAGCTCTCGGAGCGCGAGCCGGAGGTCTACCCGCAGGTCTTCAACATCGGCGGTGGGATGCCGACCCTGAACTATCACCCGGTAATGACGCGAGACGGTCGTTGGATCCAGCTCGGCAATCTGCTCGAGCACCTCTTCTACGCCTTCATGGACGCGGCCGACCTGACCCTGTTGTTCGCCGAGGAGCAGTGGCAGGGCGGTCAGGCGGAGTGGACGCCGGAAGCGACAGAAGAGATGCGCGACCGCATACTCGAGCGGATGCAAGAGAAGACCTGCGACGAGTGGATGGAGATCTTCCGCGCGCAGGGCAACGTCGCGGCCGAGCCGTTCACGCCGACACACGACGCGGTTGAGAACCTCGACATGGCGGCCAACGGAGACACCCTCACGGTTGAGGATCCCGAGCTCGGGCCAGTCAAGCAGGTCGGGCCAATCGCGCATTTGCGAGAGACACCAGCAGAGATTTCACGCCCGGCGCCGGCTGTCGGCGAGGCGAACGGATTTTCCTGGGCGTCTCGCAACGGCGATGTTCCGATGATGACGTCGCCGAATGGCAGTGCGCCGTCGGGCAAGCCGCTGGAAGGCTTCACGGTGCTGGAGTTCGCAACGATCATCGCGACGCCGATCGGCGTGTCGATGCTGGCCGACCTTGGCGCGCGGGTCATCAAGGTCGAGCCGATCGGCGGCGATCCCTTCCGCGGCATGGGCGGTGGACCGCTGCGCGGTCTGTTGGCGGCGAAGACGAACGCGGCGAAGGAATCGATCTGCATCGACCTCAAGGATCCCGAAGGCCAGGCCATCGTGGCGGACCTGATCACTCAGGCTGATGCGATCGTGCACAACTATCGGCCCGGCGTACCCGACCGCCTGGGTATCGGCTACGAGACGGCGAAGGCGATCAATCCGGAGATTGTCTGGGTCTCGGCGAACGGCTACGGACCGGACTCGCCGGGTGCGCGGCGACCGTCGGCCCATCCGATTCCTGGCGCGGCAATCGGCGGGGCGCTGTTCCAGGCGGGATCGGCGATGCCGCCGGCTGGCTGCGAGACGATCGAGGAAATCCGCGAGGCCTCGCGACAGTTGATGCGCGCCAACGAGGCCAATCCCGATCCAAACACAGGTCTGCTGGTCGCGTCGGCGACGCTGCTGGGCCTGTACGCGCAGCGTCGGTATGGCGTGGGTCAGGAGATCTACGTCAACATGCTGACCGCCAACGCCTACGCAAACAGCGACGACTTCCTCCAGTACGAAGGCAAGCCGCCGCGCCGACAGGTGGACGGCGAGCTGTTCGGGACGGCACCGTGGTATCGGTTGTATGAGGCGTCGGAAGGCTGGGTCTTCCTCGCGGCGGTGACCGATGACGAGTGGTCGGCGTTTTGTCGGGAGGCGGCTCCCCAGCTGGCAGATCGCGATGCTGCAGACGAAGATGCCCTGATTGCTGCGCTCGCAGAGGTGTTCGCTCAAGCTCCTGCATCGGAGTGGGAAGCTCGATTGACGGCTGTTGGCGTTGGTTGCGTGCAGGCCGACGCTGGACCGGTCGGTGAGTTCCTGAGCAGGGACGAGCATGTGCTCGCGAACGGCTTCAGCCCTGTGGCCAATCATCGGCGGCTGGGCGACGTCCGCCGCTGGGGCGCACTGACGACGATGGCCGGCGGTCGCGACGACTACGGTCCGGGCGTGCTCGCCGGTCAGGAGACGAACGAAATCCTGGCCGAGGTCGGCCGCTCGGCAGAGGAGATCGAGCGGCTGCGCTCGTCCGGCGTGGTCTGGTCCGAACCGACTCTGCTGGACTAGTCCCTGGATCGCCGAGCGATGACTCAGCCATAGACTGCGCTTGTTGTCAGATGGGAGCAGATCATGGGACTCAGAGGCGAAGCAGCCATCGTCGGCATTGTCGAGTGGAAACCCGAACGCCGACCAACCGCCCCTCCGCTCTTCACCCTCGAACAGTGGGCCCAGCTCACTCGCGAGGCCCTCGACGACGCCGGCATCGACCCCACCGAGGTCGACGGCATCTGCGCCACCAACATCCGCGAGTCGGACTCCTTCGTGCCCTCGACGATCGCCGAGTACCTGGGCATGCAAGTCAACTTTGCCGAGGTCGTTGATCTGGGCGGCGCCTCCTGCGCCGCAATGGTCTGGCGCGCCGCCGCCGCGATCGAGCTGGGACTCTGCAATGTCGTAGTCATCGGCGCGCCCTCGTGGCCCTCACCGAGGCCGCCGGCCCCGTTGAGCGGTCCCAGCAGCTGGCGCTACGGCGCGTCGTCGGCGAACTACGGCTCGCCCCAGGCCGAGTTCGACATTCCTTACGGCAACGTCGCCCAGAACTGTGGCTACGCCCAGATCGCGATGAAGTACGGCGCAGAGTACGGCTACGACGCCGAGGCCCTGGCCAAAATCGCCGTTGATCAACGTGTGTCGGCGAACCACAACCCTCCCGCGGTCTTCCACAACGTACCGATCACGGTCGAGGATGTGCTCAACTCCCCAATGATCTCCGATCCGATCCACATGCTCGAGATCGTGATGCCCTGCGTCGGCGGAGCGGCGATCGTCGTCGCGGGCAAGGATGTCGCCCGGCGTTCGAAGCATCGACCCGCCTGGATTTCCGGGTTCGGCGAACGCGTCCTGCACAAGACGCCGACCTATGCCGAAGACCTGCTTTCCACCGCCCTGATTCCGGCCGCCGACCAGGCCTTCAGCATGGCCGGCCGGTCTCGCGAGGAAGTTGACTTGATCTCGGTCTACGACTGCTACACGATCACCGTGTTGATGACCATCGAGGACGCCGGATTCTGTCCGCGCGGCGAGGGCCAGCCGTTCGTGCGTGAGCATGATTTGTCGTTCAGGGGCGACTTCCCCTGCAACACCCATGGCGGACAGCTCGGTTTCGGCCAGGCTGGACTCGCGGGCGGAATGTCGCACATCACCGAGGGCGCCCGCCAGCTGATGCGCCGCGCTGACGACCATCAGGTCCCTGACGCTGATCTGGCGTTCATCACAGGCAACGGCGGACTGATGTCGGAGCAGGTCGCGTTGATCCTGGAGGGCGACTAATGGCCGCCGACTCGCCGCAGCGCCCGCTGCCGACGCCGATCAACCGCACTCAGCCGTTCTGGGACGCGCTGCGCCAACGCAAGGTCAAGATTCAATACTCGCCCTCCGGCGATCAATGGGTGTTCTATCCGCGTTCGCATGCTCCGCTGACCCTGGCTGACGACCTGGAGTGGCGCGAGATCTCAGGCGCAGGCAGGCTCTACACCTACACCATCGCAAGGCGCCCGACTGCGCCCGATTTCGCCGGCGATGAGCCGCAGATCATCGCGGTCGTGGAGCTCGATCAGGGTCCCCGCTTGACCTCGACGCTGGTCAACGTGAAAGAGGACCAGATCGAGGTGGGGATGCGGCTGCGGCCGGTGTTCGAGGACGTTCCCGGCACGGAGATGACGCTGCTGCGCTATGAACCCGCTTCGTAGCTCCCTTGAACGGGCTGCGCTGTTCGCACTGTTCCCGTTGCTGGCTGTGGCTGTCGCCTGCGGCGATGATCAACAAGCCCAAACCAGTCAGGCCGGGCCCGCGCCAACCGCGACACAGGACGCTCAGCCGGCCGCGGCTTCCCCCGCTCAAGAGTCGCGCGAGGCGGAGAGCGAAACGCAGGATTCCCAATCGCAACGGCGCCCGGAGCAACCGCAAGCAGAGCTGCGCCAGGCACAGCAGCCGGACGACGACGAGGCGGTAGCTGACCAGCCTGAGCAACCGGCCCCGGACGAGCAGCAATCGCAGACCCAGTCGGAGCCCCCCTCGCTCACACTGCGGCCCATCCTCGGCGGGCATCAATTCCACCAGCCGATTGAGATGTTGGAGCTGCCCGACGGCTCGCTGCTCGTCGCCGAGCAGCGCGGCTACATCACCCGATTCGTCGTGGACGACGACATCGAGCAGTTCGGCATCCTCGACCTGACCGAGTCGGTACGGTTCGGCGGCGAGCAGGGGTTGCTGAGCGTCGCGCTACATCCCGACCTGCGAAATGAGCCGTATCTCTACGTCTACTATTCGCCGCGCGACGCGAGCATCACGCGCCTCTCCCGCTTCAGGATCGTTCAGGGCGCGGCGCTGACGGCGTCGGAACTGGTGATCATCGAGGTCGCCCAGCCCTACTCCAACCACAACGGCGGTGCAGTCCGATTCGGCCCCGACGGCATGCTCTATCTCGGCCTCGGCGACGGTGGCGCGGCCAACGATCCGCAGGGCCACGGTCAGAATCGAGAGACCTTGCTCGGCACGATCATCCGCATCGACGTCAACGACATCGACACCTCGACCCCGTATCGGATTCCGACCGACAACCCGTTCCTGGGCGTGGCCGGAGTGCGACCCGAGATCTGGGCCTACGGATTGCGCAATCCCTGGCGGATGGCCTTCGATCCACCAAGCGGCTTGCTCTGGGTCGGCGATGTCGGCCAGGACCGGGTCGAGGAGATCGCGATCGTCCAGGCGGGCGATAACCATGGCTGGAACGTCTTCGAGGGCGACGAGTGCTTCCGCAGCGAAGCCGATTGCGCCGCTCTGTCCGACGCAGTCGCGCCCGTAGGGACCTACGGCCATGACGAGGGCTGCTCGGTGACCGGTGGGACGGTCTACCGCGGCGAAGCGCTGCCGCACCTGGTCGGCGCCTACATCTTTGGCGACTACTGCTCGGGCACGATCTGGGCCCTATGGCCGGACGACAGCGCTGAGACCGGTTGGCTGAGGCATGTGCTCTTGGAGACCGACGCGCTGATCGCTTCATTCGCCATCGACAACGTCGGCGAAATCCACGTCCTCGCGTTCAACGGCCCAATCCTCAAGCTCGCCCCCAGCGGCCCTTGACCTCGCCCATTCAATATCGTACATTTGTGCACTACACCCCTGATCGCGAGTGAGTACGCCGTGTCGATAACCGCGCTCTCAACCACCGTCCCGACCACGCTCCAAGCCGTCGGCAGTTGCCGCCCAGCGCCTGACGCACACTATCCGGCTCATTTCGAAACCACGCGCCAGACTGACCAAACCACCCAGAAACTAGTCGAAACTAGCCAAAACTATCCACCCCGATCGCACGATCTCCCCGAAAACACTGCACTTCCTCGCGATCCGGCCGGCCGCAAAGATTTTCCTCGGATTACTGCTACTTGGCTACCGCCGCCGGCTCCGACCACAGGCGCGTGCGCGCGAACCCAACCGAACAGAACCGAACAGGAGGACCTGAAAACGCCTGAAAAAAGCTGAAAGAACCTGAACGCCGCCTACGCGCGATCCCCAGTAGAACACTGGAGATCGTCGCCGGATTCGCCTTGTTCCGGCCCAGAAAAAAGTTTCCCGAGAACCTGAAACCAGTAGATCGAACCCGCAGCCGAACAGGCCCTAGCCTGAGGCCACACGAAACGAGATTCGTATGACCACCTCCCGTGCTTTTGGCAAGACGCCCGCGCCCGATGTGCCCGGCGGCATGACCTGGCTCAACACCGGGCGCGAAATGTCGATGGAGGACTTCCGCGGACGTCTGCTGATCCTGCATTTCTGGACCTACGCTTGAATCAACTGCCTGCATGTACTTCCGCAGTTGCGGAAGCTTGAACGACGCTACGCCGACACCCTGCAGATTGTCTCGATCCACTCGCCCAAGTTCCCTACCGAGCGCGAGACCGAGAACTTGCGCCAGGCGATCTTGCGCCTGCGGATTGAGCACCCGGTTCTCAACGACGCCGACTTCAAGTACTGGCAGACGTTCGGCGCGCGCGCCTGGCCGACGCTCTATTTCATCGATCCGAACGGCAATGTGATCGGCATCCACGAGGGTGAGCTGACCGAGGACATGGCCGCGCCGCTGATCGACGGCTGGCTGGCCGAGTACGAGGCCGAACAACTGCTGAACCGCAAGAACCTGGGCTTGGTCCGTGAGACCGGACGCGACAGCGCGCTCTCCTTCCCGGGCAAGGTCGCATGGGACGACGCCTCGGGCCGGCTCCTGGTCTCGGACAGTAACAACGACCGCATCATCGTGGCCGATATCGACGGCAACGTCGCCCAGGTCATCGGCGGTTCGGAAGCGGGCTTCCAGGACGGCTCCGCTGAGCAGGCGACGTTCAACCAGCCGCAAGGCGTCGAAGTCTATGGCGACTACGTGTTCGTCGCCGACAACGAGAACCATGCCCTGCGGAGGATTGATCTCAACGACGGCAGTGTCGTGACGATCGCCGGGACCGGCGCACAGGCGCGGATGATGCCGTCAGGAGAACCGGCGACCCAGACGGCGCTCAGCTCGCCCTGGGATGTCGCTGTGCACGAGGGCGACCTGTACATCGCCATGGCCGGCATCCACCAGATCTGGCGGATGCCGCTGGGCGATCAGGCAGGCGGCGGCTCATACGTCGGACCCTGGGGCGGGTCGGGCCGCGAGGGAATCGTCGACGGTCCTCGGATGCAATCGGAATTGGCTCAGGTCTCAGGCCTCGCACCGGGGCCGAGCGGGCTCGCCTTCGCCGACTCCGAATCGAGCGGCGTGCGCGAGATCAGCTGGGATCCCGACGGCCAGACGACGACGTTCATCGGCAAGACCGGCGAGGGCGGACTCTTCCACTTCGGCGACGCCGACGGCGGCCGCGCAGTGGCCAAGCTCCAGCATCCGCTGGACGTGGCCCGCGTCGACGACGAGCTGTACGTCGCCGACACGTTCAACCACAAGATCAAACAGGTCTACCCGCTGACCGAGAACGTCAACACCCTGGTCGGCGGTCACGGCGACGCGCTGGGCAACTTCAGCGAGCTGCAGCTCGACGAGCCAGGCGGTCTCACCAACGGTCCGGGTCGGTCACTACTGGTGGCGGACACCAACAACCATCGGATCGTCCATCTGGACCTGGAGTCTCGGCAGGGTCGGGAGATCGTCCTGAAGTTTCCCTAGCTCGGGGAAACGATGACCTCGCCGCGTTGCAGCACGAAGACCGGCTGGTCGAGGTCTCGGATGTTGGTGCCGGGATCGCCGGGGAATGCGGCAAGATCGGCGTCGAATCCTGTTCGGATTCGTCCGACCTGATCGCCCAGTCCGATCGCCTCGGCCGTGTCGCAGGCCATAATCCGCAGGGCCTGCCACTCGGAGAGGCCGATATCCTCGACGAACGCCCAGGCCTCGGCCGGCGCCCGGTTGAAATCGGCATAGGCCATGCCCATGTCGAGACCGGACGTGAAGCGGACGCCCCGGTCTCGCATATCGCGAAGGATCTTCAGACCCTGCTCGCGCGGCGACGGCCCCTGCAGGTTGGGATTGCGTCGCGGTGCGGCATCCCCGCGCTCGCGAGCCTCTGAGGCCAGCAGGCCCAGTCCAATCGTCGGATTGACCCAGATGCCCTCGTCGGCGATCCGCTGAGCGAGTGCCGGGTCATACTTGAACCCCTCTTCGGGATTCGCGGAGAGCCAACGACAGTGAATCAAGTGACGGACGCCGCCTTCAACCGCTGCGCGGATGCCCTCCGCTGCGTGCGTGTGAGCGGCGACCTCGATGCCGGTGGACTTGCCCGCCGCGACAATCTCGCGGATCGTCTCCGGCGGATACTGCCGGTCCCGAGGATTCGAGGTCGGGGTGAAGTTGCCGCCCGAGGCCATCACCTTGAGCACGTCGGCGCCCTGGTCGACGTGCGCCTGGGCCATCGCGCGGACGGCTTCCGGCGAGTCGGCCTCGCCGCCCCAGAACCAGCAGTGGTCCATGGTGCGGGTGATCGGAGCACCCGAAGCAAGCAACCGCGGCCCGGGAATCACGCCCGAGGCGATCGCTTCACGGACGGCGAAGACGACATCATTCTTCGAACCGAGATCGCGCATCGTCGTGATCCCGCTACGCAGCGCCAGGCCGACCGCGTGAGCGGCGCGCAAAAGCGCGGGTTCGTCTGGCTCCTGTGAAATGATGTCGAACGCGTCGACCCTCGGTGGACAGGGAATGTGCGTGTGCCCTTCGACCAGCCCGGGCAGCAGCGAAACATTGCCAAGGTCAACGGTCTCATCCGCCGGCGCGTCGGCACCTGGCAGGACATCGATGATCTTGCCGTTGGCCGCACCGACCGCGTGGTCGAGCAGCCAGCCATCCATCGCCTCGTTGGCCACGCGCGCGGC
>DAOUHS010000109.1:0-28370 GCA_034428415.1 Dehalococcoidia bacterium
AACCGTCTCCATATCGATCTTCGTCCCGATGATCAGGACGCCGAGGTCGATCGGCTGATTGGGCTCGGTGCTGCTCGTGTCGATGTCGGGCAGAGCGATGTTTCTTGGGTAGTGCTTGCCGATCCTGAGGGCAACGAGTTCTGCGTCCTTTCGGCTCGCTCGGTGTCGGCCTAGGGGGCAGGCCGGAACCTCACAAAGACCCGGATATGACGGTGCCCGGGAGTTGGCTCAAGCGCGCCGTCGTCCGGTCGCGATCCGGCGGCATGCACTCCGGCCAGGCGATGGGTCAGCGCCTCAACCGCCGCCGCGTTGGGGTGCTGTGTAGTGCTCAAGCGCGTGCTGGAACCACCTGTGGAGGTTGTCGTTCGCTCGCTTGGTCACATCGGCTCGCTTGGCGACTTCGAACCCGTGATACGCCCCTTCGTAGACGTCGAGTTCAGCCGGAACCCCCGCAGCCCGCAGGTTCGCGACGTACTCCTCGGTTTCGCTGCAGAACGGGTCGAGGGCTCCGACGTAGGTGTACGTCGGAGGAAGCCCCGTGTAGTCGGTTGCTCTCGCGGGGGCGGCGTAGGGCGGCACACGGTCGGTTCCCCAGAGGTCGCCCAGGTACAGCTTCCACCCCACCTCGTTGGCGGCTTCACTCCAGCCAGGAGCGTCGTTGTCCTTGGCAGACGGGCTGTCGTTGCGGTCGTCGATCATCGGGCACAGGGGCATCTGAAACGCGACGTTCACGTCCCCCCTGTCCCGTGCGTGCATGGTGGTGGCCGCGGTGAGGCCTCCGCCGGCGCTCTCCCCGGTCACGGCGATCTGGTCGTCGCGCACGCCAAGTGATGCCGCATGCTCTTTCAGCCAGAGCAGCGCCGTGTAGCAGTCCTCGAGGGCCGCGGGGTAGGGCTCCTCGACGCTCAATCGGTATGCGGGCGACACGATCATGCAGTCGCCGAGCTCGATGTACTTGGCACAGTGGAGGTCGAGTTCCGGCGCGCCCGTGTGGTACCCGCCGCCGTGGATGTGGAGGATGCCGGCAACATTGGGCTTCGGCCGCAGGGGCTTCTTGATCAGGATGCGCATGTCCCTTCCGTCCGGGCGTGGGATCCAGCGCTCCTCGACCTGGAAGCCCTTGGGCTTGGGGACCAGACGCATGATCAGCTTGTCGACCAAGCCTGGGCTCTCGGCCCCACTACGCACGCCTTCGACGGTTCCGAATCTCTTGCCTGTCATCAGCTTGAGCATCCGACCGGTGAACCGCAGTTGCGGATCGATCATGTCGTTGGTCACCTTCATCTCGTACCTCTGAGGTGTTTGGAGCTCCAGGGGGAGCGGCGACGAAGCGTCGAGTCCGGCGCCGCCGAGCTCGACGCCCATGTCGTTGGCGTCGGGTTGGATTCTGACACATAATGCAGACTTTGTGCCTTGTGTCAAAGACTTGCTACAGTCCAGGTCGTCGGGGCTTCACCGGCACCAGAGTTTGAGAACACAGGGGGACCTGATCGTGGATTCCGCATCGTTTGACGTCTTGATCAGCAACGGGTTCGTCGTGGATGGAACGGGCGCGCCTGGCTACTACGGGGATGTCGGCATTCGCGACGGCCGGGTCGCCGAGATCGGGCGGTTGAAGGAATGCACCGCGGCGCGCACCATCGACGCGGCGGGAAAGATCGTGGCGCCGGGTCACGTCACCCAGCACACGCACTACGACGCCGCGCTGTTCTGGGATCCGTACTGTCTCGACTCGGGTCCAAACGGCATCACGACGGTCGTCAACTCCAACTGTGGATTCGGGTTCGCGCCCGTGAGGGCTCAAGACGCCGAGCGCACGATGTTGATGATGTCGACGACCGAGCAGATTCCCGTGGCTCATCAACGAGCTGCGATGCCATGGGACTGGGAGACGTTCCCCGATTGGATGGACCGGCTAGAGGCGCTGCCCAAGGGCGTCAACGTCTCGACGTACCTGCCGCTCAACCCGTTGCTGGTCTACGTGATGGGTGCCGAGGCGGCCAAGACCCGGTCACCAAACGCGCAGGAGATGGCGGAGATCCATCGCCTGATCAACGAAGCCATGGACGCCGGTGCAATTGGCGTCTCGATGTCGTCGATGGGCGCCGAGGGCAACACGCACGTGGACTACGACGGCACGTCCATGCCGACCGATTCGATGGATCACGACGCGCTCGTCGAGATCTGTCGCGCCGTGATCGACAGAGGCGAGGGCATCATCCAGGTGCTGTCGCAGATTGCGATCTATGGCGACCGCTCGATCACCGAACGCCTCGCCGAACTCGCACATGGATCCGGCGTGCGGGTCATTCACAACGCCTTCCTCACGAACGATCAGCTCGACTTCCTCGTGCCCCAAGATCTGGAGTGGCTCAGCGAGCAGCGAGGTCTGGGCCGCGACATCACCGCCGGCGCGCTGCTCAACCGTGGCTGGGTGGAGGCCGGCGTACGCGAGCTCGACGCGGCCGGTGGCCAGTTCAAGGGCGTCCGCCGGATCGTCGCCTGCGCCGACGACGACGAGATTCGTGCCCTGCTCGGCGACCGCGACTTCGTTGAGAGCTTCGATGCCGAGCTCGGCGCGGTCACCGCAGCCACCGGCGCTTCGGGCTTGGCGGGCCAGACGGTGATCGATGTCGGTGGCAACGAGGCCCTCGAGGGGCACCTCGGGCGAACGCTCAACGACATCGCCGAGGAGACCGGCCAATCCGTGGTCGCGGTCTTGGCGGATCTGGCGCTCCGGTCCGATCTCGCCCTCCAGCTCAAGTCGCCGCCGATCGGCGCCACGGAGCCCGAGCAAGCCATGTCGTATCTTGATCACGCCGGTGTCGTAGGTGGTGGGTCCGACGGCGGCGCCCACACCAAGTCATTCGGCATGGGCCACTATCCGACTGATCTCCTCATCTGGCTGGTTCGGGAGCAAGGCGTACGGACGCTCGAGGACATGCACTTCCAGCTCAGCCTCAAGCCCGCTCGTGCCGTGCAGATTCGCGATCGCGGGGCGCTCCTGCCGGGCTTCTGGGCCGACGTGATCGTCTACGACCTCAACGACCTGCATTTCGACATGAGTCGGTACGACATCGTGCACGACATGCCGAACGGCGACTGGCGGCGGAAGGGCCACGCCGGTGGCTACCAATACATCCTGGTCAATGGTGAAGTCACCCACGAGGCCGGGGTCAGCAACGGGCAGACACCGGGCCAGGTCGTGCGAGTCACCTCGCCATCGCCGTTGGTCGAAGCCGTCTCGTGACCCCGGCGGACCACGCCAATGAGCGAGACAAGATCGTCGCCGCGGCGATTCGCTGTTTCGAGAGGTTCGGTCCCCAGCGCACGTCGATGAACGACATCGCGGATGAGGCTGGGATCTCGCGACGCACGCTCTACCGGCAATTCGACGATCGACCTGCGCTCGTCGCCGAGATCCTCGACCGGCGGCTCTCGGAGCTGCACGCCTCGGTCGTGGCCCATCTGGCGAGCTACGACGACATCGAGGCAGCGCTGATCGAGGGCTCGTTGTTCTCGGTCGAAGCCGGCGAGGCCGACGAACTCGTGGCCGAAATCGTCCGTCACGAACACGCCGGGACGCCCGAACGCTTCCTGTTGCGGGTCAACGACGCGATTGCAGCCCGAGTGCTCGAGAGTTGGTCGGCAGTCCTCGGCCGCGGGCGTGCGCAGGGCCGAGTCCGAACAGACCTCAGCGACACTCGCGTCGTCGAACTCATCATGACGGTGCACACGGTCGCGTTGCTCCGCGACGACCTCGGCCGCAACGGGCGTCGCGCACTCTTTCGCGACCTCCTCGTCGCAGCTGTTCTCTGCCCGCCAGCGTGACCGCCGAGGGTGGCGACCGAGACCGGTCCGCGATTCGAGGAAGCGGTGCCGCCGGGGTCAGCGGCCTGGCGGGCGATGGTGGCGAATCGGTCGCTCCATCCGGGCGAACTCCGGCCACATCGACCAGGGTTGCCCCGCATCCATGCCACCATCGACCACGAACTCCTGGCCGGTGATCCACTGCGACTCGTCGCTGGCCAAGAAAAGTGCCATGTTGGCGATGTCGGCCGGCTCACCGACCCGGCCGAGCAACTGGTTGATGGCCCCGGCGTCGCGAAGCTGCTGGATCTGCTCCTCGCTGGCCGATGGGCGGCCGGTGGCGAGGGGAGTGGCGACGAAACCCGGGCAGATCGCATTGACCCGGACGTTCTGCTCTCCGAGTTCGAGCGCCACCGATTTCGTGAGATGGATCACGGCGCATTTGGCGACGCTGTAGAGGTGGGGGCCGTAGCCGGCCTGCAGCCCGGCCACGCTTGCGTTGGAGATGATCGATCCGGAGCCCTGGGCTGACATCACCGGTGCTGCGTGCTTCATGCCGAGGAACACGCTCTTCAGCAAGACGTCCATCGTCAGGTCGTAGTCGTCGACCGTCGTCTTGGCGATCGGGCCGAGGGCGCCGCCGAAGCCGGCGTTGTTGAACAGGCAGTCGAGGCGGCCCCAGCGGTCGGTGGCCTCGGCCACCATGGCCGCCACCTGCTCCTCCTGGCTCACATCGGTCTGGAGGAAGGCGGCCGCGAGGCCGAACTCGGCCGCCACCGCCTCGCCCCTTTGTGCGTCGAGGTCGCTGATGAGGACCCTCGCTCCCTCCTCGACGAACCGGCGGGTCGTGCCCTCGCCGATACCGCTGGCACCCCCCGTGATGATTGCGACCTTGCCGTCGAGTCGTCCCATCCCGTTTGTCTACATGATCTCGGGTTTGCCTCGGCCCCGACCGCTATCCGCTGGTGGAGGCGAGGTAGTCGTCTCGGAGTCGGCCCTTGTAGAGCTTGCCGGTCGGGAGGCGCGGGAGTTCGTCGCGGAAGTCGAGCACTCTGGGCACCTTGTAGTGCGCGATCGTGTCGCGAGCGAACGAGATGAGCTCGGCTGCGAGCTCGTCGGTGGCCGCGACCCCGTCAGCCGGCTGGACCACTGCTTGGACGAATTCGCCCATCTCGGGATCGGGTAGCCCGAACACGGCCACGTCGGCGACCTTGTCGTGCATCACGAGGCAGTCTTCGATCTCCTGGGGGTAGATGTTGACGCCCCCCGAGATGATCATGAACGCCTTGCGGTCGGTCAGGTACAAGAACCCGTCGTCGTCGATGTAGCCGACATCGCCCAGCGCTGACCATGTCGAATGCTGCGGATGCTGCGCGGCTTTCGTCTTGTCCGGCGCGCCGTGATACTCGAACGGCATCGTCTCGTTCTCGAAGTACACCGTGCCCGCCTCACCGGTCGGGACCTCATTGCCGTCATCGTCGCAGATGTGCAACACGCCCATCATCGGCTTGCCCACCGAACCGGGATGCGCCAACCAGTCCTGAGAGCCGATGTAGGTCATGCCGTTGCCCTCGGTGCCCGCGTAGTACTCGTGGATGATCGGGCCCCACCACTCGATCATCTGCTGCTTGACCGGGACCGGACATGGCGCTGCAGCGTGGATACAGAAGTTCAGCGAGCTGAGATCGTGACGGTTGCGCTCAGCTTCGTCGAGCTTGAGCATGCGTACGAACATCGTCGGCACCACCTGGGTGGCCGTCACCTGATACTGCTCGACATACTGCAAGAAGAGCTGCGGGTCGAACTTCTCCATGACGACGGCGGTGCCCCCGAGCTCGTTGATGGCTGCGGTGTAGGCCAGCGGTGCCGCGTGATACAGCGGTGCCGGACACAGGTACACGGTGTTGTCGTCCATGCCGCCCAGCATCCGGGCAAACGCCGCAGTCGTCGCCGGCTGTTCCTGGATGGGAACGCCGGGCAGCGGACGCTTGATTCCCTTCGGCTGGCCGGTGGTGCCCGAGGAGTAGAGCATGAACGAACCCATCGGTTCGTGATCGAGCGGCTCGGCCGGGAACGCCGACAACGCCTCGTCGAAGTTGCGGAATGTGCCGTCGCCGCCACCCAGCATCAGGTTGAACGTGCAACCCGGCGCGTGCGCCAACGCCGCCGTGGCCACCTCCCGATAGCGGGCCGTGGTGATGAGCGCCCGAGCGCCGCTGTCACTCAGGATGTAGCCACCCTCGTCGCCGGACAGGAATCTGTTCACTGCAGTGAAGTACAGACCCGCCCGCATGGCGCCCCAATACACCACGAAGTAGTCCAAGATGTTCTCGGCCCACAACGAGATGTGATCACCCTCTTCCATGCCCTCGGCACGAAACAGCTGCGCCATCTGATTGGACCGGTCGTTCAGCCGGCGGTAGGTCATCGCCTCACCCGAACCCGCCAGGATCAACGCAGCCTTGTCAGGCGCGGTCTTGGCAAACGCACCCGGATACGTCATGGCACTGCCCCTTCGGATGTGGAATCAGGTCACATGCGATTGATTCGGCAGCGTTCAGACGCTGACGGGCATGTCGACGATGCCGTGGATGAAGTGGCTCGCGAGATACGTCGGCTCGCCGGCTTCGATGTCGACATCGGCCTCGACCAGGTGGCGGAAGAGGTCGCGGAGCTGGGCGCGGGCGAGGTTCGCTCCGAGGCAGAAGTGGGGCCCGCCGCCGCCAAACCCGACGTGGGGATTCGGGTCGCGGGTGACGTCGAACGTTGCTGCGTTCTCGAATACCGACTCGTCCTTGTTCGCCGACTCGTAGAAGATCACGACCATGTCGCCTTCGGCGATTCGTTGCCCGCCAAGTTCCACGTCTCGGGTGGCGGTGCGCCGGAATTGGATGACGGGCGTGGCGTAGCGGACGATCTCCTCGACCATGGGGTTGATGAGCCGGTCGGGGTCGGCTTTGACCGCCCGCCACTGGTCGGGATGGTCCGCCAGGAGCTTCAGGCCGTGGCTGGTCGAGTTTCGAGTGGTGTCGTTTCCGGCCACTGCGAACAGCAGGAAGATGCTGCCGATCATCTGGTCGTCCAGCCCGCCCTCGACGTCGGACTGGGCGAGAGCCGAGATCAGGTCGTCACCCGGGCTGGAGCGGCGTTCTGCCGCCAACTGCGTTGCCATGCCGTGCAGCGTCATCGCGGCTTCCATGGCCAACGCCGCGCCATTCTGCCCCTCGGGAAGGAGGGATGGATCCACATAGCGGGTCATCGTCTCGGCGGCGTCGTACATCGCGTCCTGCATCTCGCCGGGAATGCCCATCATCGTGGAGATTGTCCAGAGCGGGAGCTCGCGGGCGAAGTCCACCACGGCATCGCCGCCACCGGCCGCGACGAACTCTCGGACGATCTCACCGGCCCGAGCGTTGATGGCCTCGTCGAGTTCTGCGATTCGTCGCGGCGTGAACGCCCGGCTGACGATGCCTCGGATGGCAGTGTGGCGAGGGGCATCCATGACCAGGAAGGACGCGCCCGCCTCGAGGAACTCGACCGGCAACTCTTCCATGTTCACGCCCTGGCCCGAGCAGAAGGTTTCGGGGGTGCGGCTCACGTGGGTCACGAGGTCGGCGGTGGTGACCGCCCAGAAGCCTCGGGTCGACGGGGGTGTCCCGAAATCGGGCGGCGGTTGGAAGCTGACCGGCGCCTCGCTTCGGAGCCGAGCGAAGGTTTCCGCCCGCTTCGACGCGGGCTGACTCCAGAACGCCTGGGTGGAGAGCTGCCCGTGGGTGGTGTTGTCGGTGGTCATCGGTACTTCCTTTCGCGTTTCATGGCCGGGCCTCCAACAGAAGAGCCGCGGTGAGCCGGTTGATGATTGCGAGCACCTCGTCTGGGTCCGCTGGCATCGACTGGTAGACGTCGGCGTAGCTGAGCCCGACGTGCAAGATGTTGAGCGCCATGGCGACCGCCTCGGGCGACCCGGCTCCGGGCGGCACACGGTCTTTGACGGTCTCGACGAACCCGGCGTGCCACTCCGCAACCAGATCGGCGATCAGCTCAGACCTCCGCGCTGAGGAGTGCAGCTCAGAGAGAAGCATCCGGGCCGTCGCGCCCTCGGGCGCGAGGAGACGCCGTGCCGATTCGTCCATGAAGGTCGTCAGGTCGGAGGCCTCCTCGGCCAACCGCATCAGTTGCAGCGAACGGATCGCCGAGCGACACGCCTCAACGAGGAGATCCTCTCGTCCTCCGAAATGGCTGTAGATGGCTCCCTTGGTCACTCCTGCCCGCTCGGCGATCTCATCGAGCCGCGCCCCGTTCATGCCCTTCTCCGCGAAGACGACGACGGCGGCGTCGAGGAGCGCCCGTCGGGTCGCGCGGCTCTCCTCGGCGCTGCGCCTTCCCAATCGCTTGGGCGTATCGGCGGCGCGGTCGGTGGTGGCTCGGTCTGTCTGCTGCGTGGGGTTCGTCATGTCGATGATTGTGTCGTAGTTCGAGGGCGACTCCCCGATCTGCGAGCGACTCATTTAGGTACTGACTGTTTAGTATGCAAAATGCGGCCGCACAACCCACCGGTGCGACCGAACAGGTGGCAGGCGTGCCAGCGGAGGTGGCCGAGCATCTGACGAAGGATGCTGCCTTCCCTGGGCGACGCTGAAACCGGCGAGCGATTCAGCGACCGTCAAAGACCACCGACTCCTTCCTCACGAACGCGGCGGCAGCCCGCCGGTGATCTTCGGTCGACATCGAACGCACGATGTTCTCTGCTTCCAGGTCGAAGATCTCGTCGAGCGTCCGGTGCTCCGCAGCGTTGAGGTTCTCCTTCATGTATCCCAGCGCGACCGTCGGCAGAGCCGCAAGGCGCTCGGCGTACGCCCGTGCCTTTTCGTCGAAGGAGTCGACGCTGGCGACCTTGTTCACCAGCCCGATCTCATGCGCTTGCTGCCCGGTGATCACCTCGGCGGTGAAGCAGAGTTCTCGTGCCTTCGCGCTGCCGACGAGCCGCGGCAAGAAGTAACTCAAGCCACTGTCGCCGGAGAGTCCGACCTTCGCGAACGCGGTAGTGAGCTTGGCGGTGTCGAGGCAGAAGCGCAGGTCGCAGGCGAGCGCCAGCGCCAGTCCCGCGCCCGCCGCGGCACCGGAGATGACTGCGAGCGTTGGCTTCGGGACTCGATGCAGCATCCCGCAGACCTCCATGCCGTCGCGGAGGGTTCTGACCAATGCTGAGTGTGCAGCCTGGGGATCGGCTCGCGCGTCGAGAATCGCGCCTGACTCCTGGTCGCGGACGTCTCCGCCCGCGCAGAAGATGTTGCCAGAACCGGTCAGGGTGATGCAGCGGACTTCGGGGTCGTCTGCGCCGCGTCGCAAAGCCTTCATGATCGCGGCCGACAGCGATGCATCGATGGTGTTGTGTGCGTGCGGGCGGTTGATGGTCAGCGTCAGGACACCGCTGTCGAAGGTTTCCAGTAGATCACTCATGGAGGTTCCTCCGCGCGTTCGGCGATTTCGAAGATGAACCGCTCGGCCCCGTCGCTCAACTGATGGCCACGGTGTCCATGTGGTCGATCGCCGCCCTCGGGTCGAGACCCCGCGTCAGCGACGGCATCCAAGCGGGATACTCAAGAGGTCGCGCGCTGGCGTCGTTCAGCTTCTTCAGTTCTTCGGAGCCGAGCTCAAGATCGATCGCTGCGAGGTTGTCCTCGAGCTGCTCGTGTTTGCGAGCACCGACGATCACCGAGGTCACGCCGTTCTGATGAAGCAGCCAGCTGAGCGCGACCCGGCTCGGAGACACGCCATGAGCGTCGCCGACCTCGCGAAGCGCAGCGACGACCTCGGCGCCCAAGTCGAGATCGACGGGGGGGAAGCTGAACCGGGCTCGGCGACCCTCGCTCGTGTTGCTGGCGGTGTACTTCCCGGAGAGGTAGCCCGCCGCGAGCGGCGACCAGATCATGGTCCCCAGCCCGAGGTGTTTGGCGGCGGGCAGTATCTCCCGCTCTAGTTCGCGGCCGACCAGCGAGTAGTAGGCCTGCACGGAGCAGAACCGTTCGGTACCGAGCAGACGGGCGACACCATCGGCATGCGCGATCTGCCAGGCCGCGAAGTTCGAAAGGCCGATGTAGCGAACCTTGCCCTGGCGCACGCAGTCGTCCAGTGCGCGCAGGGTCTCATCGATGGGCGTGGAGGGATCCCAGCTGTGGACCTGGTACAGGTCGATTCGGTCTGTGCCCAGCCGTTCGAGGCTGCCCTCCACCTCGCGCATGATGGCGAAGCGGCTGGTGCCTGTGCAGTTGACGTCGCGACCCTGCGGGAAATACACCTTGGTGGCGATGACGACGTCATCGCGATTCCCGGCGAGCGCCTTGCCCAGCATTCGCTCTGAGGTGCCGCTCGCGTAGGCGTTCGCTGTGTCGAAGAAGTTCACCCCGGCGTCGAGGGCAGTGCCCACCATGCGGTTTGCGGAGTCCTGGCCCTCGTTGCCGAGCCAAGCCTGGTGCTTTTGCTCTGGTTCTGCGAACGTCATGGCGCCGAAGCAGAGACGGGACACATAGAGCCCGGTGCTGCCGAGAGGGACGTATTCCATTTGTGGGTCCTTCTGTTGGAGAATTCGTGAACCGGATCGGGAGCTGACCGGCGGTTTGCGCTACCTGACGGTGATGCTCGCCTCGAGGCAGGTGCGGATGACGTCATCGGGCAAGGGGAACTGGAGGCCGGCGGGATCCTCCCTGACCTCGGTATGGAGAACTGCGAGCTGATCGCTGTCGACCTCGATGTCGAGCTTGGGCTCGATGCCGCAAGTCGTCTGCAGGGCGACCAACGCGGAGATCACTTCGTCCAAGAGCTCCTTGTCACTCTTTGCGTCGTCGGCGATGCCGAGGCCGTGGGCGAATATCCGGATCCTGGGCAGATAGTGGTTGGGGAGGTGTTGCATCACGATGGGCGCGTACACCGCATTGGCGCGTCCGTGGGGAATTCTGAACACTGGGCCGACGGCGTCTGCGAAGTTGTGGATGGGTGCTGCTCCGCGCCCAGAAACGCTCGCCACAACCGCCATGGCGCTGGCGGTCATCAGTTCCATTCGGGCCCTGATGTCATCGCCGGTGTGGACGGCGGTCGGAAGGTTGTCGAGAATCAGTCGGGCAGCACGCAGGGCGAAGGCATCGGCAATGCTGTTATGGCCCGGCGAGAAGAACGCCTCCATGCAGTGACTCAACGCGTCGAACGCGGTCTCGGCGGTGATGGTTGGCGGCAGGCTGACCGTGAGCTCGGGATCGAGAAACGCAAAGTCCGAGTTCATGTAGTGGTGGAACAGCAGGATCTTCTTGTGTGCCTGTTCGTCGAAGAGGGCTGCCCCCTGTGACAGTTCGGCGCCGGTGCCGGCCGTAGTGGGGAGAGAAACGTGCGGGGTTCCCAGTGGCTTGGCTTGGGGGCGTGAATACGAGACGACCCCCGCCTCATTCACCAGCTCGTTGACGTTGCTCACGTTCATGCCGAGCATGACCTTGACGCACTTGGCCGTGTCGAGGACGCTGCCGCCGCCCACCGCCAGCAGACCGTCGGCGTCGATCCCGCGGTACCACGCTGCACATTCGTTGATGTCCCGAGTGTCGTTGTCCTGACGAACGCCGTCGAAGATGCCCGCCAGAGAAACGTCGTGAGTCTCGAATGTCTCGCGCACTTGGTCGACGACCCCGGCCGCTACCAAGCCCTGGTCGGTGATCATCGCCACGCGTTGGCAACCCAGGCCGGCAAATGTCCGCGGCACCAGCGCGCGACTCCCCGGTCCCGCTTTGACCACCGTTGTGCAGTCCAAGCCGAATGTCTGTTGTGCGGTCATCTGTCGCTCTCCTTTGACCGCTAGATCACGGACGTGACCGACCGCAGCCACCTGCGTCGGCGACCTCCCAGATACATACTAGTTGTTTAGTATAGAGTCGTAGGGAAGGCAACCCGCACGTCGGTCACGGTACGGAGGAAAGACGGTGACCACGGCAGTCCAGCTCGCTGCGACCTCGGCAGAGGTTTACGTACTTTGTGTTTAGTATGTACAGTCCGGGCCGCGTGGTGGCGGTCTCTTGAGACCAACGAGTTCGATGAGGAGATGCGGCAGTGAACTTCGAGTACCCCGCAGACGCGCTGACGTTTCGTGACGAATTGCTCGAGTTCCTCGAAGCGGAGCTGCCTTCGTGGTGGGTGAACTTCCTCTCCGGTGACAAGCGGAACCTTCCGTTCACCCGGGAGTTCTGCAAGAAGCTGGCTGCCAAGGGCTGGCTCACACTGGCCTGGCCCAAGGAGTACGGCGGCGGCGAAGCGGACGTCTGGCACCAGATCGTCGTGCGAGAGGTGATGTGGGGAGCGGGTGAACCTCGCGGACCGCAGTACATGAATCTCAACTTCGTTGGCCGGGCCATCATGACGTTCGGAACCGAGGCGCAGATCGATCGCTACCTCACGCCGATGGCCGCGGGAGAGGTGATCTGGTGCCAAGGGTTCAGCGAGCGCGACGCGGGGTCTGACCTAGCGAGCCTCACGACTCGGGCCGAAGACACCGGTGGTGGCTTCAGGATCAATGGCCAGAAGTCGTGGGTCAGCTACGGGTCCGTCGCCGAGCACTGCATGTTGATGGCGCGAACCGACCCGGACGCTCCGAAGCATCGAGGCATCTCGATGTTCATGGTCGACATGGCGGCGCCGGGAATCACGGTCCGCACCATCGAGACGATGGGTGGGCCGCCCGAGTTGGCTGAGCTGACGTTCGAAGACGTCGATGTCCCCTACGACGCTCTCCTTGGGCCGCGCAGCGAGGGTTGGCGAGTGGCCATGACGGCCCTCGACTACGAGCGGATTGGCTTGGCGTACGGCGGCCGAACTCAGGTGCAACTCGACCAACTTGTCGACTTCGTCCAGGTGACGAACGACAGCACCGGTCGGCGGCTCTCGGAACGGGCCGATGTGCAGGCCAAACTCGTTCGTCTCCGCGCGTTGAATCGGGCGCAGCGGCTCATCATGTATCGAGCTCTAGCCGACCAGACCGGTGCAGAAGCCGCCGAGATCGATCCCTCGATCTACAAGGTGCTCGGTGGGCAGACCACGGTGCAGGCCGCGCAACTCGCTATGGAGCTCGCCGGCACTCGAGGGATCCTTCTCGAAGCCGATCCGATGGTGCCATTCGGTGACGGGCCGTACGCGTGGTGGGGCCATGCGCTTCCCGTGCAGGTCGCCGGAGGGTCGAGCGAGATCCAGCGAAACATCATCGCCCAGCAGGGCCTGGGACTTCCCCGGGGGCGATAGCGGTGGATTTTCGACTCACTCCGGTGCAACAAGACGTACAGGAACGCGCACGGCGCCTGCTCGACGATCAGTTCTCCACTGCGCACGTACGCGAAGCCGAAGCCTCCGCCGAGGGCTTACCTCGCGCCCTGTGGGATGCAGGCGTCGAGCTCGGCTGGCCGGGCATACCGCTGGCGGGGGAGCTCGGTGGCGGAGGTCACGGCCTGCTCGACATGTGTGTGCTGGTCGAGGAAACCGGGCGGGCTGGGGCGACGCTGCCGCTGGTCGTCAGCTCCGGGGCCGCAGCAGAGATGCTGCAACGTTCGCCCCATGGGGCTCAGCGCGACCGGATCCTCCAAGCGATCGCGTCAGGCACCATTGTCTCGCCGGCACTGATCGACGAGCGCGGTCGCAACGAGTGGGATGCCGTGCGGCTTCCCTTGCATCCGGACGGCGACGACTATCGGTTGTCCGGCAAGAAGGTTCTCGTGCCATTCGCTTCGGTGGCGAACGAGCTGTTGATCACCTCCAACACCGCGGGTGGAGACATGGCAATTGTTGCGGTCGACGCAGCCGCTGAGGGTGTCACGATTACCCCTCACCGCTCAAAGGTCGGCGTACCGCTGGCGTCGGTCGAGTTCACCGACGTGGGGGTGCCACCCGAACGAGTCATCCATCGGGGAGACGGTGCGGACGCAGCGCTTCGTGCAGGTTTGCTGACCGGGTCGTTGCTGGCGACGGCCGAGGCGGTCGGCATGTGCGAAGCGCTCATCACCATCACGGCCGATTACGTTTCCCGACGCGAGGCTTTCGGCCGCCCGATCGGCACCTTCCAGGCGGTTGCGCACCCGTGTGCCGACATGCGGATCAGCACTGATTCGGTCCGCATCCTCGTTCAGCAGGCAGCCTGGCTCCTCGACAGCGGACGGAGTGCCGAGGAAGAGGTGCCGGCCACCAAGGCGCTGGCCAACGAGCTCTTCGAGCGCGTCGCGAACGATGCGTTTCGCCTGCACGGCGCTTTGGGATTCTCCAACGAGTGCGACGTCCAGCTGTTCATGCGCAGGTTGCAAGGCTTCTTCGGGAGCTTCGGCGAGACGCAGGAATCATTCGAACGGGCAGCTGCGGCGCTCGGGATGTGATGCCACTTACTACGAACGAAGAACAACAGCTCCTGCGGGATTCTGCGCGTAGCTTTCTCGAGGACAACTCGCCGGTGTCGCGCATGCGAGAACTGCGCGACGAACGAGACGCGACGGGCTTTTCCCGCGCACTCTGGAAGGCCATGGCCGATCTCGGTTGGCTCGGAATCCACCTTCCCGAAGTACATGGCGGCAGCGGCATGGGACTTCGCGAAATTGCAATCATCGCGACCGAGTGCGGCCGCGTGCTGGCCCCCGAACCGTTGCTCTCCACATTGTTGCTGGGCGCCAACGCCGTGCGGCTCTCGTCGAACGAAGCCGTCGGCGCAGATGTGCTCCCCGCGGTCGCTGCCGGGGAGCGGCTCGTCGCGTTCGCCCTGGAGGAGACGGGACGTTTCGATCCCTACGCGATCGGGACCGAAGCCGCCGCGACCGAAGGCGGGTATTTGATCGCCGGCGAGAAGCGCTACGTGCTCGACGGTCACACCGCCGATCAGATCGTCGTCGTCGCACGCACGTCTGGAGCGCCAGGGGATCGCGACGGTGTCGCACTCGTCCTCGTCGACGCGGACGCCGGCGGTGTCGACATCCAACGCACAACCATGATGGACGGGCGCAACGCTGCGCTGGTCAGTTTCTCCGGGGTCGAGGTCAACGCTGATCAGCTGCTGGGTGATGCAGCGCTGCTCGAGCGCGTGCTCGATCAGGCCACGCTCGTCCTTGCTGCAGAGATGGTGGGAATCGCCGAAGAGGCCTTTGAGCGCACGCTCGCCTACTTGAAGGATCGTGACCAGTTCGGCGTGAAGATCGGCACGTTTCAGGCGCTACGGCATCGAGCCGCGGAGATGTTCGCCGAGCTCGAGTTCGCTCGAACGCTGGTGCTCGACGGGGTCTCGGCTGTCGACGACGACCGCGAGGATGTTGCGTTGAGTGCGAGCGCTGCCAAGGCGCAGGCGAACAAGGCCGCGAGGCTGATCGGGGGCGAGGCGATCCAGATGCACGGCGGAATCGGCATGACCGACGAGTTGGACATCGGCCTCTTCTTCAAGCGACTGCGCGCCGCAGAGATGACGCTCGGCGACGAGACCTACCACCTGCGCAGGTTCGCCTCGTTGAGGGGCTACTAGGAGACTTCTATGGCCAACCTCGACGAATTCAGAAACGACGTCCGAAACTTCCTCGCAGAGAACCTGCCCACAGAGCTGCGTGTCGGCAATCGTCCCGACGTACCCGAAGACTTGCTCAACACGTGGCTCAACGCGCTAGGCGAACGGGGGTGGATCACGCCCGATTGGCCCGCCGAGTACGGCGGGGGAGGGCTCGACCGCGAGCGCACTGCCGTGCTCAAGCAGGAGCTTCGGGCCGTACGAGCGCCCACCGAGGCAGGCGTGGGCCTCACACTGATCGGGCCGACATTGCTCGACTTCGGAACCGAGGAGCAGAAACGCGAACACCTGCCTCGGATCTCCGACAACTCGGCAAAGTGGTGTCAGGGTTTCAGCGAGCCCGACGCGGGATCCGACCTCGCGAGCCTGTCCTGTCGTGCGGAGCGCGATTGCGACGAGTACGTGATCACCGGCTCGAAGATCTGGACGTCGGGCGCCCAGGTAGCCGACTGGATCTTCTGTCTCGTTCGCACGGACCCCGACGCCCCCAAACACAACGGCATCAGCCTCATCTTGTTCGAGATGGATCAGCCGGGCATCGAGGTCACGCCGCTCGAGCTGATCGATGGCACTGCGCACTTCTGTCAGGTGTTCTTCGACGGTGCCCGGGCACGGGCAGATCAGATCGTCGGTCCGCTGAACGGCGGCTGGTCGGTGGCCAAGCGGCTGCTCCAGTACGAGCGCAGCACCGACAGCTATGACGAGATCGTCGGCGAGGCTAAAGAAACGATCGCGGAGCTCATGCAACGCGAGGTCGGCATGGAGAACGGCGTGCTCGCTGACCCGACCCTGCGTGAGCGGCTCGCGGCACACGAAATCGATGCCCGGGCCCTCGACCTGACCATGCGGCGAGCCGCCGAGGAGTCGCGCGCCGGACAACAGGGACGCGATATCGCTTCGGTCGGGAAGTTCCGGTGGGCTGACATGATGAAGGCCCAGCACGACCTTGCGATGGACGCTGCGGGCTCCGCTGGCCTGGGCTGGGAAGGTCCGGGCTTCGAACCGGCCCAGCTCGAATGGACCCGCGAGTGGCTCTTCACCCGCGCTCACTCAATCTGGGGCGGCACTCACGAGATCCAGAAGAACGTGATCGCGAAGCGCGTACTGGGCCTCCAGGAATAGGTCGCGGGGACACCATGGCGGTCCTGAACTTCGGAAGACTCTTGCGGCGAACTCGCCTGTTCGCGGATCGCCCTGCGGTGACCGATCTCGCGACCGGGTGGCGAGCAACCTATGGCGAGCATCTCACTCGCGTCGCAGCGACGGTGGCGGGGCTCCGCATCGTCGGAGTCGCTCCCAATGATCGAGTAGCGGTTCTCGCCGCTTCGACGTACCGGTATGTCGAACTCTGGCATGCAGGGCTGGCCGGTGGATTCGTGATCTGCCCGCTCAACAACCGCTTCACGCTTGACGAGCTGATAGCGGTTGTCGACGACGCGGGCTGCGCGGTGTTGCTCTACGACGACGAGCACGGGGAGCTGGCATGGGAAATCTCGTCACGTGTCGCGTCTGTCGAACAGATGATTCCGCTCAACGAGGACGGCTCGGGGTCCGACCTCGCATCGCTCACGCGCCAAGCGACGGATGCTGAGCTGCCCCCCGAGCCCGACGAATCGGCCCCAGCGGCGCTGATTTACACCGGCGGAACGACTGGCCGCCCCAAGGGTGTGCTGCTCAGCCAGCGATCAATCGTGACGCAGATCGTCCGCATGCAGATCACCTGTGGGAGCGATCCCGGACACGCCTTTCTGTCGGTCATGCCCATGTTCCACATCGGTGGCATTGCAGCATGGGGATGGTTTCTGCCGTCCGGAGGCCACAGCTACCTCCTTCCGGCGTTCGAGCCCGGCGAGGTGCTCCGCGCCATCTCCGAGCACTCGATCACCATGGTCGCCGGCGTTCCGACGATGTTTGCGTTGCTGCTCGAGCATCCAGACTTCGAACCCGAGATTCTGTCGTCGGTGCAGATGGCCTTCTATGGAGCGGCGCCGATGTGGCCTGACCTGCTGGCACGACTGCTCGATGTGCGGCGCGACCTTCGGTTCTTCCAGACATACGGGATGACCGAGACCTGTGGCGGGGCCACGGTCCTACGTCCCGAGTCCCACTCGACCGAGGACGTGTCCCGGCTGGGCTCGGTCGGTCAGCCCTTCTTCGATGTCGAGCTGGCGATTCGCGATCCGCAGGACCGAAGGCCGTTGGAGCTGGGCGAGGTCGGTGAGATTTGGATCAAGTCGGGCTCAAACCTCATCGAGTACTGGGGCCAGCCGGAGCTCACCGAGGACTCCGTCGACGACGGTTGGTATCGCACAGGTGACGCGGGGCGTATTGACGACGAGGGCTTCCTCTATCTCGCCGATCGTGTGAAGGACATGATCGTCACCGGGGGTGAGAACGTCTACAGCATCGAGGTCGAGAACGCGTTGTCCTCGTTCCCAGGGGTTCTCCAGGCTGCGGTCGTAGGCGTACCGGATCCGATCTGGGGTGAGCGCGTCCACGCGTTTGTCGTCGGGGCGCAGAGCGGGGTATGTGAAGCCGAACTGCGCGAGCACGCGCGCAGTCAGATTGCGTCCTACAAGGTTCCGAAGACATGGACGATCCAGAGCGAGCCCTTGCCGCTCAGCGCCGCAGGAAAGGTCCTCAAGACCGAACTCCGCGAGCAGGCCTCGACAGCTGAGTCGTCGACACCGTCGGGCGGTGTCGACGGATTCTCTCGATGCGTACCGCCTGACTAGTAGTTCTGCGTCGGGAAGGCAATCCGACGCTGGACAGCAGCTCGACCGTATGCATACTATATGTTTAGTATATGGAGGGCTGAGGTGTACATCTGCCTCGTGGGGGAGAGCAACGGGTCGTCTCGGCCGGACGGTGCGAGCCCCGCCGTGGCGTTCGCCGGATCGGCCGGCGTGTGCACCCAACACAAGATCTTCGGCGCAGGCCGCCGGGGGGGGGAACAGGAGACCGGGCCATGAGACCAACACACAGATTGCTGAGCATGCTCCTTGCGTTCGCGCTGATTGGCGCGGCGTGTGGAAGCGATGACGATGCAGACGATCAATCGTCATCGGGCGACACATCCGGAGCCACTACCGAGGCCGACACGGGAACCGCCGACGCCGACGGCGACGGGCCGGACGACGGTGAATCAACCGATGAAGGCGAAGCGCCCGACGACGGCGAAGCGACCGCTGAAGGCGAAGGAACCGACGACGGGTCCGACGATGGTGCCGCAACCGACGACAGCGAAGGGTCGGACGAGGGAACTGAGCTCAGCGGTGATCCGGTGCTCATCGGTTTCGTCGGGACCTCGCTCCTGGCGGGACAGGCCTCGTTCGACGCCATGGTCAACGGCCTAGAAGCAGCGACGATCGCAATCAACAACGACGGCGGCATTGATGGTCGCCCAATCGAGGTGCTGATCTGTGATGATCTTGGGGACCCGAACTTGGCCGTCGAGTGCGCACAACAGCACATCGATGCCGGCGTGGTCACCTTCGTGGCCAATTTCACCCCGTTCGGCGATGCCGTGAACCCGGTTATCGGTGAGGCGGGCTACGTCATCATCGGTGGCGGTCTCTACACCCCAGGGGACTTCGGTGTCGAGTTCCTGTACTCCACCAATGGTGGAGCCTTTACCGCGGGCGCAGGCGGCCCGGTTGCCTGCATCATCGTGGGCGGTTCACGGCTCGCCTATGCCTACAACGACATTCCAGCCGGGGCCCAGGTCCCGCCGCTCGTGGAGGCCTTGGTAACTGGACCGCGCGACGGGGTCGACTTGATCCACACCGAACCGATCGGCTTCGTCCAGGCGGACTTCGCGCCGTCCGCAGCAAAGATCATCGGTGCGGACCCCGACTGCATTACGGCTGGTGTCAACCTCCCGCAGGTCCCTCCGCTGATCCAGGCCCTTCGGGATCAGGGGTACGACGGACAGATCCAGATCCCCGGCGATTTCAATACGGCCGAAGCGGTGATCGAGGCGCTCGGCGATGCCGCCAACAATGTCGTTCTTGCTGACATCTACGATCAGACCTCGCCAGGCTACGCGGCGTATGTCTCCGCCGTCGCTGAGACGACCGGCGACGATTCGCCGCCCCTCCCGCTCGGCGTCATGGGATGGCTCGGGCTGCATGTCGCTGCCGACGTGATTCGCGCAGCTGGCGACGACCCGGCGGCGATCGCCGCAGCGATCCCAGAGGTCGTCGTCGACTACGACACCGGGGGATTGACGGCCACGCCGCTCGATTGGTCGGTGCCCGGAGTGAACCCACTCGGCATCACGAACCTTCGTGACGTCAGCGTGATGGCCAGGGAGATCGTCGGCGGGGAGATCGTCTACTTCGGGGAGTGGGAGCCGATCTTCGTCGGCTAGTTCGGCAGTTCATGAGTTCGAGGAGGGCCGCCGGGTGCCGCCATCCCCCTGGGGCGCGGGCGGCCCTCCTCGCACCGAACGGTGACCTCGGAACGACACGATGAGCGATTTCATACAGTTTGTGCTTCTCGGTCTGGGCACCGGGGCGATCTACGCACTTATCTCGCTCGGGCTGGTGCTGGTCTACCGGGGCTCGGGCGTCGTGAACTTCTCCCACGGTGCGATAGCGCTGTCGGGCGCCGCCTTCTACTACGAAGCCGAGCAGCACGTCCCGGTCGTCGTCGCGATACTCGCCGCCGTCCTCGGTTGTGCAGTGATCGGTGCCCTTATCCAGGTGCTCGTCATGGGTCCGATGCGTGGATCGTCACCGTTGGCTCGCTTGGTTGCCACCCTTGGTCTCTTGAGTGTCGGTCTTGAGGTGTGGCGTCGCGCCTACCCGAACCCTGTCGCCCCCGATTCGTTCCTGCCCAACGACGTCGTGCATCTCGGTGGAGACATCCGGATACCCGAAAGCCGCATCTATCTGTTCGCCGTGGCGGTCGCGCTCGGGTTCGCGTTGTGGCTGTTGTACCGGTCGACTCGATTCGGGTTGGCAACGGCAGCAGTCGCCGAGAACGAAAACGTTGCTGCGGCTCAGGGGTGGTCTCCAGGTCTGATCGCGACCGGAAACTGGGCGCTGGGCGGCGCGTTGGCCGGCCTCGGTGGCTCGTTCCTGTTCGGGCTGCTTGGCATCGAGCCGATAAGTCACACGCTCATCATCATTCCGGCACTCGCCGCTGCGCTCCTCGGCGGTTTCCGCTCGTACCTGGGCACCGTTGCCGCGGCGCTCGCGCTGGGGGCCGCCCAGAGCCTCGCGTTGCTCTATATCGACGACACCGGATTCACGAAGGGCTTCCGCCCGGCTGTGCCTCTCCTCGCCATCGTGCTGGTGCTGATCGTTCGAGGGCGGGCGCTGCCACTTCGTAGCTTCGCCGCCGACCGATTGCCCCGCATTGGAACTGGGCGGATGCGGCCCTGGATGGTGGTCGCCGCAGCGGCGTTGACCATCGGCAGTGTGCACACGTTCGACAAACCGTGGACCACGTCAGTCATCATCGGGACGTCGGTTGCGGTGGTAGCGCTTTCGCTGGTGGTGCTCACCGGCATGGCAGGGCAGCTCAGTCTGGCTCAGTGGGCGGTGGCGGGCTTGGGTGCCCTCTTCGCTGGGAGGGTCGCCGCCGGCATCTGGGGCCTGCCGACGCTGCTTTCGATCGTTGTCGGCATCTGCTTGACCATCCCGTTCGGCCTGCTCCTCGCTCTTCCGGCGTTGCGGGTCCGCGGGGTGAACTTGGCCATCATCACACTCGCCATGGCGGTGGTCATCGATTCGATGGTCCTGAGCAACCCCAAGTACTCCATCGTCAACTTCCAACCGGCCCTGGTTCCCGAACCGTCGGTTTTCGTGATCGACATCCTTGCGCGCAGGCACCCAACCCGGTACGCAACGTTCGCCATCATCCTCGTCGGCGTGGCCGCCATTGCAGTGGCCAACCTCCGACGCGGTCAGATTGGTCGCCGGATGATCGCAGTGCGCGGCAACGAGAACGCCGCCGCCAGCCTGGGCATCAGCGTCCTGGGCGTGAAGACCTACGCCTTCGCAGTGGCATCGGCGCTCGCCGCGCTCGGCGGTGCAGTCATCGCGTTCTCCAACACCAGCCTGGTCTTCGGGAGCAGCTTTCCCCGGTTCCGCAATATTGAGATTGTCTTGTTCAGTGTGCTCGGTGGCATCGGGTACATCGGCGGAGCGCTGGTCGGCGGAACCCTGGCCGTGGGCGGCATGGCAGAACGCCTTGTGGGTCTCGTCGTAGATACCAAGGACTGGTGGCGCCTAGTGGCAGGCGGGCTGCTGGTTCTCTTTGTGATCTTTCGGCCCCACGGCGGAGTCGCCTACCTGGTCGAGGACTTCAAGAAGCTCGCGCAGCCATCCCGGTCAAAGCTGCTCCTGCTCGCTGCCACCGGCTGCGTCACCTCGTTGGTGACGATCCACACCGAGTGGACAGCCGACGGGGTCCGGGGAACCGACTTCGAATGGGTCAGCCTGTCGCGGATCATCCTCGTGATCGGGGCGGTGGTGGCCATCGTCGCGTATCGGCTTGCCAGCCATTTGATCCCCGCTGCGGTCGTCACCGTTATCAGCGTGCTCGGTATCGCTGCGGCCACACGGCTCAGTGACGACCTGGAGTTGGACGGAACATGGGAATGGACCGTGGCCGGCTGCATATTCGCACTGATCTTCGCCGGTGCGGTCCTGGCGAAGGAAATCGTCGACCGAAACGGAACCGGGAACATCGACCTGGTAGCCCCCGAGTCGATCACCGAGGTTGCGCCCAAGACGCTGGTGCTCGAAAACGTCTCCGTGTCATTCGGAAGTGTCCAGGCGCTCTCCGGTGCCAGCCTCACCGTGCGCCCAAGAGAGATCGTCGGCCTGATCGGTCCCAACGGTGCAGGCAAGACCACCCTGATCGAGGCCATTACCGGGTTCGTCAACGCATCGGGTCGAATCGCCGTCGGTGAAACGGATATCTCAAGCAGTTCAGCTACACAGCGGTCTCGCCAGGGCATCGCTCGTTCGTTCCAGTCGCTCGAGCTGTTCGAGGACATGACAGTGCTCGACAACATCCGCACCGCAGCCGACGCCGGAAGCGCGGGCCCATACCTGGCCGATCTGGTCTGGCCTCGCAACCCACAGCTCACCGAATCCGCCATCGCGGCCATCGTGGAGTTCGGCCTCGCCGACGTGCTTCAGAACACGCCTGACGAACTCCCCTATGCCACTCGCCGAAAGGTGGCCATCGCGCGGGCGCTGGCGGCTGGCCCCTCGATCATCCTCCTGGACGAGCCCGCTGCGGGGCTCGATGCGGCGAGCACCGACGAGCTTGAGCAGCTGATCCGCCGCCTGGCCGGAGACTGGGGCATGACGGTGCTGCTCATCGAGCACGACGTCGGCATGGTCATGCGGACCTGTGACCGCATCGTCGCTCTCGACTTCGGCGTGGTCATCGCCGAGGGCACGCCGGAAGAGATAGCGAGTTCCCCCGCCGTCGTGTCCTCCTATTTGGGCACGGCCGAGGGAATGGAGGTGACGGCGTGAGCTCCGGACCTGAGGTTCTGATCGGGGCGCGAGGCCTCTCGCTTAGCTATGGCGCGGTACCAGCCGTGTCGGCAGTGGACCTCGAGGTTCGCGCCGGTGAGGTAGTCGCGCTCATGGGTGCGAACGGGGCGGGCAAGTCCACCACCCTCATGGGTTTGGCCGGCCTCTTGAAGGCGTCGGACGGGTACACCGAGCTCCTGGGCAAGCGCTCGGTCGAGCCGCTCTACCAACGTGCTCGCCGTGGCGTGCGCTATGTCTCCGAGGAGCGATCGATCGTCCGATCGCTGAATGTGCTCGAGAACCTCAAACTGGGTCCTGGCCCGGTGGACGACGCATTGGCGCTCTTCCCGGAACTCGAGCTACTGGTCGACCGCCCCGCGGGCTTGCTGTCGGGAGGCGAGCAGCAGATCCTGACGCTGGCGAGAGCCCTCGCCGGAGACGTTCGCGTGCTCCTGGCCGACGAGCTCTCCCTCGGTCTCGCCCCGCTGATCGTGGCCCGGCTCTTGGAGGCCGTCCGTGAAGCGGCAGACCAACGCGGGGTCGGGGTGCTGCTCGTCGAGCAACACGCCCATCTTGCGCTCAAGTACGCCGATCGGGCCTATGTGCTGCATCGAGGCGAGGTCGTCCTCGACGGTGCGGCCGCTGAGCTCAGTGGACGTCTCGACGAGATCGAGGCCTCGTATCTCCACGGCACCGTGCAGGTGTAGGACGTAGTACGACCGACCAAACCCCAACCACACAAAGGAGCACCAATGAAAGCACGAGCAGCCGTTCTTCGAGGGGGCCAGGACCCCTTCATCGTCGAAGAGCTCACGGTGGGCGAACCGCAAGCCGGTGAGGTCGCGGTCCGCATGGTCGCCGCGGGCATGTGCCACACCGACGTTCTTATCCGAGAACTCCCGCCGGAGTTCTTCATGGGCCCACAGGTCTACGGTCACGAGGGCGCCGGTGTGGTCGAATCGGTGGGCGAAAGCGTCACTCACGTCGCCCCAGGCGATCATGTTGTGCTGTCGTTCAACAACTGCGGCGACTGCCCCGCCTGCAACCAAGGCCGCTTGCCGTATTGCTTCAACTTCCAGATGGCCAACATGGCCGGAGGCCGCCTCGACGGCACCTCGGCGTTCATCGACGCCAACGGCGATCGGGTCGGGTCGCACTTCTTCGGCCAGTCGTCGTTCGCCAGCCATACCATCGCCGCTGCCAACTCCGTGGTGAAGGTGGACTCTTCGCTCGACCTCGCCCGTCTCGGACCGCTGGGCTGCGGCGTGCAGACCGGAGCCGGAGCGGTCTTCAACACGCTCGGCGTCGAAGCCGGGTCATCGCTGGTGGTAGCCGGCGCCGGCGCGCTCGGGCTCAGCGCCATCATGGCCGCCAAGGTCGCCGAGGCCGGAACGATCATCGCCATCGACCGCCACCAGGAACGACTCGACCTCGCTACCGCGTACGGCGCAACCCACGTGCTCAGCGGCGAACCGGCCGAAATGACCGGCGCCATCATCGAGGCGACCAACGGCGGCGCCGACTACGCATTCGACGCCACCGGCGCCGCACAGGTCGTGCGCGCCGTCGTCAACGGCCTCAACAACGTCGGGACGTGTGCGTTGGCCGGTGTCGGACTCGGCGAACTCGTCATCGATTACTTGACGATGATCAGCGGCCGCACCATCACCGGCGTCATGGAGGGCGACTCGACGCCTTCCGAGCTCATTCCCCACCTGGCGCAGCTCAATGCCGACGGGGCGTTCCCCTTCCACGAACTGATCGTCGAGTTCCCCCTCGACCAGATCAACGAAGCCGAAGCAGCCAGCGCCGACGGCAGCGTCGTGAAGCCGGTGTTTCGCTTCTAGCCGACCGTGTTCTCGCTCAAACCATCTAGGAACCAGCCATGAAGTACGTCCCACTCGGCACCACCGGCCTCTATGTCTCCCAGCTCACGCTCGGGGCGATGACGTTCGACCGAGAGGACGGGACGTTCGGCGCGCGGATCGGCGGCACCGGCCAAGACCTTGCGACCCGCATGGTCGATCTGTCGATCGAGGCGGGCGTGAACCTCTTCGACACGGCCAACAACTACGGGATGGGTCAGTCCGAGATCATGCTCGGCAAGGCGCTCGGATCTCGTCGCAAAGACTTGCTCGTCGCCACGAAATTCACCACCCAAATGGGTGCGGGTCCCAACGCCGGCGGTAGCAGCCGCTTGGCAATGATTCGCGAGTGCGAGAACAGCCTCCAACGGCTCGGCACGGACTGGATCGATCTCTACCAGGTGCACAGCTTCGATGAGACCACCCCTCTGGAGGAAACGTTGCGCGCCCTCGACCAGCTTGTGCAGCAGGGCAAGGTGCGGTACGTCGGCGTGTCGAACTATGCGGCGTGGCAGCTGGCGAAAGCTGACGGCATCTGCCGTCAGCTCGGTCTCGAGCGGTGCTGTTCGGTGCAGGCTTACTACTCCCTGGTCGGGCGGGAATTGGAGCGTGAGATCATTCCCGCATCACTCGATCTCGGCCTCGGGATCCTTGTTTGGAGCCCGCTCGCGGGCGGATTCCTGACGGGCAAGTACAGCGGAGCGAACGCCGTTGGGGGGCGCCGCGCCCAGTTGGCGCTGCCCCCGGTCGACGAGGAGCGAGGCCAAGTCATCGTCGATGTTGCACGCGAGATTGCCGATGCCCATGGCACCTCGGTTGCGAAGGTCTCCCTCGCATGGCTGCTCCGCAAGCCCGGCGTCACGAGCGTCATCGTGGGAGCACGAACCGAAGGGCAGCTCACGGGCAACCTCGGTGCCGTGGACTTGGACCTGGCGACAGACGACATGGCCCGACTCGACGAGGGCAGCAGCCTCAGGCCCGAATACCCGGGTTGGGCGCCCCAGATGTTCCGACGGAACTAGCAACGGCGGCGCCGGTCGCCGAGCGATCAACACGTACGAAGGACCCAAGTGATCGACAGGTTCACCGCAGCAGACGACATCTTCACCGACAACCACCGGTGGGCTGACGTCCACGAGTGGAACCGCTCAGCGCTTGCGCTGCATGAGCGAGGCGGCGTCCACCGGGTCGAGGCCGATGGGTTCACGCCATTCTGGGCGGTCATCGACCACCAGGGCGTGCTTGACGTAGAGCGGCAACCAGAGCTGTTCACCAACCGGCCTCAAGTCGTCCTCGGCACCGATGCGGAATTCGCAGCTCGCGAGCGTCAGAGCAACACGTTGGTCCGCATGGATGCGCCGGAGCACGCCAAGTACCGCAGGCTCGCGAGCGACTGGTTCAAGCCGGCCAGCGTGAAGCGTCTCAACGATCGCCTCACGAAACTCAGCCTTGAGGCGGTGAAGACGCTCGAAGCCCGCGGCGGTGAGTGCGATTTTGCAACAGAGATTGCCCAGCCGTACCCGCTTCAGGTCATCCTCGAGGTGCTGGGTATGCCGCGGGAGGACTTCGCCCGGATGCAGGTGTGGACCCAAGAGCTGTTCTTCCCCGACGACCCTGACCTCCAGCGCGAACCGCCAACGCCGGAGACCCAGCTGAAGATCCGGAGCGAGGTCTACGCGTATTTCGCCAAACTCACTGCAGCGCGGCGGGCACGGCCGACCGGCGACCTCGCCAGCGACATCGCGAACGGCTTGATCGACGGCGAGCCGTTGCCCGACCACGACACGCTCGGTTACTACTTGCTGATTGCCACGGCCGGTCATGAGACCACCAGCTCGGCAATGGCGGGCGGGATGCACGCTCTCGTCGATCATCGCGAACAGCTCGCAATGCTCAAGACGGATCCAGAATTGATGACCAACGCGGTCGAAGAAATCCTGCGCTGGACCACGCCGGTCCGTCACTTCATGCGGACGGCTCAGAAAGACACCGAGCTGCTCGGCCAGGAGATCAAGGCTGGCGACTGGGTCTACCTGTCGTACAAGGCTGCGAACCTCGACCCCAAGGTCTTCGACGACCCGCTGCGCTTCGACATCGGTCGACCCAACGCCGAGCGCCACATCTCGTTCGGCTTCGGCGCCCATTTTTGTCTCGGAGCCCAGCTTGCTCGCAACGAGCTCCGTTCATTGTTCAGTCACGTCCTCCCCCGCCTCGAGTCGATTGAGCTCGCAGGCGACCCGGCCACCGCGAAGACCACCTTCGTGGGCGGGTACAAGGCACTGCCGCTGCGCTACACGCTCACCCCGAGCTGACTTGCCGGCTAGCGAGAAGAGAGAGCCGTATGGCCGACACCACCATTCCGACCGAAGCACCAGAAGTGAGCGACGAGGTGCTGCGCGCCGCCGACGCCGCAATCGACCGGGCGATCGCGGCCCGCGATACCTCGGATCTCCACGTCCTCGGCTTCGGTGAGTTCTCGGTTGCGTTGGGTTGGCCCTCTACAACCCCCGAGTACGTTCTCAAGCGCGCTCTCGTGTACGAGTCGCGAACGAGCTGCGAGTCGCACTTCGGCACGATTCAGGAGTATGTCGACGTCCTTCGGGCCGGGGGCGCCGACGTCATCGCCACCAAGATGCATGTCGTGGAGCGATCCGATGGACGGGCTTCGGGGTATATCGCTCAACCCTTGGTGCCCAGAAATCTTCTCGCCGAGGCGATCCTCGCCCACGATGAACCGCGAGCCGATCATCCCGTTGTGCTCGCTCACCGTGACGTAGCTGTGCGCGACTGCACACCGGCGTACGCCGTGGATCTGCAGATTTCCAACTTTGCGTTCGATGGCGACCGCTACGCCTTGCTGGACATCACCTCACCGGTGACGTGGGACGCCGACGGCAAATTCACTGGACCGATCCCGAACGAACTCGTCGGCATGGTGCCGGCTCCCATACGACCGGTCTTCCGTAGGGAGTACGCCAAGGCGGCGAGCGGCTTCCGGAGCCTTCCGGGTGCACTGCATGCGTCGCTGGTATTTCTCCACCGAGTCGGTCAAGGTCGCTGGGTACCGGCATTCGCCGAGGCGTTCAACGAGGTGCTCGACGAGCCGCTCGATGTCGATGCCGCACGGGCGGACTTTGAGCGCTTTGAGAGGGTCCTTCCGATGGTCAAGCGGACCTCTCGACTGCAGCGGTGGTGGCAGACGACCGTGCGGCGGCGCACCTACGACACCTTCATCACCGACAGCTTCAGTGGTGAACTGCTCTAGGCGGTGTTGATGATGTGGGCGTCGACGCGCTAGCTCGTGAGATTCACGAGATGCTGGCTCGGAACGACGAGAACCCCGCGAGCATGTTGCTGAGGAACGGTGTGGGGTCTTCGACGTCGATCGTGGTGACTTTACGGGCCATGGCGTCGAGCAGGCATTGCATCTCCAACTCGGCGAGGTGCGCTCCGGCGCAGCGGTGGACGCCGTGTCCGAAGGCCACGTGGTCCTTTGCGTCGCGTTCGATGTCGAACACAGCGGGGAGTGCATAGCGCCGCTCGTCGTGATTGGCGGCTGCGTAGAGAATCACCACCCGGTCCCCGGCCGGTACGAACACCTCGCCGGCCTCATAGTCGGCGTCGGCCAAACGGGTGAAG
>DAOUHS010000110.1:0-17850 GCA_034428415.1 Dehalococcoidia bacterium
AGTCCTGCCTCTAGCGCAGCAACGCGTTGCCGCAACTCTTCCTTCCGGGCAGGCGTGTCATCTGGAAGTGAGCTGAGTTGCCTCAACTCGCTCAGATTCGTCTTCGGTCCAAGTAACTCGATTTTCGAATACAGTGACGAGTCTTTGTCGAATCGTTCATGAAGGTCGAGGTCAGTGCGAACCAATCGATCAGCGAAGTCGTCGATCTCTCCCTGGACTCCGTGAATTCCATTATTCACGTGGTCGATCAGGGCCAGGGAAGCTGGCCGAAACGAATAGGTGAGGGCTTCCTCAAGGTGCAGCGCGGCGGCTGGGTTGTCAAACACCAGCGTCCGGTTGAACGGCTCTACATCCTTTTCCCCTCGCCACGAGTGCGTGAGCGCCTGGTCACCGAGGCGGTAGTCGATATCCGCTGATGGACCCAGCGGTGAATCGGTTTCGGCGATATCCGGGAGAATCTCGTCGATGCTCCGACTCCCGGCAAGCGCTTTGAGGATGCGTGCATAACCTGTCTTTCCGGCGGCGTTCTCGCCGAAGAGCAGCGTTAGGCCAGCGTTGAACTCGATGGATTGTCCCGGGACGAGAGCATTGACACCAACCACATTTGACAGTCTCGTCAAGGTCAAGGTTGGCTGATTCTGGTCATCGTCTTCGGCCGCGGCCAACTGGGGTATCCGCTGCAACGATCTTGGAGTGAAGTGGTTCTCTTGCAGAAACAACTCGAAGACCGAGCGTGCGGGGTCCTGAGCAAGTGCGGCGCCCGTGGCAAGGACGATCGCGACAATCTGACGGACCCATTCCTCCTTGTCGTTCGCCCAGTCCGCGAGCGCACTCTTAGGAGTCAGATTCTCGCCGATGGTTTCCGCCCCCTTGAGGGCACGCGCTCTTCGCCTGGGTGGCAGCTCCGGCTTCACCGACATATGAAGTCCTTCCCCTCATGGGTCTCGAGGCGTGAAGGCCGCTGAGAGCCAAAATCGATCCCACGGTACATCGGCTGGTTGGTGCATGTCTTGGCTGAGAGATCAGTTGGCACACCGCCGTTGCGAGATCGAGGCCTCAAATGGGAACATCCCGGTACTCATTGGAGACTGGGCGTCAAGTACGTGGAGGACTTACGCCGCAAGTTCAGGGCGATTCCCGGCTGCTCTCATCCAGACGGGCCGGGGCTCTTGCCCCGGTGCGCCAGCGGTTTCTTGCAGCGGAGGCTCAGGCTGCGTGATTGTCGCGTGGACGCGCTCTTCTTTGCCTCGGTGCAAGGAAGGACCGCTGCCTGAACGGGATAGCTCACTCGCACTCAGAACACGCAGGTCCCCTGACAGCCGCACGACTGGCGGTGGCTGGTCCGAGACAGTGTGCCGCAGCGAAGAGTCGGACAGTCTCCGGAGGCAACCATCTGCATACACTCTGACCTAGAGTTCCAACTTGAACTTCAACGCAAAGGTTCTCGATTTTGTCCAGTTTGGTGGGCCCTCTGGGACTCGAACCCAGGACCTTCGGACTAAAGTTCCGCTGCTCTGGCTAACTGAGCTACGGGCCCAGAGCCAGTACAAGTCGCCCACCCCCGCCGCCTTTGCGCCACTATCCTCGTCTTTTCCGCGATCGGTGGCGGCCAGGACAGATCTACTCAAGGTCGGCCTGGTTGGCACCGGCACAATCTCCCGCGCCCAGCTTCCCGTCTACTAACTCGCGCCTGATCGCGTCCGCCTGGCCGCAGTCTGTGACATCCGCGCCGCCGCCCGCCGCGGCGTGCACGTCCCGCTCGAAACACCGATGGCCGTCTCGATCGACGAATGTTGCCAAATCCCTGAGGCCACCGAGCAGGCCCGGGTCACCTTCATGGTCACCCAGCAGCTCCGCCGCGTACCCAGCTGCATGGCCCTCCGCCGCTGCATCCAGGCCGGCGAACTGGGCTAACGCTGGTCCGCCCGCTGCGGGACCATCGCGGAGCCTTCAGGCGCCAGCAGGCCGGGGCGCCAACGTCCCAGCCTGGTCCCTTGAGAACCGACGGCCTAGGTCGGTTTGCCGTCGAACCACATGTTCGCCAAGTGGGTGCCAGTGAAGCCGTGGTGGGCCACGCCGGTGAAGCCCTTGACGTAGCTCCGTGCGATCACCATGCCGAACGAATGGCCGGCAAAGATGCGCGGCGGGTTCTCTGTCATCAGGTAGCGCTGGGCTTCGTCATAGATGTCCTTGCGTGCTTCGATATCAAAGGTCGTGCGGCCCTGGGTCAGGAGGTCGTCGACCGCGGGGTCGGAGTAATGGCCGTAGTTCTGACCGCCGTTGGTGTGGTGCTCCTCATGCATGAAATCCGGGTCGGCGCCACCGGAGTGGCCGCCGACGATGAAGGCGAAGCCCTCGCGGCTCGAGCGGATGGAGAGGAAGTCGGCCGTCCCGACCTCTTGCACCTCGATGTTGAAGCCGATTTCGCTCCAGTTGGACTGCATCACCTGGGTCATGTTGGAGGCGATCCCGCCCCCGCCCGACCATACCGTCGCCGGCGGCAGATTGCCCAAGTCGATGCCGGTCGCGTCGAGCAGGGTTTGCGCCTCGGCGACGTCCTCGTCGCGCTCGGCGCCTGAGCGGAACCCAGGGATCTGGGCGAGTTCGTCGACAGTGAAGCCGTAGGGCTGGAGGACCTCGGCGACCGGACCGCCAAGCGTTTGCGGGATCCTGGTGGAGAGGCTGACGGCGATGAGCTGCTCGCGGTTCGCGGCAAGGTGCAGCGCTAGCCGTACGCGGGGATCGTTGTATGGCTCCTCGGTGACATTGAAATGGGCGCCGCTGCCTTGCGTGGTGCGCGAGCGGAGGACGCCCCAGACCTCGTCCTCTCCCAGTTCGTCTTGGACCGTGGCGAGGTCGGCGGGGTTGCCCCCGACCATGGAGCTCGCCTGGTCAATCTGCCCCGAAACGAAGGCCGACAGCTGGATTGCCGAGTCTGCGAACCAGACGTTGCGGGTGCCGTCGAGGTAGGGCTGCTCTGGCCGATACCAGTTCGGGTTGCGGCTGAACGACGTTTCGGCATCAGCGGTGCGGGAGTCGGCGATGAACGGACCCGTGCCGATCTGCTTATCGAACTCGGAGGCGATCGCGGTGTCGCCGTACGCATCCACGGCGTCGCGCGATACCATCAGCGCCCAGGTCGACGCGACCCTGGTGAGCAGCGGGGCGAACGGCGCGCTGGCGCCAAGTCGGAGTGTGAGATCGTCGACGACCTCGAACGAGTCGAGCAGCTCGAAGGCGGTGGTGTGGATGAACTCGGGGTTGTCTTGGGCGAAGCGCTGCAGCCCGAACGATGCGTCGTCGGCGGTGAATTGGCGACCGTTGAGCGGCTCGAGATCGTGCCAGAACACGTTCGGCTTGATGTTGTAGAGGAAGGTCTGCTCGTCCACGACCTCCGCCAGATCGGCCATCGCTTCGGTGATCCGATAGTTGCCGTCCTGTTCGTTCAGACGGTCATAGACATTCCAGATTGTGCCGGAGGTGCCGCCGTGAATGACAACGGCCGGGTCGAAGATGCCCCCGTCGGTGCTGGGGTAGTTGTAGATGCCGCCCGCCACGGGGCCGCCTTCCGCGGGCGCGGTCGCCGCCTGCTGCTCGTCTGCCTGTTGCTCGGCCGGCTCGGCCTGTTCGGCCTGCTGTTCGGCCTGGGCCTGTTGTTGGGCCTGAGGCTGAGCCTGCTCTTGCTGCATGGCCTGCTGTTGTTGCTGCTGGGCCTGCTGCTGCTGCATCGCCTGTTGCTGTTGTTGTTGCTGCTGTTGAGCCTGCGCAACCGCCTGCTGGTCATCGTCATCGTCGCCGCCGCAGCCCACCAACGCCAGACCGGCTGCGCCGACTCCGGCGCGGCCGGCGGCTGAGAGCAGACCGCGGCGTGACATGCGATCGCGACGCATTCGTTGCCAGTAAATCGAAGATTTGCGCATGTCTAGACTCCCACTTCAGTGATTCGGGCCTGCCGAAATCAGGCCTCGAACCACTTCTTGACAACGGAGTCTAGGAAGCCGAGTCTTTCTTATCAAGCGAACTGTTCCAGTAGGCGAACTGTTCCAGCAAGGGGTGACCGTGCGGCACTACGTCATCCGCCGGTTGCTCCTGGTGCCGCCCACGGTGCTGCTTCTGTCGATCTTTGTCTTCGGCATGCTGCAACTGGTGCCGTCGAGCGTCATCGACGAGCGGCTGGGCACGCTGCAAGAGGCGGTGACGCCGGACGCGCGCGAAGCGCTCGAGGAGCACTTCGGGCTCAACAAACCGGTGCCCGAGCGCTACGTGCAGTGGCTGGGCCAGATCTTCAGGGGCGACCTGGGCCGCTCGTGGCTGACCAATCTACCGGTGACGAAGGAGATCGAGCGGCGCATGCCGGTCACGCTCGAGTTTCTTGTCTTGACGATGCTCTTATACATCCCTACCGGGATCGGCATCGGGGTGATTTCCGCCGTGCGCCAGAACCGGCCAGAGGACTACGGCCTGCGCTTCTTCACCATCTTCATGTTGGCTGTCCCCAATTTCTGGCTGTTCACGCTGGCCATCATCCTGCCCCTGTTGTGGTGGGGTTACGCCCCGGCGGTGCCCTACAGCGAGCTCTGGGACGATCCGCTGCGCAACCTGGAGCAGATGATTGTGCCTGCGGCGATCACGGCGATCGCGAGCGCCGCCTTGCTTGCCCGAGTGACCCGCTCCGAGATGCTGGAGGTGCTGCGCCAGGACTACGTGGTCACGGCGCGCGCCAAGGGCCTGCAGAACCGCATCGTGGTGCTACGGCACGCCCTGCGCAACGCGATGTTGCCCGTCATCACGGTGATTGGCTTGAGTATCGCTGGCGCGCTCGCCGGCTCAGTGATCGCGGAGCAGATCTACAACCTGCCGGGTGTGGGCATCTATCTGGTGCGCTCGCTGACGAATAATGACCTGCCCGTCGTCCAAAGCTGGATGCTGCTCTTCGGCACCGCCTTCATCCTGCTCAACCTGGCTGTCGACCTGAGCTACAGCTGGCTTGATCCCAGGATCCGCTTCACATGACGCAGGTCGCCGCTAGCCCCGAAGTCGAAATCGAGACCACGCTCGTGCCCCGCGTCAGCCGGCGGCGGCGCCTGCTCCAAGCAGCAGGCAAGCATCCGGTGGGCGTCATCGCACTCATCCTGGTCGCGATCGTGATCTTTTTGGCGGCGTTCGGGAGCACCGTCTCTGACGACCCCAACCAGATCACGCTCGACATCCTACAGAAGCCGAGCAGCGAACACTGGTTCGGCACGGACGGTCTGGGGCGCGACTACTTCGCTCGGGTGATCTCCGGAGCGCGGGTGTCGATGTCGTTGTCGCTCAGCGCCATGGTGATTGGCGGGGTGGCGGCGCTCCTGATTGGCATGGTGTCGGCGTACGCGGGGGGAGTCGTCGATCTGTTAGGACAACGGCTGATCGATATGTTGCTGGCCTTCCCCGGACTGATCTTGTTGCTGCTGATGGCGCAGGTGGTGGGCCGTGGCTGGGAAGCGATGGCCGTGGGCTTGGGTTTCCTCTATGCGGTGAACCTGACGCGACTTGTGCGTTCCAACACGCTCGCGACGCTGGCCAATCCCTACGTAGAGTCGGCCAAGGTCGTCGGCGCAACGCCACCACGCATCCTGATCCGCCACGTGCTGCCCAACATGGGCCCGCCTGCGCTGATCTACATGACCGCGCTGATCGGGGGCGCGATCTTGGCCGAGGGCGCCCTCTCCTTCCTCGGCCTCGGCATTGCGCCTCCCACCCCATCCTGGGGGCGCATGCTGGCAGATGGGCGCACACTCTGGCGCGAGTGGCACCTCTCCGTCTTCCCCGGAGTCGCGATGACAGTGGCCGTGCTGGGCTTCAACCTGCTGGGCGATACGTTACGTGACGTGTTCGACCCGCGTCTGCGCGGCAGCTGAGATGAGGATTCTGTGACACTCTCCCACATGCTGATTGCGAATCGGGGGGAAATCGCGATCCGTATCGCGCGAGCGGCCGCCGAGCTTGGCATCCCAGCGCTGGCGCTGTACTCCGAGGACGACGCCAACTCGCTACACGCCCAGACAGCGTCCGAGGCGCTGGCGCTCAATGGCAGCGGTCCGCGCGCCTATCTCGACGCTGAGCAGATCGTTGCCCTCGCCGTCGACGCCGGCTGCGACTCGGTGCACCCCGGCTACGGCTTCCTGGCCGAGTCGCCAGCCTTCGCGGCGAAGTGCGCTGCAGCGGGACTCACATTCGTGGGCCCCAAGGTCGAGACGCTGGAACTGCTCGGTGACAAGGCCCGCGCGCGGGCATTCGCGTCGCAGCACAACGTGCCCGTCTTGGCGGGCAGTGAGGGGCCGGTCAGCGCGGCTCAGGCGCGAGCGTTCCTGGAAGGATTGGGAGCCGACGGAGCTGTGGTGCTGAAGGCGGTGGGCGGCGGTGGAGGTCGCGGCATGCGAGTCGTCTCCGACGCCGCGGCGATCGATGAGGCCTACGCACGCTGCCAGTCCGAGGCGAAGACAGCGTTTGGCAACGCATCGATCTACGTGGAACGTCTGCTGCCGCGGGCGCGGCACGTGGAGGTCCAGGTGGTCGGGGATAGCAGCGGAGCTGTCTGCGATCTGGGCGAGCGGGAGTGCTCCGTCCAGCGACGCCATCAGAAGCTGATCGAGATCGCGCCCAGCCCCTGGATCGACGCCGAAACGCGCCGGGCGCTGACGAGCGCAGCGTTGCGCCTGGCCCAAGCGGCCGAGTATCGCGGCTTGGGTACGTTCGAGTTCCTGGTCGAATTCGATACCGGCGACTACGCCTTCATCGAGGCGAACGCGCGGCTCCAGGTGGAGCACACCGTGACGGAAGAAGTAACTGGCATCGACTTGGTGCAGGCGCAGCTGCGCGTCGCGGGCGGTGAGTCGCTGGCCAGCATCGGCCTCTCGAAGCCGCCTGCGCCGCGCGGCTATGCGCTCCAGGCGCGCGTGAATCTCGAGCGCATGCAGGCTGACGGTGGTGTGCGACCGGCGGGCGGGGGGTTGAGCGTCTTCCAGCCGCCGTCTGGGCCGGGCATCCGTGTCGACACCTACGGCTACGCCGGCTACGCCACCAATCCCAGCTTCGACTCGCTGCTGGCCAAGGTAATCGCACACACGACCACAGCTGATTTCGAGGATGCGGCGCGGCGAGCCGAGCTCGCCTTGGCGGCGTTCCAGATCGCCGGCGCCGAAACCAACATCGAGTTCCTGCGGGCCGTCATCGACCACGACGACTTCGTCGCCGGGGCCGTGCACACGCGCTGGATCGACGAGAACGCCGGCGACCTGTTGGCCGGTGAGGACGAGGCGCCGGCGACGGACTCGGGACCGGCCGACCCCCTGGCGGGGCTGGACTTCTATCGCAGCGGCGACCCCGGGGGAGTCGTCACCATGGGCGCGCGCGGGGACAAACCCCAACCAGTGGGCCCACCCAACACCACACCGCTGCGTGCGCCGATCCAAGGCACGATCCGCGAGCTGCTGGTCGGCGAGGGCGACGTCGTCCGCGAGGGGCAAACGGTCTGCATCATGGATGCTCTCAAGATGGAGCATCTGGTGCGTTCCGACCTGGGCGGCATCTTGCGCCACGTAGCCGTGGCTGTCGGGGAGATCGTCTACGAGGACCACCCGCTGGTGTTCATTGAGGAGGCGGACGTCGGTGGGGCGGCCGTGGACGACGCGTCGGCACCCGACCCGGACTACATCCGCCCGGATTTGCGGGCGGTGCTCGACCGGCGGATCTTCTTGCTGGACGAGCACCGCCCCGCGGCGGTCGAGCGGCGCCACGCGAACAACCGTCGCACGGTTCGCGAGAACCTGGCCGACCTCGTCGACGACGGCACCTGGATCGAATACGGGGACCTCGTCATCGCGGCGCAGTCCAAGCGCTACCCGTTGGATGAACTCGTGCGCAAGACGCCGGCCGACGGATTGGTCGCCGGAATCGGGTCAGTCAACGGCGACCTCTTCGACGAGAAACGTGCCCGCACCGTCGTCGTCTCTTATGACGACACCGTCTTCGCCGGGACACAGGGCATCCGCGGTCATTCCAAGACCGACCGGATCATGGAAGTCGCGGAACAATTCGCGCTGCCGCTGATCTTCATCGCGGAGGGCGCCGGCGGGCGCTCCGGCGACACCGACGGCATGCCCGGCATGGTCTTCCGCACCTGGGAGTACATGGCCCGCCTCAGCGGCACCGTTCCCCTCGTGGGTGTGACCGCCGGTCGCTGCTTCGCCGGCAACGCCGCGATTCTCGGAATCTGTGATGTCATCATCGCGACGGAGGACGCCAACATCGGCATGGGCGGTCCGGCTGTCATCGAGGGCGGTGGCATGGGCGTCTATCTGCCTGAAGAGATCGGACCGATGTCGGACCAGGTCCCGGCGGGAACCGTCGATGTCTTGGTCAAGACAGAGGCCGAGGCCATCGCGACGGCCAAACAGTATCTCTCCTACTTCCAGGGGACGATCGAGGATTGGGAGTGCGGCGACCAGCGGCTGCTGCGCCACGCCGTGCCGGAGAATCGGTTGAGCGCGTATGACGTGCGGGCCGTGATTGAACTGTTGGCCGACAGCGGGTCGATGCTCGAGCTGCGGCCGAGCTACGGGAACGGCATGGTGACGGCGTTCGTGCGGATCGAGGGGAGGCCGGTGGGGATCATCGCCAACAACAACGAGCATCTGGGCGGATCGATCGAGAGCTTTGGCTCCGACAAGGCGGCCCGCTTCGCCAAGCTCTGCGACTCCTGGAACATCCCCATCTGCACGCTCGTCGACACCCCCGGCATGATGATCGGCCCGGAGGCGGAGAAGACCGCCTTGGTTCGCCGGACCAGCAACCTCATCGTCACCCTGGGCAACGTCAAGACGCCCCGTTTCAGCGTTGTACTGCGCAAGTGCTACGGCCTCGGCTCCAACACGATCCTCTTCGGCAACGAACGAGCGCCGTCCTTCACCGTCGCGTGGCCCACGGCCGAGTTCGGCGGGATGAACCTCGAAGCCGCGGTCCGGCTTGGAGCGCGCGATCAGCTGGCGGCGATTGACGATCTCGAAGAGCGGGCGGCGCTGTACGAGAAGCTGGTGGCGGAAGCGTACGAGCGAGGCGGGCCGCTGCGCGCGGCGGAGACGTTCCGGGTGGACTCCGTGATCGACCCCATGGAGACTCGCCACTGGATCACGCAGGGCTTGCTGGCCGCGCCGGAGTCGGAGCCAATCCGGCGCGGCCGGCGTCCCAGCATGCCGACTTGGTAGCCGATGACAGGCGCGCTAGACGGAGTGCGGGTGCTTGATCTGTCGACCCGGTTGGCCGGGGCCTACTGCGCGCGGCTGTTCGGCGACTTCGGCGCCGACGTGCGAATGCTGGAGACCGAGCGAGGTCACCCGTTGCGCCGGGAGCCGCCGTTCCTCGGCGGGGAGCCGGGGCCTGAGCGATCACTGCTGCACGCCTACGTGAACGCGAACAAGACGTCGTGGCTGGACGATGGCGAGGACGCGCTGACGGAGCAGGTCGCGGGGGCAGATGTGATCGTGACGACGGAATCCCCGTGGCCCGTGCGGCTGCGAGGAGCGCTGCGGTCGGCGCGACCTGATGCCGTCGTGCTGTCGATCACCCCCTTTGGCTTGGAGGGGCCGCTGGCGGGGGCGGAGGCGAACAATCTCACGCTTTCGGCGCTGAGTGGCTGGTCGTTCATCTGCGGCTACGAGGGGGAGCCGCCGCTCACGCTGCCACGCCACTCCTCGGAGTTCCTGGCTGGAGTGGCGTCGTTCTCCGGCGGCGCAGCGGCTCTGCTGCGTCGGCAGGCGACCGGCCAGGGAACACTGGTCGACGTGAGCGAGCTGGAGGCGATGATCGTCAGCAGCGCACCGTGGTCGCTGGCCCTGATCTTCGACCCCGGCGGCTACACGGAGGCCGTGCACAAGCACGATCGCGGGCGCGCTCCATTCTTGCGGGCCGCGGACGGGGACATGGTGGTGGTCCTGGGTCAGGGGCCGTTCTGGCGGGACGCGATGACTGTGCTGGGCTTGGCTGAGCTGGCGGACGCCGACTTCGACGAGCCGGACCAGCGCCGTCAACTCCTGGCCGCGGCGCGGGGGAGAATTGAGGAGGCTGTTGCGCGCCGCCCGCGGATGGAACTGTTCGAGCTCCTCTCGCAGGTGCGCGGTGTCTCGGGAGTGGTCCAGAACACGTCCGACCTGTTGGACAACCCCCATTTGCGCGCTCGCGACTACTTCGTGGAGACGACGGTGGACGGCCAACGAGTCGAACGGCCGGGGCCGCAGGTCAAGCTGTCCGCATCGCCGTGGGCGCTGAGGCGCGCCGCGCCGCGCCTGGGCGAACATCAGATGTCCAGCGAGGCGGCTGTGTGGCGTCGTAGAGCGGGACCCACGGCCAGGCGCGGAGCCGCCGTTCCGTCCGAGACGCCGCTGGCTGGAGTGCGCGTGCTCACCTTCACACAGGCGTGGGCGGGGCCGTTGGGGACCGAGTTGCTCGCGCTGCTGGGCGCCGACGTGGTGCAGGTAGAGGCGCGACGGCGGCCGGACGTGTGGCGCATGTACGTCGCGGGCTACAACACGCCGGTGCCGCCGGGGATCGTCGATCCGTCGCGCCGGCAGCGCGGCTGGAACACCATGGGTCTTTACAACGCGACGAATCTGAACAAACGCGCTATCACGCTGGACATGCAGGACCCGCGCGGCGCAGAGATCTTCTGGCGACTGCTGCCCAAGTTCGACGTCTTCGCCGAGAGCTTCAGTCCGCACGTCCTGCCCAACTGGGGCGTCACCTACGAGACCCTGCAGGATGCGCGCGCGGACATCATCTTCGCCTCGCTGTCCGGCTACGGCGCGACCGGGCCCTACATGAACTACCCGGCCAACGGCGCCACGATTGAACCAATGTCGGGGCTGTCCTCACTCAACGGCTATGAGGGGGACCGGGCCGGGAACACTGGTGGCCTGATTCCCGACCCTATCGGCGGGATGTATCTGGCCTCGTCGATCGTAGCCGCGCTCCATCACCGGGCTCGCACGGGGGAGGGGCAGCGGATCGATCTGTCGATGATGGAGGTGATGGCGTCGCATCTGGGCGATGCGGTCATGGAATGGTCGGCCAACGGCACCTTGCGTCGGCCGGGTGGGAACCGCCACCCGCGCATCGCACCGCACGCGGTCTACGCGACACGCGACGGCCAGTGGCTGGCGCTGTGCGCCGAGGACGACGCTGATTTCCGGGCGCTTGCCGAGCGGATCGGTACGCCGGACTTGACCGTGGATCCACGATTCGCGACCGCGGATGCCCGAAAGGCCAACGAAGAAGCGCTCGATGACTTGATCGGCGCCTGGTGCGCGAAGCAGGACGCCGAGGCGGCGGCCTCGGCGCTACTCGCGGCTGGCTGCGCGGCAGCGCGAGTGTCCACGCTGCCGGAAGTCCTGCTGTCGCCGAACCCCCAGGCAGTTTCGCGAGGATTCGTTACGGAACAGGAGCACCCCGAGGCGGGGTTACACACGATTGCGGTGGCTCCATGGACGTTCGGCGGTCGGTCGGTGCCTTTGCGGCGGCCGTCGCCGTGCATGGGCGAACACAGCTTTGAGATCTTCCGGCAGGAACTGGGCATGGAACGGGCCGAGTACGAGGCGCTCGTGGCCGCCGGCGTGACAGGCGACGAGCCGCCAGACTAGCCGCACCTTGCCGGCCCCCGGACGGGATACCCACGGGATCGACAGTCGGCACCGGTGTTTGGTTTCCGTGCACTGTGTCGTCTACATTCGGACGCCGCGGGACGCGCACTTCGATAGTCTGCGGACCAGGAAGAAAGGCGGGACATGGCGGCTCTCGAGGGCATGCGCGTGCTCGACGTGACGCAGTACGAAGCAGGGACATCGTGTACGCAGGCGTTGGCCTGGCTCGGTGCCGAGGTGGTGAAGGTCGAGCCGCCGCTTCGTGGGGATCCCGGACGCCACGTGCAGCCCGGCGACGGTAACTCGCCGTACTTTCTCAACTTCAACAGCAACAAGCGCAGCATCGTCCTCGACCTGCAAGACCCGAGGGGTCGGGACATACTCCTGCGGCTCGCGCCCAACTTCGACGTGTTCGTGGAGAACTACGCGCCTGGCGTGATTGAGAAGCTCGAGATCGGGCCCGACGTCGTGCGGCGCGCCAACCCGCGCATCATCTATGGGCGGCTCAAGGGATTTGGACTGAGTGGGCCGTACGCGCCGTTCAAGGCGTTTGACCCCATCGCGCAGGCGGCCGCCGGCGCGATCGCTCTCACAGGACCCGATGACGGGCCGCCGGTGTACCCCGCATCGATGACCGGTGATTCAGGAACCGGCGTCCAGCTCGCGCTGGCGATTACGGCGGCCTATGTCGAGTGCCAGCGGACCGGCGCAGGCCAGGTGATCGAGATCTCGATGCAGGAGGCGATGACTTTCTTCATGCGCACGCGGGTCTCGAGCACGAACTGGAACACCCGCCCCGCCCTTGGGAGAGGCAACCCCAATCGCTCCGGCGCTGGCCCGGCCACCGTGCGTTTGTACCCGTGCCAGCCAGAGGGCCTCAACGACTACGTCTTCATCATGTGCACGACCCAGCGGATGTGGGACTTGCTCTGCATCGCGATCGAGCGGCCCGATCTGGCGCTCGATCCGCGCTTCGCGACGGACACCGCGCGACTCGAACACAGCGAGGCGCTCGCCGAGGAGATCGGCGCCTGGATGCTGGAGCGGACGAAAGAAGAAGCGATGCAGACTCTGGGCGAGGCCGGTGTCCCCTGTAGCGCGACGATGACCACGGAGGACCTGTTTCGCGACCCGCACCTGCGCGCTCGCGGCTTCATTCAGCAGCTCGACCATCCCGAGCACGGTGCGATCGAGCTGTTGGGCTTCGCCCCGCGGCTCTCGAACGGCAACGTGCCCTTCGTCCGCGCCCCGCTCATGGGCGAGCACACGGACGAGGTGCTGCGGGCCGACCTGGCCCTGGAACCGGAGGCGATCACCGAGCTGCGCGACGCCGGCATCGTGGAGTAGGTTCCCTGGATGGCGCACGATGAGCGAATCGTGAGATGCGAAGGCGCGGTCGTTCCGGTCAGTCCATCATGAGGACGGTCCGCGCCACCTCGCCCGCTTTCATCGCCCGGAATGCCTCGTTGAGATCGTCCAACTTGCCGGTGCGGGTCACCATCTCGTCAAGGAGCAGGCGCCCCTGCTGGTAGAAGTCGATGTAACGCGGTATGTCGATGCGGAAGCGGTTCGACCCCATGCTGCTGCCCTGGATCTTTTTCTCTTGCAACAAGCTCACGCCGTCGAGCTCGACCTTCTGGCCCTGGGGCATCACGCCGATAATCGTGGCGAGCCCGCCGCGGCGGATCGCCTCGAAGCTTTGTTCGACCGCGGTCTTGAGGCCAATGGCTTCGAAGGTGTAGTCCGCCCCGCCCCCGGTGAGCTCCCGGATCGCGTGGACTGGGTCGGAGGTGGAGGCATCAACGGAGTGCGTCGCTCCGAAGTCGCGGGCGGTGCCGAGCTTCGACTCGACGATGTCGACGGCGATGATCATGCGGGCGCCCGCGATCCGCGCTCCCTGGATCGCTGACAGCCCGATGCCCCCGGCGCCGAAGACTGCCACAGTCGAGCCCGGTTCAACCTTGGCGGTGTTGAGAGCGGCGCCCACGCCCGTTGTCACGGCACAGCCAATAAGTGCGGCCTTGTCGAGCGGCATATCGTCGCGAATCTTCACCAGTGAATTCTCGTGGACAAGCATCTGTTCGGCGTACGTCGCGAGGCCCGCGAACTGCGTCACCCGCGAGCCGTTCCATCTGTACCTGGGCGGATCGGACCGTCTTCGGCGTGTCGAGGGACTCCGGCAGAGGTAGGTCTGCCCGACCAGGCAGAATTCACAGTTGCCACAGAAGACGGAGGAACAGCCGATGACGTGGTCGCCGGGGGTGAAATCGGTGACTGCGTCGCCCACGGCGACGACGATACCGGCGCCCTCGTGACCCAAAATAGCCGGCGCACCGCCCATCATCGCAATGTCGTGTAGCCCTTCGACGAGATGTAGGTCGCTATGACAGACGCCAGAGGCGGCGGTGTCGACCAGGACTTCCCGCGGGCCGGGCGCGTCCACCTCGATCTCCTCCACAGTGAGCGGCTGGCCAACCTCGTGGAACACTGCTGCGCGCATCGTCGTCGACTCCCTTGTCCGCCCAACGTTCCATTCCTCGGGCCGCTTCAGTCGTCGCTGTACTTCTCGCGCAGCGCCGGCAGCACCTCCTCCACCAACCGCTGCCTGGCACGCAGGCGCTCGTTCGCATCGGCGTCGCCAGTGGGCCCCACGACGAAGATCCGCTCCAACCCCAATTCGATCAGCTCGCTCAACCGCTCCACGCAGTAACTGCTGGGCCCAAACACCCCGAACTCGCCCGCGAACTCGTCCGTCAGCAAGTCGGATTGATGGCTGGCCGTGCGAGTATGGGTCGTCATGTCGTAGCCGTCGTGGACCCGCATCATGACTTCGCGCTCACTCGCCGACGTTGGTCCCACAACCGAGCCATGCATCGCCGAGAAGCGGGCGAACACGGAAAGCGCGCCCCCGGCCATGCGGCCCGCCGCTACGGGATCGTCGTGCGCCACGACAATCATGTAAGAGCCGAACGGGATCTCCGGCGACAGTCCCGCCTCGGCCCGCGCCTCGTGGGCCACATCCATGCCCCAGCGCAGCCGGTCCGGATCCGCCCCCACCGCAAAGGTGACGGCGTCGGCATAGAGGGCGGCCGCCCGAATCACGCGCGGACCCGTGGCGGCCACGTCCACGGGCACCGTGGCCTGGCTCTCGCGCAGCCACTCGAGGCGGCTGCCATCGGGCTGCTGGGCGAGTTCCAGCTCATCCAGCGTCGCGTCCGCGTTGAAGGGCACCGACTCCCGCCGCAGATAGCCCCTGAGCTGTTGCAGGTACTTCTCGAACGCGGGCACGGACGCCGGCGCATAGCCCAGGTGCGCCATCGCCGAATCCCCACGCCCAATCCCCAGATAGGCGCGCCCGCCGCTCAGCGCCTGGATCGTCGCGATCGCCGACGCCGTCACCGAGGCATGACGGGTGAACGGATTGGTCACACCGGTGCCCAGCTTCAGCGTCGTCGTCGCGTCCGCCGCCAGCGCCAGCACGATGTAGCAGTCGGGTTGCAGATTCTGCGAATCCCCGAACCTGATCCCGTCCCAACCCACTGCCTCAGCGCGCTGCGCGTCTTGTCTCACGTTCCACCGACCGACGCCCGACCAGAATTCAACACGGGGCATCTTCGCCACCTTCCATCTCGTAGCGCGCTGCCTGCGCGTGAGTCTACCGTCGGGGCAAAGCCGGTGGCGGCGACGTGTACCTGAATCGCCGACCACATGAGCGGCGCCATGCTGGAACTATTGATTCGGTAAGAATCTTGCCGACGGGGCGAGCGGTGGGCGACAACGAAGACCGAGCGGCGGCTCTAGGCTGACCCAATCGAATGGCTCGAGGAGAGGAAGCGCCGATGCCCGCACTGGATGGAATGCGAATCCTGGACATGACCCAACGCGAAGCGGGGACATCATGCACGCAGGCGCTGGCCTGGCTCGGCGCCGACGTCGTGAAGGTCGAGCCGCCGCGCCTGGGAGATCCGGGACGCCACGTGCAGCCAGGGGACGGCAACTCGCCGTACTTTCTCAACTTCAACAGCAACAAGCGCAGCATCGTCCTCGACCTGCAAGACCCGCGAGGGCGGGACATACTCCTGCGTCTCGCGCCCAACTACGACGTGTTCGTGGAGAACTACGGACCCGGCGTCGTGGAGAAGCTCGACATCGGTCCCGACGTCGTGCGGCGCGCCAACCCGCGCATCATCTATGGACGGCTGAAGGGTTTTGGACTGAGTGGGCCGTACGCGCAGTTCAAGTCCCTTGACCCCATCGCGCAAGCGGCTGCCGGCGCGATCGCTCTCACAGGACCCGATGACGGGCCGCCGGTGTACCCCGCATCGATGACCGGTGATTCGGGAACCGGCATTCAGCTCGCGCTGGCGATTGCGGCGGCCTACATTGAGCGCCAGCGGACCGGCGCGGGCCAGGTGATCGAGATCTCGATGCAGGAGGCGATGACCTTCTTCATGCGTTCGCGGGTCTCGAGCACGATTTGGAACACCCGCCCAGCCCTCGGGCGAGGACATCCGAGTCGCTCCGGCGCTGGCTCGGCCACCGTACGCTTGTACCCCTGCCAGCCTCAGGGCCTCAACGACTACGTCTACATCATGTGCTCGACCGAGCGGATGTGGAACTCGCTCTGCATCGCGATCGAGCGGCCCGATCTGGGGCTCGATCCGCGCTTCGCGACGGACACCGCGCGACGCGAGCATAGCGAGGCGCTCGCCGAGGAGATCGGCGTCTGGATGCTGGAGCGGACCAAAGAAGAAGCGATGCAGACCCTGGGCGAGGCCGGTGTCCCCTGTAGCGCGACGATGACCACGGAAGACCTGTTCAGCGATCCGCACCTGCGCGCCCGCGGCTTCATTCAGCAGCTCGACCATCCCGAACACGGCGAGATTGAGCTGTTGGGCTTCGCCCCGCGGCTCTCGAACGGCGACGTGCCCTTCGTCCGCGCCCCGCTCATGGGCGAGCACACCGACGACGTGCTGCAGGCCGATTTGGACTTGGAGCAGGCAGAGATCACCGAGCTCCGCGACGCGGGCGTTGTGGCCTAGTGTCGGAGCAGTCGTATCCAGGTGCTTCCCGTCGGCCGAGTGACCGTCTCTATCCGTTGACCCCCGTGCCCCAGTCGATCGCGTTCTTGAGCAACTGCTCGAAAGGCTCGGTCTCCCACGGGCCGCGGAAGAGCGAAGGTATTACACCGTCGGGGGAGATCGACTCGTGGACGGGCGGCAGACGGTAGTCTCTCCAGATAATTTGGCGAATGCGCTCCTTGTGATCCTCCGTCATCACCACCGGCGTGTGACAATGACCGGGCGCGATGTAGGCGATTTCGCCCTCGCCAACGGTGCGCGCGTAAGCGAGCGCGTGCGACTTGCCATCGGGCAAGAGTGACAGGTCGCGGCCGTATAGCTCGTCGACGATTGCCGGGGCTTCAATATCGGTTGTGGTGAGCAGGATCTGCGTGTCCGGGTGAATCACTTCGATCATGTAGGGCTCATCTTTGACGAAGAATGAGTCGGGCAAGTTGTAGGTCAACGGATGGTTGTGATCGGAAACGGTGACGTTCATCTCCCGGATCGGTGGATGGGTCATGAAGTAGCCGCCCAGCGTGTCGTGATACGGCAGCTTGGCCATGCGGCGGCGGCCGTCTGCGCGATCGCTGGTGCGCTCCGGCATACCGCCGGTGCTCCCGTGCAGGGCGAGCCAGCGCCCTCCGTTGTCGAGCCAGTCCATGATCACGCCGCACTGGTGCTCGTCGGCGAACGGGCCCGCGACGTAGCAGACCAGCAGCTGACAGTCGGCGATCCACTTGTCGCAGTCGGTGAAATCGCCGCTGACGGTGGCGTGCACGTTCACGTTGGACTGCAACGCCTGGAGGATGCGCAGTCGCGCATAGTCCATGTCGTGTCCGGCGTGCTTGCCCGGCGGAAAGCCTCCGGCGACGACGTGCACTCGAATCGGCTGGGACATGTGAGGCTCCGTTCAGCGGTGATCTGCGCGCTAAAGCTAGAGCCTTTGGGGCGCGCTGACCATGACCGGCTGGGCCGTCCGCAGGAACAGAAGTTCTGGTAGGGCATAGGGGATTCGAACCCCTGATCTCCGCCTTGAGAGGGCGGTGTCCTTGGCCGCTAGACGAATGCCCCACGCGAGATGCGACCGACGACTTCTGTTGGCTGGGGATGGAGGA
>DAOUHS010000111.1:0-10677 GCA_034428415.1 Dehalococcoidia bacterium
CGTCGTCCGGCCCAGCCCCGACTACTACATCGAGTGGGTCCAGAAGCAGACCGCTGTGATGATGGCCGGCATGTCCGTACGAGCCGACGTCTGGCAGCAGATGGCCTTCGTCGCACGACAGGACGGGCCATTCGACTTCGCCCTGCCCGAGGCGGACAAGGACGCCGAGTTGCAGGCCGCGTTCACCAAGGTGACTGAGGTCTTCGATCCCGCGGAACGCGTCGAGGCGATGCGGGAGCTGAACCGCATCCTCGAGTCCCGCGCTTATCACATCAAGCTCTACTTCGGCTCGTCCGTGATGGCCCACGATCCGAACCTGGAGTTCGAGCACTTCGGCGACGGCAAGCCACACTTCGGCCAGGCCGATGTCCGCTGGCTCGCCTAGTAGGGCGGATCCAGGCCGAGCGCCTCGAACCGCTCACGCATCGCCGATCGTGATGCCTCGGTAATCTTCGTGATCTCGTCCCAGCCGTAGCCGAGTTCCAGCAGGATCTGCTCGGCGTGCTGGTCGAGCTCGGGCGGCGGACCCTTGACCGAGGGCGGTGTCTCACTGAAGTGAATCAGCGGACCCACAAACGGGACCGTTCCGATCGGCGGCAACTCGACGTCGGTGATGTATCCGTTAGCGCGAGCCTGAGGATCGTCCAGCACATCCTGGTGGTTAAACACCCGGTTGGCGATGATCTGCGGCTGCGAGTCGAAAAACTCCTCCCACTCCGCCGTCGTGCGGGAGCGGAAGGCGGCCGCGAGCACCGGTCGGATGGAGCGGGCGATCTCGGGATCCGTCGACATCCCGACCCGCTTCTGGACGCTGTTCCAGCGCTCGTCACTGGCAGCCTCGGGGATGCCGCCAAACTCGCACAGCGCCTGCCAGGCCGGCTCGGTCTTGGCGAACGAAATCGCCATCCAACCGCCGTCCCTGGTTTCGTAGATCGCCTCCATGCCGGGCACGTTGGGGTGATGCGCGCCGTCACGCTCTAGCGTCCGGCCGGTCAGACCGGCGTGGTTCAGCTCCCATGATTGCAACCAGATCTGCGCGCCGTAGGCCGAGATATTGACCTTCTGCCCGACCCCATGACGCTCGCGAGCGAGCAGCGCCGTCACCGTCGCCAGCGCCAGCTGCATCGCGCCGGCCAGGTCGGCGACGGTGACCCCGGCTCGCATCGGCGCTCCGCCGGCCTCCCCGATCATGCTCATCAGACCTCCGCGCGCCTGCGCAGCGATGTCGGTCATCGGACGCGTCGCGTTCGGGCCGTGCGGTCCAAAACCGTTGGCGAGGGCATAGACGAGTCCAGGATTGCGCTCGCGGCAGGCCTCGTAGCCCAGCCCTAGACGCTCAAGCGCAGCCTCGCGATAGTTGCTGATGAAGGCGTCCGCCTTTTCCAATAGTCGGTGGATTACTTCGAGTCCGGCCTCGGACTTCGCATCCAGGCTGATCGAGCGCTTGCCCCGGCTGGTCGACGCGAATTGCGTGCCAACCGTACCTGGCGGGTTCGTATTGTTGACGCCGCGACCATATCGGCTGCCGTCGCCGCCGGGCGTTTCGACCCGGATCACATCTGCGCCCATTTCGGCCAGGTAGCCGCCTGCCGCCGGACCCTGCAGCGCCGTTGCCATTTCGATCACCCGCATGCCGGTCAAGGGCTCGGTCATAGGCGTTCCGGTTGCATCGATGCTCGCGTGCATGGAGGATAAGAGATCGCTCTTCTGGTTCAGACCACTTAGCACGTACACGATTCACAAGCTATATCTTCATTCGCACGAGCGAACGTTTGCCGATCAAGATGGATTGGCGACAATGACCGGAGACGGAAATGACTGAGCAGAGTTATTGGCGTCAGCTAAGACGTCGCCAGCTTTCGCGCCGCACGCTGCTGAACGTCAGCGCACGCGCCGGAATCGGCGCAGTCGGCCTAGCCCTGGTGGGCTGCGGCGACGATGACGACGACGCTCAGTCCGCCGCTGCGCAGGTCGAGCAGCAGGATCAACAACAACAGCAAGCGGCCGCACAGCCTCAGCAACAACAGGCCCAACAGCAGCAGGCGCAACAACAGACCGCGGCAGCCGAACAACAGGCCCAGCAGGTCGAGCAGCAAGAACAGGCGGACGAACAGCAGCAGCAACAGGAGGAGGCCGCAGAGGCGCAGGCTACGGTAAGCGAACACGTGCCAACGGGCGAAGTGCGCTGGCCCATGGCGTCCAACATCAGCGGCTTGGAAGGCACGACCGGCACCGGCGGGGGCGACCACCAGGTGCTTTGGCCGATTTTCGACAATCTCGTCAGTTACGACGACAGTCTGACGCCCACTGAGTCACGCAGTCTGGCTGAGAGCTGGGAGATCCCAGACCCGCTCAAGGTCATCTTCAACCTGCGCTCGGGCGTGCTCTACCACGATTTGACCGAGCTGACGGCCGACACCACCCGGCTGCACATCGAGCGCGGCCAGACCGTCGACGGCTCGAACGTGAAAGCAGACCTGGCCGCGATTGCGCGAGTCGATCCGGTTGACAACACCACCGCCATTTTCGAGATGACGGCGCCCTTCTCGCCGCTGCTGCGCGTGCTCGGCGACCGCGCGGGCATGCTCCTCGCGCCAAGTGCGTTTGAGCGGATCAACACGCCGAACAGCCGCGAAGCACCCGTTGGCACGGGCGCGTTCACCTATGTGGACGAGGATCTCGACGGTCCCTACGCCCAGCAATACTTCCCGGAGTACTGGCAGGATGGCGCGCCGCGAGTGGAGCGGTTGACGATGTACCAGTCAATCGAGCCGACGCAGCAGGTGAACGGGCTGCTGACCGGGGAGTTTGACTTCCTCGCTTCCGTGCCGCCGGAGGATCTGGCTCGGGTTGAGGAGGCTGGCAAGTCACTCAGCGTTCGCGAAACCAACGCGCTGGGCTTCATCTACCTCAATCCGAACCTGGAGCCCTGGGGCAACATCCACCTGCGCCAGGCGCTCAACTACGCCATCGACCGGGACAAATTTGTCGAGGTGGTCTACGAGAATCTGAACACCGCCAACCATTGGGGCTACCTGGGGCCGGCGCTTGGCGGGATTCACGATCCCGACGAGATCCTGATTCGGCACGACCCCGATCGGGTGCGCGAGGAACTGGAACTGGCCGGCCAGCCGGACGGCTTCGGGTTCGACATGAATATTCCGGCGAGCGCAATCACGGCCGCCGAGTTTATCCAGGCCAGCTTGGCGCCGTACGGGATCATCCTCAACATCGTCGTCAAGCCGGCGCCCGACTACTACCTGGAGTTCTTCGAGAAGCGCGTCAACACCTTCATGTCCGGGATGAGTGTTCGCGCCGATCCTTGGCAGCAGCTGGCTTTCCTTGGCCGCGCTGACGGACCGTACGATTTCATGCTGCCGCCCGGGGACAGGGACGCCGAGGTGCAGGCCGCGTTCCAGAAGGTGACCGAGATCTTCGATCCCGAACCGCGCGCGGAGGCGTTCCGCGAGCTCAACCGGGTGATGGTCTCACGAGCCTGGCACATCCACACGCACTACTGGTCGTCCGTCTTCGCCCACGATCCGGCGTTGGAGTTCGACCACTTCGGCGACGGCAAACCGCACTTCGGCCAGAAAGACGTGGGCTGGACCAGCTAGGAACCATCCGCACCGATCTGAACCGCGCTCCTCCGCTGCATGGCGGGGGAGCGCACTGTCCAACACGCGCGGCGGTCTCTACGAGCGGAGATCTGCGTCGATAGCCTGCTCAGGGTCAGTCGGTTGGAAAGGGAGGTCTCATGAGCTGGGAAGCGGAAGTACAAGAACTGCAACGTCGCCGCGAGCTCAGCGTGCTCATGGGCGGCGAGGAGCGCGTCGAGCGACAACGTCAAGCCGGCAAGCTCAACGTCCGCGAACGGATTGATGCGCTGGTCGATCCGGGCACATTCGAAGAGCTTGGTCAACTGACCGGCTACTCGGAGTACGACGGTGACGAGCTGAGCAGCTTCATGCCCTATCCGTTGGTCACCGGACTCGCGCGGGTCGATGGTCGGCGCGTGGCGGTGTGGGGCAACGACTTCACGGTCCGCGGCGGCTCCGGTCGCGCGGGCACAGCCGGCTCAACCAAGGGAAAAGGCGGCTTCCTGGAGGAGTTGGCGGCCGAGTTCGACCTGCCGGTCTTTCAGTTGCTCGACGGCGCCGGCGCCAACGTCGAGGCGATCAACTACGGCGGGTTCACCTATCTGCCCAATGGCTCGGCGCAGTTCTCTCGACTGGCGCTGATGCTCAATGAAGTGCCGATCCTCACAGCGCTGCTGGGCAGCGTCGCCGGCGGCGTCGCCGGCCAGGCGATGATGAGTCACTTCACCGTGATGCCCAAAGACACCGCAGTGCTCTTCGCGGCCGGTCCGCCGGTCGTCCAGCGCGCCCTCGGTGAGCAAATCACCAAAGAGGAACTGGGCGGCTCGCAGGTGCATGTGCACCAGTCCGGCGCAGTCCAGAACGAGGCGCAGGACGAAGCCGACGCGCTGCGCCAACTGCGGACCGTCTTCTCCTATCTGCCCGATCGCGCCTCAGAGGTGCCGCCGATCCGATCATCGGACGACCCGATTGACCGTGCCGCGGAGGAACTGATCTCGATCGTGCCGCGCAGCCGCACCCGTCCGTATTCGATGCACCGTCTCATTGAGCTGGTCGTCGATCAGGGCGACCTGTTCGAGATTCAACCCGACTTCGGCCGCTGCGTGATCACCTCGCTTTCCCGGGTCAACGGGATGCCGATGGGCATCGTGGCCAACAATCCGCGACACATTGGCGGGGCACTCGATCGCGACGGCGCACAGAAGGTTGAGCACTTCCTCGAGTTCTGCGATCTGTTCTTGATGCCGGTGGTGTTCTTCGTCGACGTGCCCGGCTTCATGGTCGGCAGCCAGGCCGAGGCGGCCGGCACGATTCGCCAGGGCATGCGAGCGCTCTGGGTCGCCAACAACCTGCGCGTGCCCTCGATGTGCGTGCACATCCGCAAGTGCTACGGAATGGCCGGCAACATGACCGGCAATCCACGACGCCCGAACTACCGCATCGCCTGGCCTAGCGGTGAGTGGGGCTCAATCCCGATCGAGGGAGGCGTCGATGCAGCATTCCGACGCGAAATCGCCAACGCGCAGGACCCGGTCGCCAAACGCGCCGAGATCGAGGCCCGCTTCCGCGCGATCGCCAGTCCCTTCCGGACCGCCGAAGCGTTCGGCGTCGAAGACATCATCGATCCGCGCCACACCCGCCGCTATGTTGCCGACTTCCTCGAACTGGCCTACCGGGGACTCTCAAGGATGTCGGGACAACCTCGGGGAATGGGCGTCCGACCCTAGTCATGTTCCGAAACCAGATGGTTCGAACCACTTGTATCGACTGCGGTTCAATCGCGGCGGGCCTGGCGACCCCGCTCTGCGAACTTTTTCATGGGAAATCTCGCTGTAACCACCGAGTGAAGTTCTCACGAACTCGAAAGAATTCGCCGGGTTCTAGTCCCCTTAACTGGACCAGCATCCAACGAACGCGGTCCATCCGGAGCACCAAAGGCGTGGAGTGTTTCGCAGGGTGGTAACTGACGTTGATGCTGGCCTGCCGAGATGGGAACTAAGCGAATCACGGCCCTCGTCGAGAGACCACCCGTGGGCTACGGGCCTCTAGAGCGCTGTGGGCTACGGTGTCGACGCGGGGATGGCGCGATGTGGCCGTGACCCTTGACATCGATCGAGAGACGTCATCTCCAATCGTTCCGCAGCTCGTACACCGATACGGGGGCTCTGCTGGCAGCTGTGAATGGAGTACCTCGTGGGTCGCTCCACCGACTTTGCAGCTTCATCCCAGACAACTGAGCCATGAGGTCCAACTCTGAGGGCCAAGCGTAACGGAGGGCAGTCGGATACATCCGCACCCCGCTCTCGGTGATGTACGTGTGAGAGGACGTAACCGTTTGTGTGAGGGGGTCGAAACGGTCCACATGAATGGACACCAGGTCGCTTTCCACAATGCCGGCTTGGATGCTCTGCCCGTGGCTGAACCGCTCGGGGTCTGGGATAGCGGCCTCGACTAGGAAGACGCCGTTTCCGGTGAGACGGTGCGCAACCCTTTTGAAGCACTCGACTTGGGCTTCAAGCGATAGAAGCGAGAAGAAGGTATTGAAGGCAGCGTAGATGAGTGAGTAGCGCCCATCGACGCCGACATCCCTACAGTCACCTATCGTGATGGGTAGGTCCTTGCCACCTGGCTTCTCGCGCAACTTCGCGACCATTCCCTGCGAAGCATCAATGCCATGTACCTCAACTCCGCGGGTCGCCAGGGGTAGCGCGATGCGTCCCGTCCCGATGCCCAACTCAAGGGCAGGCCCGCTGCCGGCCAACTGCGCCAGCAGGTCAACCATCGGCCCAACGAGTTCTGGCGTGTTTAGGTGCTCGTGCAACTCGTCGTATACGTCGGCCATCCGATCACCAAAAGCAGAGGCGTCAGCATTCATACGTCGTCGCTCCCGAACTGTAACAGCGACGGAATCGAATCCCGCGTCCAACACCCTGTTGTGAGTCATGGTAGCTGCGCTGCCGAGGGCCCAACCTGCGCACTGATCGGTTCCTGGGCTGATTCAAGAGAAGGTGCCGAAGAGGATGCGTTGGCCAGGCTGGGCGACCGCCGCGCTCAGTGGTGCGCAGAGGTCCGCACCTCGCTCGGGACAGGGTCGACCCTTCGGCCAGGATCCTATGCACATGCTCCCGCTGGTCAGCATTGCGTCACGAGTCCAGAGGAGTGAAACGGTAATGGTTCTTGATTTTGTCCAGTTTGGTGGAGATAGGGGGACTCGAACCCCCGGCCTCGTCGTTGCGAACGACGCGCTCTCCCAGCTGAGCTATATCCCCACGCGGCGCCCGAGCAGGCCTCAAGCTACAACATCGTACAGCCACCGCGGGTTGCGGTTCAATCAAGCGAAGCGTCTGGCCGAAGCAGACCGTCGGGTAGGTCGACCGTCATCGTTCCCCGGCCGAGGTCGACGTCGACGACGACATCGCCCAGCGCCGGCACCAGGAGGTCTCGTTGATCGCCACGATCGACAAGGTATACATCGTTCGCCCCGGTCTGGAGCACCTCGCTAATCGAGCCCAGTTGCTCGCCCTCGCGACTCTGAACGCGAAGCCCTTCGATCTCGTCGATGTACCAGAACGGTTCGTCGGTCCTGGGCCGATCGTTCGCCGGAATCTCGATTAGCTCACCACGCAAGCTCTCGGCCGATTCTCGGTCGGAGATTCCGTCGAGGTACAGGTAGACGCGTCCCTTTTGCCAGGTGCAGCGCGCCACGCGTCGCGACAGGCCAGCGATGAACACCCGAGCGCCGGGCTCGAGTCGTTCAGGGAAGTCGGTCAGGGGCAACGCTTTGACTTCGCCCTTCAGTCCTCGTGGCCGCTCGATCAGGCCAACGGCGCGGAAGCCGTCGCGAGGCATTCGGTTTTCGGGATTGCTGCGTCCCAGCCGACGAGGCATTGGTCAAGTTGGCGATCAAGTCAGCGAATGTCGAGCGACGTGTCCATGGCGCGGGCGTGACCGGCCACCGAGAGGAGTGTCCGCATTGCCATAGCCAGCCGTCCCTCGCGACCGATGATCCGTCCCATGTCGGCCTCATGCACGTGGAGCTGAATATTCACGTGATCGCCGTTCTCGACCCGCTCCACGCGGACGGCGTCGGGGTCGTCAACCATCCACTTAGCGACGTACTCGATGAAGTCTTCCATTGCGGCGCTCGACGATTCAGCTACTCGGAAGCGGCGGCGGCGGCCTTCTTGGCCTCCGTGCGCTTGCTGCGTGGCTTCGGCTGCCACGGTTCGATTAGTCCCTCTTTGGCAAGGAATCGGTGCACGGTCTCGGACGGCTGTGCGCCGTGCGAGAGCCAATGCTTGACGCGTTCCGAGTCGACGTTGAACTCGGCCGGGTCGGTCAAGGGATCGTAGTGGCCCAGGTTCTCAACGAAGCGACCGTCGCGCGGCTTACGGGAATCCTGGACGACGATGCGATAGAAGGGTCGTCCCTTGCGCCCGTGCCGGGCTAGTCGAATTTTCAGCATGTGTTCAGCTCTGTCTGCATCTCGTTGGTCGGTATCGATTCATCGTAAACGCATCCGGGCGTTGGCGCTGTTTCGCTAGCGACGGCCGGCGGCGGTGCGCACTCCGGGCATGCCGGGCACCTTGCCTGAAGCGAGGTCCTTCATGATTCCCTTGGCCTGCTTGAACTGGTTGAGGAGCTGATTGACCTCCTGGGGCGAGGTACCGCTGCCCTTGGCGATCCGTCGGCGTCGGGAACCGTTGATCATGTCCGGCTTGTGACGTTCCTCGGGCGTCATTGAGAGGACGATCGCTTCGAACTGCTTGAAGAAATCGTCGTCGATCTCGTCGACCTTGATCTGATCCTTGATCGTGCTCAAGCCGGGAATCATGCTCACAATCTGTGAGATGGGCCCCATCTGGCGGACCTTGCTGATCTGCTCGATGAAGTCCTCGAGGTCGAACTCCCCGTCCTGCAGCCTGCGCCGCCAGACCTTGGCGTCCTGGTCGCCGAACTCCTGCTCGGCGCGCTCAACGAGCGTGGACATGTCTCCGCGGCCGAGGATGCGTCCGGCGAGACGGTCGGGGTGGAACTGTTCGAGCGCGTCGGGTCGCTCGCCGATGCCGAGGAACTTGATTGGCGCGCCGGTTACGGCGCGAATCGAGAGCGCGGCGCCGCCGCGCGCGTCGCCGTCCATCTTCGACAGGACAACGCCGGTGATGCCGACGGCTGCGTCGAATGCCGAGGCGGCGTTGACCGCGTCCTGGCCGGACATCGCGTCGGCGACGAGCAACACCTCGGTCGGCTTGAAACGGTCCCGCAACTCGGTGATCTCCGACATCATGTCTTCGTCGATGTGCAGGCGACCGGCGGTATCGACGATCACGGTGCCGGCGCCGATCTGCGCTGCGCGTTCGAGGCCCTGCTCGACGATCTTGACCGGCTTCTCGTGGGGCCCGAGGTCGAAGACCTCGATCTCGAGTTGGCGTCCGAGGGCCTGGAGTTGGTCGATCGCCGCGGGCCGGTAGACATCGGCGGCGATCAGGAGTGGTCGGTCTCCGGCCTTGCGGGCTCGCAGCGCGAGCTTGGCGGAGGTGGTCGTCTTGCCGGAGCCCTGGAGTCCGACCATGAGAATGATGGTGGGGCCCTGAGAGGCTCGCTGGAGGCTGGGCGACTCCGTTCCGAGCAGCGTGACCAGTTCCTCATTGACGATTTCAACGACGCGGTTCAGCGGCGTCGGCGACTTCATCACTTCGTCGGTGCTGGCCCGGCCGCGGACGGCCTTGATGTAGTCGCGCGCGACCTTGTAGTTGACGTCCGCTTCGAGCAGCGCCAGGCGGACCTCGCGCAACGCGGCCTCGAGGTCCTTCTCGGAGATGGCGCCGCGCTTGCCGAGCGTGGCGAAAACACCCTGGAGTTTGCCGCTCAGCGCATCAAACATGGCCATTGCGGGAGCGTCCCCTTCGCTGTGTTCTTACTGGCCTTCAGGGTAAGACCCGTTGGGCTGCGGATGTGTCGGCTTTTCAGGTTTCAGGCGAATTTTTTTTCGCGGGCCGGTCGGGTGAGGATCTCCAGTGTTTTACGGGGGATCGTGTCCTGCGGCCTTTCAGGTTTTTTCAGGTTTTTCCAGGTTTCTTCGGGTTTCCAGGGGCAATCTTGCGGTCGATTTGTCCGATTTTGGACGATTTTTGGAGGGATACGTGCGAGTTTCGACGGGCCTGGACGACGGTGTGCGGGCTTGTTGCGGCGGGTCTGTGGTCGGACATCACGGGAGCTTTCTTCAGGAAGCCTTCACGGAACCGGGCTGTTGCGTCCATCGTACACGCACACAAGTTCTGTGTGTGTGTTCGCTCTGTGGCAGAGTATGCCGACACGAGTGCCTCGGCTGGGCAGAGTCGCGAGGAGCGCGAGCGCGTCATCCGTCGGTGGCTCTGCCGGGGAGGGGAGAGCGGAGAGTCGGGGCGGCGCTTCGCCCGGCTCGACTGCTTGACCGACCTCAGAGAGGCCGGCCTCAGAGAGACCGACCTAAGAGAGGCCGGCCTGGGCCATGCGCACGCAGAGGTCGCCGACGCGGACGCTGTAGCCCCACTCGTTGTCGTACCAGCTGACGACCTTGACCTGGGTGCCTTCGAGCACCATGGTCGAGAGCGCGTCGATGATCGAGGAAGCGGGCGAGCCCTTGAAGTCGCTGCTGACGAGCGGCTCGTCGGTGTAGTCGAGGATGCCGTGCAGGGGCGACTCAAGGTCGGTGGCGGCCTTCTCGAACGCGGCGTTGAGTTCTTCGGCGTCGGTGGCGCGCTCGGCGTCGATGACGAGGTCCACGACCGAAACGGTGCTGGTCGGCACGCGGTAGGCCATGCCGTTGAGCTTGCCGTTGAGGTGGGGCAGCACGAGTCCGACGGCCTTGGCCGCGCCGGTGCTGGTGGGGATGATGTTCATTGCTGCGGCGCGAGCGCGGCGCAGGTCGCCGTGGACGGTGTCGAGGATCGCCTGGTCGTTGGTGTAGGCGTGGATCGTCGACATGATCCCGCTCTTGATGCCGACGGTGTCATCGAGCACCTTGGCCATCGGCGCGAGACAGTTCGTCGTACAGGAAGCGTTGGAGACGACGTGGTGCGAACCTGGATCGTAAGCG
>DAOUHS010000112.1:0-3590 GCA_034428415.1 Dehalococcoidia bacterium
GGTCACTACTTGATTCCACTGCAGCAGGGTCGGCGTGTACGATGCAACAAACCGGCTCGCGTGCGGCTGGCGCATTCGCGGGCGCTGCGGGAGTAGCTCAGTGGTAGAGCATCTGCTTCCCAAGCAGAGGGTCGCGGGTTCGAATCCCGTCTCCCGCTCCACAAGGCACGAGAAGTCCTTACTCACGGATTAGCGAGGTAGCACTGATGGAACTGCGATTTTCCGAGGCTGAAGAAACCCTGCGCGGCGACGTCCGCCAATTCCTGCTCGATAACATTCCCGAGCCCGCGTCCAGCGAGGGACCCGGCGGAGCTCGTGAGAACGACGAGGACTTTGACAACGCCCTCGAGTTCAATCGCAAGCTCGCCGACCGCGGCTGGATTGCTCCGGCCTGGCCGAAGGAATACGGCGGCCTGGGCGCCTCGATTTATGAGCAGATCGTCTTCAACGAGGAATTCGGCTACCACGGCGCACCCGACACCGGGACGCGCGGCTTCGGCGTTGGGATGATCGGTCCGACCATGATCATTCATGGTTCCGACGAGCAGAAGGCCGAGTACCTGCCGAAGATCACCTCTGGTGAGCACATCTGGTGCCAGGGCTACTCCGAGCCGGGCTCCGGCTCCGACCTCGCCTCGCTGCAGACCCGCGCCGTGCGCGATGGTGACGACTACATCATCAATGGTCAGAAGATCTGGACCTCGGGCGGTCACCGCGCCAACCAGATGTTCTGCCTCGTGCGTACCGACCCGGACGCACCCAAGCACCGCGGGATTTCGTTCCTGTTGATCGATGACATCAAGAACACGCCGGGCCTCTCGGTGCGACCGCTGATTAATATGGCTGGACGACACCACTTCAACGAGGTCTTCTTTGAGGACGTCCGCGTGCCGGCCAAGAACCGGATCGGCGAAGAGAACCGCGGCTGGTACGTCGGCATGACCTTGCTTGACTTCGAGCGCTCCGGGATCGGTACGACTGCCGGTCAGCGCAAGACGCTCGAGGGCATGACCGAGGAGCTGCAGAACGGCTCGGCGGACGATCGCGACCGCTACCGCCTGGGTCTGTCGGACCTGGTGATCAGCAACAACGTGGCCAAGTACCTCGGTTACCGGATCGGTCACATTCAGGCGACCGGCAACGTGCCGAACTACGAGGCCTCGGTGGTCAAGATCTTCCAGTCCGAGCTGGGCCAGAAGATCTACAACTACGGGATCAAGATGTTCGGCCTCAGCGGCCAGCTGATCCCCGAGGAGCCGACCGCTCCATGGTCCGGAGACATGCCCGAGCAGTACCTGCTCGCCGTGCCCAGCACGATCTACTCCGGCACCAACGAGATCCAGCGAAACATCATCGCGACTCGTGGACTGGGGCTGCCGCGCAGCTAGGCGGCGACCAATACGGCGCGCGAGCAGTGCCGCATGCCAGTTCCACCCAACTGGCAGGGTCTGCTTTCGTTGTTGCTTTTGATAACGGCGACCTTCACAGCCTGTGATGACGAAACCCCACAGCCGTCAGTCGTGTCGGAGCCTCAGACTCCGAGGGAGGCGAGTGCCCAGCAATCGAGCCGGCAGTCTGCTTCATCGTCAAACGTCGGTGTCAGCGACGAGGTTGACGCTGAGAGTGCGGGACCGGGAACAGCCCACACCCTGGACGCTCAACTGACTGAGTCCGTGGATCAATCGGGGAGCCAAGCTGAACAGGCCGCCCCAAGGCATCAGCCTGGGCCGATTGAGCGTACCTGGCAGCAGGCGAGTCAGTCCGCTTATATTCCCACTCAGAACGCCACTGTTTCGATATCGGGTACAACTGCGACATTCAGCGGCTACATTGACGACCACTCGGTGCTTTCCCTCATCTTCGTCAGTTCCATTCGTGCGGAGCACATCAACACTGTGGTGATTACCTCGCGCGACGGATTGCCCAGGTCGGCACGCAGGTTCGGGCTATGGCTGGCTCTTAACCGTATCTCTCTGGAGATCGAAGAGGCTTGTCTCTCCGTCTGCGCGGAGTACGTGTTCCCAAGCGGGGCGACAAAGCTCATTCGTGACGGCGCAGTCGTCGCTTGGCTCCGCAAAGGGCCGACACAGAACACAGGCGAGGAAATGGAACTAGTGGAGAAATTCTTCGCAACGGTCAGAGTGTCGCCTGAAATCTCATCATGGAGCGAACCGGCTGCAGTCGATACCGGATCAGGAAACAATGACGCAACCTTCTGGACAATATCGATTGCCGACATGGCTAGGTTCGGCATCGCGAATGTCAGTCATGAAGGTAAAGGTGAGTATCCACTTGATTCGGCGTTGGCGGGAGAGTCGGTCATTCTGCTCGAGCTCCACACCGGAGCTGTGCCGCAACTGCTGGAACCTCTCCCTGAACAGGAACATCTTCTGCTCCGAACGAGATTCGACCGGGGCGAAGTGGTCGTGGAGGGAGGTATCGCGATGTACATCGGGTATCTGACCCGCCCTGCGGTAAGCCAACTGCTGCGCGAGGTAACACACGCCGATCCACCCGTCGACACCCTGGTCATTGCCTCAGGCGGCGGCGAAACCGGTCTAGGTCGAGAGGTTGGGGACTGGGTGTATGAGAACCAGGTCACGGTCGTGGTCGAGGGGATCTGCTTCTCTTCATGCGCTAACTACATCTTCACTGCGGCGCCTACGAAAGTAATCCGCGAGAGCGCGGTCGTGGGCTGGCACGGATCTGAACAACAAAACAAGTACCTTTCCATCAATGGCGAATGTCTCGCGGATGTCCATTCCGACGAAGACAACAGCGACTCGTCCGCAAGTAGCGAACTCGCAGTCCTTCAACGGAGTCGTAGTGTCGAAGAGGAGGTGGAGTTTCTGGACATGATCGGTGTCTCAGTCGATGCGCTATTGTACGGTCATATGCCAGAACGTTGCGAACACTACGTCACCGCAGGGGTTGCAGGTTGGACGTTCAGCATTGATGACATGGCTGTGTTCGGAATCACCAACGTCACCTACGAAGGTGACGGCGAATATCCTAGTTCCCACAGGCCTGGCCGCGTCCCATTGATCGTCTACGCTCTCAGCGGTGCCTCCCTTAGATTGCTTGGAGCATCGGCGGTCGGCCTTTAGTCCAATCGTGCTGGACTATCGATCGCGGCATAGACAGAATGTGACATGTCCGCCCTGCCTATACGGGGGGATCCGAACTGGCCGGTCACGAACCGAGGTCGCAGAGCGAGCGGAAGACGGGTGGGTTTCGCTCCATCTGGTCGTGCCCGACTTCGATGCGATGCTCACTCAGCCGAGAGTGCCGGCTGGCGTAGACCACTTGGATCGTCCCTTCCCGTTCGGCTGCGATTGGGGCGTTGACTGCGATGGCGATTGTTCCTAAGTTGGCGTTGGTCACGGCGTCGTCTTCGAGGGCCCAGATGGCGGACACTGAGCCGTCGCCGGCCGATCCCACATTTGGACAGACCAGGATGGGACCGTCGCCGAGATCCTTTTCGACCAGGGCCAATACCCAGGGATGCACGACCGTCTCTTCCCAGAGCCGACCGCAACCTCTGGATGCGCGTAGTTCGTTGGCCATCTCTTCAGTGAATGCTGCATCAA
>DAOUHS010000113.1:0-2188 GCA_034428415.1 Dehalococcoidia bacterium
CGCCTACCGAGACGCTCGAGCCTCCCGCAGCGAGCCCAGCCAACCGGACGACATCCTCGACGCCGTCGCCAGCGACTTCCTCGAGATCATGCCCTCGCTCCGCTTCGCCGACGCCTGGGCCAGAGGCGGCGCGCCGACCTTCGGCTACACCCTCGACTGGAAGTCGCCGATGAACGACGGCGCGCTCGGGTCATGCCACGCGCTCGACATCCCCTTCGCCTTCGGCACCTACGCCAACGTGCCCGATTTCGCCGGCAGCGGCCCCGCGGCTGACGAGTTGGCAAACACCATGGTGGACATCTGGACCACGTTCGCCCGAACCGGTAACCCAGCAATCGGCGGCCGCGAATGGCCGCCCTACAAACCAGATGCGCGAATCCAGATGATGCTGGGACCAAATCTGCGGACCGAGTCTGCATGGCGCGCGACAGAGCGGGCCGTCTGGGATGGCGTGTTCTAAGCGCCAACGGCTGCCACGAGCGTACGTTGGAGACAGGCCGAATCGCTCCACGATGGACGCACCCAGTAGGAGGAAGATGCGATGAGCTACCTGAAACGACTACTGACATGGCTGTGGACGACCCGGAACGGTCGAATCACGCTGGCTGGAATGATCGCCGCCGCGATCCCGCTGCTCTTGCTGGCCGGTTGGCTGATCCGGCCACTGTTCGTCGATACCGTCGTCGATGAATCCTTCCCTCTCGGCGCCGACGCCACCATTCCAGTAGAGCTCTCCGACGACGAAGCCCGGGTCATGATGTCCGCCGCATCCAAGCTCGAAATCGAAGTCGAAGAGCCGATGCCCGAGGCCATGGAGGCCGCTGGTGTCGTCGAGCTCAAATCGGGGACGTTCACCGACGCCGACGCCTTCCACAAGGGAGAGGGCACGGCCACCATCTACCAGCTCGAAGACGGCTCCCACGTCCTGCGTTTCGAAGACTTCCGAGTCACCAACGGACCCGCCCTCTTCGTCCTCGTCAGCCCCCATCCCAATCCCGGAGGCCGAGGAGACATCTCCGAAGCCGGCTACACCGAACTCGCCCGCCTCAAAGGCAACGTCGGCAACCAGAACTACCTGCTGCCTGACGACCTCTCACCGGACGACCTGAACTCGGTGATCATCTACTGCAAGCCGTTCCGGGTCGTCTTCAGCGTGGCCGCGCTGAATGGGAACTAACACCACGCCGCAGCTGCCCGATCCCAGCCCAATCGGACTAGCCTGCATTGCGCACAGGTGCATTAGCTGATTGGAGCCGACACATGGCAGCGATCATCCAGACCGAATCGGGACGAGTCCACGGATCATCCGAGAACGGCCTCAGCGTCTACCGGGGCATCCCTTACGCAGCCCCACCGGTCGGAGACCTGCGCTTCCGCGTCGCCCGACCCCACCCCGGCTGGGACGACGTGCTCGACTGCGAGTCCTTCCGCCCAATGGCCCCGCAGATTCCCAACGAGGCCCTCGACGCCATGATCGGCGCCGCCCCCCAGGAGCAGTCCGAAGACTGCCTCTTCCTCAACGTCTGGACGCCCGCCACCGATGACGCCGCGCGGCCGGTCATGGTCTGGATCCACGGCGGCGCCTTCACGATTGGCTCCGGCAGCGAAGGGCTCTACAACGGCGCCATGCTCGCCGAACGCGGAGACGTCGTCGTAGTCACGATCAACTATCGACTCGGCGCGCTCGGCTTCCTCCACCTGCCCGCGCTCGAGGAATCAAACTTCGGCATGCGCGACCAGGTCGCCGCGCTCCGCTGGGTCCGAGACAACATCGCCAACTTCGGCGGCGACCCCGCCAACATCACCATCTTCGGCGAGTCCGCCGGCGGCATGTCGGTCAGCTCACTCATGGGTTCGCCCGAGGCCCAGGGCCTGTTCCATAAGGCGATCCCGCAGTCGGGCGCAGGCCATCACGCCATTGAAGATCTACAGGCGGTCGATCACGGCCAACAGTTCTGCGATCTGCTGGGCCTCGATCCGGGCGACGCCGACGCGCTGCAGTCAGCGTCCGTTGCCGACATCCTCGCTGCTCAGGCGAAGCTCGAAGAGAAAATGGTCTACGTCGCCATGGAAGCCGGCAAACAGCCCGAGATGCCCTTCCGTCCCGTCGTCGACGGTGAGTTCCTGACCGAAGCCCCGATCGACGCTGTGCGCGCCGGACAGGCCCAGGGAGTCGCCGCGCTGATCG
>DAOUHS010000114.1:0-12376 GCA_034428415.1 Dehalococcoidia bacterium
CGTACTTAGCGTCGACCCGCAACAAACCTCCTACGCCGCCACCCGTTGGGCGCGGCTCGGCGCGTTCGCTCTCGACTACCTGATTATCTGGCTGACCGTCGGGATCGGCTGGTTGCTCTGGCTAGAGAACCTGGCACCTCAAGGTCAGTCACCGGGGAAGTTGCTGCTCGGGTTGCGCATCGTGCGTACGGACGCGCGCTCCATCGGCGCCGGTCATCTCTGGTTGCGAGACTTCGGCTGGGACGCCGCGCTCGGACTCGTCGCCGTGGTTCTCCTCGCCCTGTTGGGTGCTGTCGCCAGTTCGGGCGGCGAGTTCCTCATCCTCTGGTTCTCGCTCACGGTGTTGTTCTGGGCATTCTCATTCTTCGACGCCGCCTGGCTGCTGTGGGACCGCGATAGACAGACGTTGCACATCAGGGTGCTTGGCACCCCGGTCGTCGAGTGTGCGCAGGAACCGGGCTGAACTGGTGCCGGCTGTCCTAACCTCTCGGCGGAAGGCCGACGATGTCCTCGCCACGAACAAGCGCACTGCGCGCGGAACATTGCCCGATCTGCGAGGAGTATCCGGGCGTCGGCGCATTTTGCACCGCCTGCGGCGTGCTCACCTCGCACCCGACCTCGGGAGACTATGCCGCCCCGTATCTGCGCCGGCTTGGCTGCGAACTACTCGACCTGCTGATTTTCCTGCTGCTGCCGATCTGGCTGTACTGGATGTGGTTCTCCGCTCGGGACGGCCAGTCGCCGGCCAAGTCGTTGCTTGATATGTATGTCATCCACGAGTCGGGTCAGTCGATCACGCCTCGGCGGATGTGGGTCCGCGAACTCCTGATCAAGCGCCTCTTGCTTGGCCTCGTCGGCTATGCCATCAGCCTGCTGGGACCGATCATCAACGCCGGCTGGATCTTGATGAATCCGGACCGTCAGTGCATCCACGACCGCATGGTGGGTACGCTCGTCGTGATTCGCCGAGAGGCGCCTGAGTTGGCCTCATCGAGGCGGACGCAGTCGCTCGAGCATGTCGCAATGCCGCCCCCTGCACCGCGAGGGCCGCGGGTCAGGCCGTTACCGCCAACTCCGGCACGCGCTCCCTCAGCGAATGCCGAACCGGCGCAACAGGCGCCGGCTGCCAGGATTCCGCCGACCTCGCCGGAACTGGAGGCGCTGGAGCGGGTCAAGCCGACGCTCTCGCAGACCGAGTACGAACGTCGCCGACGAGCGCTGATCCGGCAGCTTGACGAGTCGGCCTGAGGCCTACGAGCAGCCCGAGGTGGCGCCGCAGTTCATGCAGCGGAAGCACGAGCCCGAGCGCACCATGATCGAGCCGCACTCAGCGCAGGGCGGCGCGTCGAGCTGATTCTGGAAGCCGTTCGCTCCGGCGTACTCGACCAGCGGCACCTCAGCCACCGAGGGAGTGACCGGAACCGGTCCGGCGTCTTCGTCGGCCAGCTTGATTTCCTCCGGCGACATCACCAATTGGCCCTGCTTAGCGACTGTGTCCGCCGTATCTCCGGCCAAGTACTTGGAACCCATCCAGCGGAAGACGTAGTCCAAGATCGAGTCCGCGTGAGGAATCTCCTTGGAGCGCGTCCAACCGCTGGGCTCGAAGCGCATGTGCGCGAACTTCTTGACCAATGTCGACAACGGCACGCCGGATTGCAAGGCGACCGAGGTCAATGTCCCTACTGCATCCATCAGACCCGAGACCGCCGATCCTTCCTTGGAGATGTGTACGAAGACTTCGCCGGGGCTCCCGTCATCGAACTCGCCGATCGTCATGTAGCCTTCGTGCTCGCCGATCGTGAACTTATGGGTCAGGGCCTTCCGTTCGTCCGGCAGTCGGTGTCGCCGATAGGCCGGGGGCGACTGGGCGCTCTCCAGGACGATCGGCTCGTCGCTAGGGAGTGAGGGTCCAGGCTCGTAGATGGCCACTTCTTCCGCGACTGCGGTGCGTTCGCCAGTCTCCAACGGCTGAACTCGCTTCGAGTTGTCGCGATAGATCGCGACCGCCTTGACGCCCAGCTTCCAGGCGTCGACGTAGGTCTGCATGATCTCTTCGACGGTCGTGTGTTCAGGCACATTGACAGTCTTGGAGACCGCGCCGGAAAGGAACGGCTGGACGGCGCCAAGCATTCGAATGTGACCGGACGGGGCAATGCTGCGCTGCCCCGACTGTGCCTTGAAGGCGCAGTCGAAGATCGCGAGGTGCTCACTGTTCAGGTCGGCCGAGCCCTCGATCGTGCCAGTCTCGTCAATGTGCTTACCGATCCGCTCGATCGCATCCTCGGCGTAGCCCAGTCGTCGCAGCGCGGCGGGCACAGTCCGGTTGACGATCTTGAAGTAGCCGCCGCCGGACAGGTTCTTGAACTTGACCAACGAAATGTCCGGCTCCACGCCGGTCGTGTCGCAATCCATCATGAATGCGATCGTGCCGGTCGGCGCCAGTACGGTGGCCTGCGCATTGCGATAGCCGTGCGCCTCACCCAACTCGACCGCCTGCCGCCAGGCGTCGTCGGCCGCGAGACGAACGACATCGGGCACACTGCCCAGTCCGTCAATCCGACCAACCGCCGCCTGGTGCTTACGCATCACCCGCAGGAACGGCTCACGATTCGCGGCGTAGCCACTGAACGGACCAATCCGCTCGGCGATGCGCGCCGACTGCAGGTAGGCCTCGCCGGTCATCAACGCCGTCACCGTGGCCGCCAGCGCGCGACCATCGACCGAGTCATACGGCAGACCCCGAGCCATCAGCAGCGCCCCAAGGTTGGTGTAGCCAAGACCCAGCGGCCGGTACTTGTCCGAGTTCTCACCGATCAACGACGACGGGTAGGACGCGTTCGAGACGAGGATTTCCTGCGCTGTAATCATCACGCGGCAGGCATGGCGGTACGCGTCGACATCGAACTCGTGCGTCTCGAGGTCGTAGAACTTGAGCAGATTGAGCGACGCCAGGTTGCAGGCCGTATCGTCCAGGAACATGTACTCCGAGCAAGGGTTCGAAGCGTAAATCCGGTCGGTGTTCGAGCACGTGTGCCAGTCGTTGATCACCGTGTCGAACTGCATGCCCGGGTCGCCGCACTGGTGCGTCGCGGCCGAGATTGCACGCAGGATCTCCCGCGCTGGGATCTGCTCAATGACCTCGCTAGTTACGACCTCACGGGTCGACCACATGCCGTTGGCCTCCACCGCCTGCATGAACTCGTCAGCAACGCGAACCGAGTGGTTCGCGTTCTGGAAAGAGACGGAGGAGTAAGCGTCGCCATTGAGCGATCCGTCGTAGCCAGCGTCGATCAACGCCCAGGCCTTGCGCTCCTCGTCGGCCTTGCAGTTGATGAATTCCATCACGTCGGGATGGTCGGCGTCGAGGATGATCATCTTCGCCGCTCGCCGCGTCTTACCGCCAGATTTGATCACGTTCGCGAACGCGTCGTAGCCGCGCATGAACGAAACCGGACCCGATGCCTTGCCGCCGCCGGTCAGCGATTCCTTGCTCGAGCGCAACGTGGACAGGTTCGAGCCCGTGCCACTGCCCCACTTGAAGAGCAGCGCCTCGCGCTTGGCCAGGTCCATGATCGACTCCATCGTGTCCTCAACGGAGTTGATGAAGCAGGCTGAGCACTGCGGCGTCTCCTCGATGCCGACGTTGAACCAAACTGGCGAGTTGAAAGCCGCGTGCTGATTGATCAGCAGATAGCGCAGCTCCTGCGAAAAGGCCGAGGCCGCCGCACCGTCGCTAAAGTAGCCGCCCTCACGGCCCCAGCGAGTAATCGTTTCGACCACGCGGTCGACGAGCGTTTTCATCGAGGTCTCGCGCTGCGAAGTCCCCGGCTCACCCCAGAAATACTTCGACGCGACGATGTTGGTCGCCGTCTGTGACCAGAAGGACGGCGTCTCGATATCGGCCTGTTCGAAAATCGTGTCACCGGTGTCGGAGGTAATCGCCGCCGTGCGGTAGGTCCACTCGATCTGCGCGTAGACATCTTCGCCCGGTTGGGTGAAGTGCCTGCGAATCAACGGCTCGCGCACGACGCGAGCGGCAGGGGCCAGGGCGGCATGCTCCTCTGCGCCGGCGTCTGCCGAAACGGCAGCGGTCGCCTCATCCGATACGTCGGAGTGGTCGTCTGCGCGTGTCATTTCCTGTACCCTTCAGTTACCAGATTAGTACGCCCGTTCCCATCTCGGAGCCAATGTGCGGGTGAAGATCATCCTCGCTTATGTCTTCACGGCCAACAAGCGATGGGCGGTGATGATACTCCGTGCAGCACAACTGATCAACTGGGTGATCTGTTGGACAGTTTCGGAAAACTGAGTATAGCTGCTTTGCCGCTCGTCTGCGAATGTGCCTCTCGAAGCGGCTTTGGCCCCGGGTTCTTTTGCCAATCACGGGTAAACTAGACCTATCGGCCGAGCTGCCTGGTCGGCCCCCCACATCTCCACAGAAAGCGTTGAGAACGTGGACGCTCCCATTCATCTGCCGCTCCTGCCCTGCGGAATCGGATCCACTCGACACACCGACGCGGCCGAAGCCGTTTCCGAGGTGCTCGCGGACTACTGGCGGCTTCCCTTTTGGCCGCAACTGCCGAATCGCGCGCCCGAGGAGCAAATGATTCCCCAGACAGGACTCTCGCTGCCCGGCGCATCCTGGGACGGCGACGTGCTCAGCTGGTCGGGCGAAATCTCCGATACGGACCTCGCCGACGCCGCCCTGCCTCCCAGAGATCGAGCCGCCGGCCTATACGAGCTGTTGGAGCGGCTGCCGAACCTCGCTGACGAGCGCAAGCCGAACGTTGTCAAAGGACAGATTATCGGGCCGATGACCCTGTCTCGCTGGTCTCGTGACGTCAACGGCCGAGCGCCGCATGAGGAGCTGAAGTCACTTGAGCGTCTTGCCACCTGGCTCGGTGCCGCCGCCGCGCAACAGGCGCTGGCCTTCCAGCGACTCGGATACCAGGCCATCATCCTCTTCGACGAGCCCGAGCTGGCCTCGGTCGGCGAACCTGCCATCCCGCTGCCCTGGCGCGAAGTGGTCCCCGTGTTGCGGGCCGCAATCGAGCCGGTCCAGCGCGTCGGCGCCCTGGCCGGGATACACTGTTGCGCTTCACCGAACTGGACTAGGATCCTCGACTCACGGCCAAACCTGATCCACTTCGACGCCCGCGACGGTCACGTTGAAGACGTGATCGAACACCACCGCGCAGTCCGCGAGCACGTCGCGCGCGGCGGCTACCTCGGCTGGGGTCTGTGGCCCACTGACGGGATTGGGCGCTTGCCATTCGATTCCAAAGAGATGCAGTACTTCCTCGCCAACAAGGCGCGCGACCTCTCCTTCGTCGACGCCTCTGTGGGGCTGATCTTCAAACGCTCAATGCTCACCGGAGTCTGCGGTGGAGCAGGCCTCGACGAGACCACCGAACGCCAGGTCGCACACGACCTCGAAGAACTGTCGATGGGGATCCGTCATCGCTATTGGATCGCTGCGACGACCGACGTCGATCCCAACGCCCCGCTGACCTGATGAGCGCAGAGGTCATTCGCTTGAGCTATATCGTTCCAAGAACTCAAGCATCAATCGGTTGACGTCCTCTGCGCCCTCTTGCTGCACCCAATGACCGCAATCGGGCAGGTACATCAGCTCGAATGGACCGGCGAACAGACTGTCCATATCTTCGGTGAGTTCCTTGCCTAGGGCAGTGTCCCGTTCGCCCCAAATCAGCAGAGTCGGGGCGCCAATCTTGGGGAACTCGGAAGCGGCCGTCTCGGCAGGCCCGAGGACTCCGTCCAGCACCTGGGCGAGTCCGGGGAACTGGGCGCTGAGGCGCGCTCGCGATTCCTTGACTCCTGCTCGTACCGCTGCGCGATAGAAGTTCAGTGGTCCGCTGAGCCCATTGCGGCCCGCAGCGCGTCGATATTCGTCCATGACTTCGCCGGGAAACGCCTCAGGACGAGCCGCCGAATCGCGGAGCACCCAGCCGACACGCTCGTAGTTGTTGGTCGCCAGCCAGCGCTCAGGCAGCTTCGGAATCTGAAACACAAACATGTACCAGGAGCGTCCAATCTGACGCAAGTTCGGCGTTCCCCCGAAGGCATCGGCCATTCGCTCGGGGTGCGGCGCGTTCATCACGATCAGCCGCTCAACGGACGACGCGCGGTCCATAGCAAACTGCCAGGCCACCACGCCGCCCCAGTCATGACCAACGACGACAGCACGCTCTCGGCCACAATGCGAAATCAACCGGTCGACGTCCGCGGTCAGCAGATCCATTCGATAGTCGTCGATCTCCTTTGGAGCATCGGAGAGGTTGTAGCCGCGCAAGTCCGGGGCGACAACCCAATAGCCGGCCGCAGCCAGCGCCGGCATCTGCAAGCGCCATGACCACCAGAACTCGGGGAACCCATGTAGGAGGATGACCAAGGGAGCCGCATCGAGACGGCCCTCGGGCCTCATCTCCGCGTAATGCAACCGCACGCCCGCGGCCCCGTCGGCAAAGCCGTGAGTCCAGTCGCCCTTCGGTTCGGAATCCGTTGAAGGGTCGCTCATCGCGGAGATGCTCCGGCTGCTTGTGGAACAAGGAAATCGAGCATCGCCGCTGTGACTTCAGCGGGTCTTTCCTGCTGCACCCAATGGCCGGCAGCATCGATCAGTACCGTCTTCAGGTCATCAACCTGCTCTGCCGCCTCCTCCATGAATGGCAGGCGTACCGCACGGTCCTCACGACCCCAGATGAACTGGGTCGGACATTTGATCCGTTCGTTGCGGTCGCGCCAGGTCAGGAACCAGTCAGGCCAATAGATCGAGCGGTAATACTTCATCGCCGAGGACAGCGCCTTCGGCTGCTTGAGCGCCTCGGCGAACATAGAAATGTCCTCGTCCGAGAAGGCATCGTTGTTCGCTGCCACGCCTGAGAAAACCTGTCGCGTCGTCGCATCGATGTCGGCCCAGTTGCGACGTTCCGCCAGACCCGGAACCTGCATCAGCAGCGCGTACATGTTGTTGGGGTAGTTGCGACGGCCCCAGTACCAGGATCGAATCAGGGGTGCGTTCATGACGATGAGACGGTCGCAGGCCGACGGGTAGTCAATCGGGAACTGCAGGGCGATGACTCCGCCCCAGTCGTGTCCGACGACCGTCGCCGATCGCTCGCCCAGGTCGCGAATCAAGCCGTGTACGTCCTTGGTTAGGTTCTTGATGTCGTATCCGCCACGTGGTTTGTCGGAGAGGTTGTAGCCCCTCAGGTCGGGCGCGACGACGCGGAATCCGGCCTCGGCCAGGGGACCTATCTGATAGCGCCACGAATACCAGTGCTCGGGAAAGCCGTGCAGCAACAGCACCAGAGGCCCCTCGCCCTGCGTGACGTAGTGCAACCGAACACCGTTGGTCGTGGCATAGTCGTGCGTCCAACCGGCCGGATCGAAGCCCGCTTCTGCAGTGCTCATGACATTGCCTCCGCCTCAAGACCTCCGCCTCAAGCGGCACCTGAGCACTGCTTGAGGGTCACAATTAGTTCAGCCAGGCCAGGGGATTGACCGCCTCGCCGTTGACAATGATCTCAAAGTGTAGATGCGCACCGGAGGAATTCCCCGTATTGCCGACTGTGCCGATGTAGTTGCTCGCTTCGACCCATTGACCTTCCCGTACGTTGATCACATCCAAATGGGCGTAGCGCGACCGATATCCGCCGCCGTGATCGATCTCCACCCAATTGCCATACGAGGGACCCCATGTCGCCACCGAGACCACGCCCGAAGCAGCCGCGCCGATCAGTTCTCCGACTGGCGCGATGTAGTCCACGCCGGTGTGATAGCCGACCGCATTTGCTCTGGGAGTGCCGAAATAGTCGCTGATCTTGTCGTATTTGAGGTACAGGACAAACTGCGGTTCCGTCCACACCTGCGCGCCTTGACCGCCAGTCGCCGAAGAGGCGCTGCCTGAGGCGACAGAAGCCGAGCCATGAACCAACAGCAACCGCTGCTCAACGAAGATCTGGTCCGGGCTGGTGATTCCATTAGCCGGATAGGCCAACGTCGCCTCCATGCTGGCTTGGAAATTCTTGATCAAACCGTCAAGCGTGTCACCCGTCTGCACGTCGTAGATCAGGCCATCAACTGAGGGAAGGTTGAGCAGTTGACCCACCACGAGATGGTTCGCGTCATAGATGTCGAAGTTGTTGAACAGCACGGTCGCTTCTTGCAATCCGAACCGCTCCGCGATGCTTGAGGCCGTGTCGCCGGACTGGACCTCGTAGCTGAACGAAACGGGCAGTTGAGCGCTCGGATGCAGACCGAGATAATCGCGGATCCGCGACGCCGGGTCGTCGAGCGCCGCCGCCGCTCCAGCCGGTTCGGCCGCCTGCGGTGCCTGTTCGGTAGCGACTGCCGACGCCGGTACCGGCTCGATGCCGCTCCGTGCCGCCTGAGCTGACTCCGCTGCCTGGGGGGCCGCGGTCGAAACCGGCTCGCGAGCCCGTCCCGCGGCTGATCCGGTTTCGGTAGGAGCTGTGGTCAAGGGTTCAGTCAGGGCTCGCTCGGTCGTTGCCAAAACCGGGGGTGAAGCTGCACGCTGAAGAAGCGCAGCGGCCTCGGCACGTTCGACGCTCATGCTGAACGGCACGACTACTGCGGATTGAGGTTCTGACGGGATTCGAATGTCCAAGACGACCGCCACGATGGCGACCAACGCCGCCACCGTCACGATCAATAGCGACCAGTGCTGTCCGCCATCCGCCAACCGCCTCGGTGGACTCTCCACCAGCGCCCAACCGCCGAATCGACTGCGGACCAGCGGTTCGGCGAGCCTCTGCATCGGCCACTCCCGGGGGCGTGCCGGCGGCGATGGCATGTCCCCATTACGTGAGCAGTTTAGCCGAGAACCGGGCGATCGGCGCCACGTGACATTCTCGATCAGATCGGCTACCATGACGGCGGTTGGGAACGGAGAGGAGGAATTGATGCGCAAGCTGAACATTCACCTCGTTTACGGAGTACTTCAAGTTGACCGTCCTGGCTCCCGTTAGGGAGCCTGAATCACACAGGATGATGCGCCCCCGGCAGGGGGCGTTGTCATGTCTGAGAGATCGCCACCCATGTCCGATCAGCCCGACCAAGCGGACGAACACCAGGAATCGATTGTGCGAGCGGCCGAACTCCTCGCCCAATCCCGTTACTGCATCGCACTCACAGGCGCCGGAATCTCGGCCGAGTCAGGGATTCCCACCTTTCGCGGCAAGGACGGTCTCTGGACCAAGCACGGCGAGCCGCCCTTGAATCAATACGAACAGTTTTCCGCCGATCCCGCTGAATGGTGGCAGACTGTCGCCGAGCGTCGACGAAACCCTGACGAGCTGAGCGCCACGATTGCGACTGCCGAGCCCAACGACGCGCACTACGCCATCGCAGAACTCGAGCGAATCGGTGTGCTCAAGCACATCATTACGCAGAACGTCGACGGTCTGCATCGGGCCGCCGGCGCCACCAGCCTGACGGAGATTCATGGCTGCTCGACGCTGCTCCGCTGCATCGCCTGCAACTCGCGCTCACCGTTCGACGAGATTCCGGAGATCTTCCCGCCACGCTGCGACCACTGCGGCGGCATCGTCAAGACCGACACGGTAATGTTCGGAGAACCCATCCCGCCCGATTGTCTGCAGCGTTGCTACGAGGAATCCTCTAAGGCCGACTGCGTCATCCTCGTCGGCACGACCGCGGTAGTCTCGCCCGCAGCTGATTTTGCCTTCGCCGTTGGCCAGCGGGGACATCCGATGATCGAAGTTAACCTCGATCCCACGATCATCACCCAATATTGTGCCGTAGCGATTCACGACAAAGCCGGCGAACTCATGTCTCGGATCGTCGCTGGGGTGAAGCGCATCAGGGCGGCCGAATCAATCTGAATCCAGCGACCTGAAACGTATACTCCCAGCATGACCAGCACACCCCATCTTGGTATCAACTGGGACGACGTGACCGCCGAGATCACCTCGGTTCTGCGTGATTACCTCCGCGTCAACACCTCTAATCCACCAGGCAATGAACAGGCCGCCGCCGAATTCCTGGCTTCGCTGCTCGAGTCGGAAGGCTACGAGTGCGAGTACGTCCAGGCTGGCCCCGGCCGAGTCTCGATGCGGACTCGACTCAAGGGAACAGGCGAAGAGCGGCCGCTGATGCTGCTTAATCACACCGATGTCGTGCCGGTGCAAGAAGAATTCTGGGACGTCGATCCATTCGCCGCAGTCGAGCAAGACGGGATGCTATGGGGACGCGGTGCGCTCGACATGAAAGGCATGGGCACGCTCGAACTGCTGGTGATGCTGCTCTTCAAGCGTCTCAATCTGACTCCGAATCGCGACATTGTCTTTCTCGCCGTCGCCGATGAAGAGGCCGGTTCGACGTTCGGCATGGAGTGGCTCGATCAGAATCAGCAGGAGTGGATCACCGAGCCCGAGTTCGCCCTCAACGAGGGCGGCATGGGAGCGCTCAACCTGCTCGGCTCGAATCGCCCTGTGTTCGCCTGCTCGCCCTCCGAGAAGTCACCCCTCTGGCTCAAGTTGCGCGCTGAAGGTCAGCCCGGACACGGCTCGACCCCGCACGCCGACAACGCCGTCGAGCGACTCATCCGAGCGCTCTACGCAGTCCAGAACTGGGATCGAGCGGTCACAGTCCAGCCGCACACGGCAGAAGCCCTACAGCGCATGCGCGACGCCAACGCCTGGGCCGGTTCGGCGCCGAGCGTCAACAAGCTCTGCCAGACCTATCCCGCCTTTGCCGCCGTCACCCGCGACACGATCTCCAACACCGGAGCGACCAGCGGGATCAAGCACAACGTGATCCCTGCCGACGCCGAGGCCACGCTCGATTGCCGGCTGTTGCCGGGCGAATCCTACGACGACTTCATCAAGGGCATGCGTGATGTGATCGACGACGAAAAGGTCGACATCGAAGTCGTGTTCGGCAGCATGGGACCGGCGAGCAGCTTCGAGACCGAGATGGTCAGCGTGATTGAAGACGTGGTGCGTGAGCAAGTCGAAGGCGCTCTCGTCATCCCATCAACCTGCGTCGGATTCACCGACTCTCGCGTTCTTCGCCGACACGGCGTGCACTCATACGGCTTCGTTCCGACCCTGATGGATGCCTCGCTTGCTTCAGGCGTTCACGGACACAACGAGCGCACCCCAATCGAAGGCCTCAATACTGGGATGCAAATTCTCTTCGAGGTCGTCAGACGTTTCACCAACGCCCAGCGTCTCTGATTCTGCGACAGAACGACAGCGTCATGATTCAGCGGTAGGGAGCCGAACCGTGCGATATCCACAACTCGACGGTCAGTGGGCGCTGATTCTCGGTGCCTCTTCCGGATTCGGCGGAACGACGGCCGTTGCCTTGGCCGAAGCCGGCATGAACATCGCCGGAGTCCACCTCGACCGGCGTTCGACGATGGCAAACGTCGACCAAATCGTCGGCCAGATCGAAGGACATGGCAGACAGGCCGTCTTTCACAACATGAACGCCGCCGACGCGGACAAACGAGCCGACATGCTCGACAGTCTTCGTGAGCAACTCGATTCGGCCAACGGCGGACCAAACGCCGTTCGAGTACTCCTCCACTCGCTCGCATTCGGCACCCTTGGTCCCTACATCGGAGCTAAAGAGGATCGACCAATCAACCAACGTCAGATGGAAATGACGCTCGACGTGATGGCCAATTCGGTCGTCTATTGGACCCAGGACATGGTCAGCCGCAACTTGCTCGCGGAAGGCAGCAAGATCTACGGCATGACCTCAGGCGGCGATATGAGAGTCATTCCCCAATACGGCGCCGTCTCCGCCGCCAAGGCCGCTCTTGCGGCGCACCTCCGACAACTCTCCGTCGAGCTCGCCCCGCAAGGCATCGCCGCCAACGCGATCAAAGCAGGCATCACCCACACACCGGCCCTCGAAAAGATCCCCGCCGGCATGCAACTCCTCGACTTCGCCCAGAACCACAACCCCTCCGGCCGAGTCACCGAGCCCGCCGACATCGCCAAGGCCATCATCGCCCTCAGCCTCGATGACTCAAACTGGGTCACCGGAAACACAATTAACGTCGACGGCGGCGAAGACATCACCGTGCTCTAGAGAAGTACTGAGCCCACTCAAATTGGGCTGGGACGGTTCCAGCCCACTGCTAAACTGACGCCGGATTTGCGAGGAGTTTCACATGAGCGATCCGATCAGGGGACAAACGGCAATCTGCGGTCTCGGCATCACCGAGATGGGCAAGGTCTACGGACACGATGCGTCCTGGTTCGCAGGAGAATCGATCCGTCTGGCAGTCGAAGACGCCGGCCTGCAGAAGGACGACATTGACGGATTGCTCGTCAACCCTGGAATCACGGGGATGATG
>DAOUHS010000115.1:0-4075 GCA_034428415.1 Dehalococcoidia bacterium
GAGTACCGCTCCAGAGCCTCAGGCAAGAACTCAAACCCCAATCCCGGAGTGTCCGGCAACACGAGTCGACCGTCCCTGACCTCAGTCTGCCGATCGATGATGTTGCGGAAGTTGTGCACCTGGTCGTCCGGGAAGAACTCGACATACGTCGCATTCGGCGACGACGCGACCAGGTGTCGGTGCAGGTCATGGAACCAGTGCGGACAGATCGAAACGCCGTACGACGCAGCCGTGTTGGCAATGCGCCGGAACTCGGTCACGCCACCCAACACTGCCGCATCTGGCTGCAGGATCATCGCTGCGTCCTGGTCCATCAGATCCTTGAACCGCCAGCGACCAACCTCTATCTCGCCCGTCGCAATCGGGACGCCGGTGCGCTGCGCAAGTTTCGCGTGCAGATTGATCGCATCAGGCGAGAACGGCTCCTCCATCCAATACGGATTCGACGGCTCATACGCGGCCATGTAGCGCAGCGCGTCCTCTAGGTTTGACCAGGCGTTGTTGGCGTCGAGCATGATGTGCACATCCCGCCCGACCGCCTCACGCGCTGCCTGCATCCGAGACGCTTCCTCGCGCACCGACAGACGCCCAACCTTAATCTTGACCGCGTCAAAGCCCATCTCGACGTAGCCCAGCAACTCCTGCTGCAGACCCTCATGACCCTTGCCGTCGAGGTAGTAGCCGCCCGACGCATACGCCGGAACCGTGTCCTCGTAGTAGCCGCCCAGCAGCTTGTACAGCGGCAAACCGGCGGCCTTGGCGTTGTGATCCCACAGCGCAATGTCCAGCATCGAAAGCGCGCGAATCGTCGACCCAGCCCGTCCATGCAACAGCGACTCCTGGTACATCGCGGCCCACAGACCCTCGACCCGGAACGGGTCCTGACCAATTAACAGCGGCGCAAACAGGTTGTCGATCGCCGAGGTCACCAACTGACCATTGGAGTTCCCCGCGTAGCAAAAGCCAATCCCGCCATGCCCATCGTCACACTCGACCTCAACAACCGGATGGTCGCGGTGGTAGACGGTCCGATTAGAAAACGAAGTCGGATTATCGAGAGGAATGCGCAGCATGCGCGACCGAACAGAGGTGATTTTCGTCATCGAAGTGCTCCATGAATAAATCGAGACAGCGCTTCGATGCTATCGCTGGTTCGCGTTCTGCCGTTCAACGAATGTTGCGTAAGCGAGGATCAAGCGTGTGGCGGACCCAGTCGCCCAACAGGCCGACCAGCGCTCCGACGCGAAGGACACAGACGGGCTTCAAGCAGCGCTGGAAAGAGAATTGTCCTTCTGACGCCCACGCGAGTGCTCCCTCGCCTGGAAACAATTGTTTTGGACAGAGGCGGTGCACTGGGTTGCTAGTTTGCGATCCATGTCCGCTCAAGCTGTTTGGGGGCCAGTTCGAGGGAGTCGGCGTAGTAGGTGTTGAGCAGATTGAAGACGTTGGCTGCGCGGGCGCGTACGTGGTAGGGATTGACTAGGAAGATGCGCCAAGCCTCTTCGAGCGTCTTGAGGCGGATGCGTTCCAGTAAGTCTGCCCGCTCGAACGGATCAAGCGCCTGGCGCTGGGCGACGCTCCACTCGTCGATCTCAGGATCAGCAATGCCCGACGGATTGGCTCGACCGCTTGAGTGCAGTTCCGCATAGGCCAGGTCGTCGGGATCGACGTCGTAGACCCGATTCCTGGGGCCGAAGATGATCTCCGCCTCATCGTCTGGAAAGCGGTCAAACCTGGTCCAGTTTGAACGTTCGACTGTGATTCGCCAGTCCTGCTCGTGCCGCTGTACCGCCACGAGTCCGCCAAGAGTTGCTTGCCATTGTTCAGCCGCAAGTAGTGTGGCAGTCGTTTGGTCATAGATTGGTAACTCAGTCGCGGCCGGGGACAACGCCGGCGGTACGTCGAGGTTCAGCACGAGGGGCGAGTCTTGGCTATAGCCGGCGGCCCTTAGCAGCGCCGCTGCTTCGGAGGGATCATGAACCGCCACTGATCCCAATTCACTCCGCTCCCACGGCCACTCGCGCATCTCGTCCGAGTCTTCCGAGCTGCGGAAAAAGGCCCAGTTCTGCCGGCAGTCGTAAGCGGCGAAACCGGCGAACATCTCGCGGGCGAAGCCCTCCCGGTCGAGTGCCATAGATAGTGCGCGGCGGACGCGAACGTCCGCGAACAAACCATCTTGAACGGTGCGGAACGAGAAGTACAGGCCGCCCGAGGGTCGTGGTGGCGTCACCTGGAAGACCGCCTGCGGATTGGCGTCGAACGCCTGCCGCGCTTCTGCCATGCCATCCTGGAGCCGAATCCCATGCAGTTCGCCCGATTTCCACTCGTCCGTCTCCCAGGACAGCGCGCCAGATTCTCCGGGGTGACCCCTTTGACCGTCGTGATGATCGGAAGCGCGAATCGCGTCCAGGAAGGGAAGTGGCACGCCACTTGCCGGATCTCGGCGGAAGTACGCCGGATTCCGCTTCAGCCTCCACGCACTGCCCGGCGCTGACAGGAACAGCGTGTAGGGACCGCTCCCTCTGGACGAGTTACTCCAGTCGATCAGAGTTGGGTCGGCCACCAGTTCCCGCGGGACGACGACATGCCAGGGGGACGTCATCTTGTTGAGCAGTTCCGCAGCAGGCCGGGACAGGTGAAAGATGAGGGTGTGGGTATCGTCGTTCGCCTCGGTATGCAGGACAGCGTCATACGTGTCCGCTTGCCTCCGGCCAGGTTCGCGAAAGGCGTCGTATGCAATCTGCGCGTCTGAGGCCGTGAGCGAGCGTCCGAAGGTTGGTTCGCGATCCGGCCATAACACTCCCCGTTGCAGATGAAAGACAAGGGTGAGCGCATCCGGCCACTCCCACCGCGACGCCAGATCTCCGGTCACGCTGGTTCGGTGCGGATCGGTCTGGTCGTCAACTTGCGTGGTCACCAGTTGGCTGTAGAGCAGCGGCAGAAAGTGACCTGGCCCACCGAGGCCGACATCGTCCACTGGTTCGATAGGTTCTGTGAATGGATTCCACTCGAGCACACCTGGCGTATCGATCACGAGCTCACCGCCGGGTTGAGGCTGGCTGTCTTGACCTGGTAGCGATTGCAAATGCCGCCAGTGATAACGCTCGCGCAACACCTGCGGATCGAAGGTCTCGGACTCGGAGATTTGCGGCGGCTGGTCTTGCTCTAGCGCTTGATCGGCCTGCCGCACCGCCTCGGTCACGCTTCTGGGGAGGCCAAAATCGAACTGCTGCTGTTCCTGCGGCTCTCGGGCCTGACTTGATGCTACTTCCGGCTGCGGGTCGTCGCTGACTGGTTCCGCTTCTGCGCATCCCAGCAAGGAGAGTCCGACCGCGCCCACTCCAGCCCGCGCGGACACGGCCAGCAGCTGCCGCCGGCTCAGTCTCGATGTGCGGAGAGTCATCGACCACCTGCTCGATCTCGCCATGATCCCTTCATTGTTCTGGGTTCGTCGGCACCACAAATGAACCTAACTGACCATCGAGAACAGTCTGCAAGAGTACACCGACATCGGCAACGACGTGCTGCCCAACTTCTCCAGATCCTGCTGGATCACCGGCCTGCCCGCCTTCGTCGTGGCGTCGAATCACTCGTGGACGTAGAGCGGCGTGAGGAACCCGTCTGGGTAGCCGGCCTCAGCCCGCGGGGCACGCGCTCTCCCCTGGTCGTACCCGTTACCGGCTCCGCGATCTGGTCCGCCGTCATAGTGCCGAGCACGAGGTAACGAGGGGGCGGACGATGCGAACTGGCGCTAGCGCACGTTGCGTAAGCGGGGATCCAGCGTGTCCCGCAGCCAGTCGCCCATCAAGTTGCCGGTCAATGAGACCAACAGGATCGCGATCCCCGGCATCCAGATCGGCCACCAGGCGATGGTCATGAAGTTGCGGCCCTCGGAGATCATCGCGCCCCACGACGGCGTGCCCGGCGCAACCCCGATGTTGAGGAAACTGAGTGCCGCCTCAATCAGGATCACCGAGGGCACGTCCAGCGTCGCCATGATCACGATCGTGTTGAGAATGTTGGGTAAGACGTGGCGGAAGAGAATACGCCTGTCGGTGGCGCCGCTGGCCCGCGC
>DAOUHS010000116.1:0-20040 GCA_034428415.1 Dehalococcoidia bacterium
CTCGGTATCGCCGATATCGCGGCGCTGCCGCGAGCTGTCCAGAACCTGTACGGAACTGTGCGTGTGCTGCAACTGTTCGGTCATGAACAGCGTGACCCTGGATGGCGACTCTCGCAGGGCGGCATTGATCGGAGGGTCGGCGCGGGCCAGCAGCGCGTGTGCATCGGCACCGTCCGGCCAGAACAAGACCGCGAGCGCCGTGATCAAGACGAGCAACATCGCGATGGTGCGTGTCATTGGGGCGTGTCCGGTAGCTCGAAGATCGACTCGCGAATCGCCTGCCATTCCTCTGGGGACACCCTGCCGATCCAGTCGACGCCGCCGTGAAACTCGCCAGGCGCAATCGCGTACGGCGGATCAGCGGGTTGCGTCTCCACGAGGTAGATGCCGTATGCGCCCATGATCAAGACATGCTGCCCATCCTGCGAGATCGCGAAGTCGGGCTGATCCTCGCCGATCACTGCCAGCTGGGTCAGGGCGCCGGTTTCGAACCGGTAACTCCAGATGTCCTCGGGACCGTTACCTGAGATCGCGCGGGCAGAGACTTGCGGCAGGAACTGTCCGGCAGAGAAAATCACCGACTGGCCGTCGCTGGAGAATCGTGGGATGCGCGCCGGTCGGGGCTGCCATGCCCGATCCGGGTCGAGCGCGACCTCGGTTCCCTGCGACAGGTCTCGCAGCACGAGGTGGGGATCGCCACTGTACGGCGTGTTGACAAACACCATGCGCGAGCCGTTAGGAGAGATGTCGGCGTCACGCGCATCCTCGCGCAGTATCTCCACCTGCCGGCGATCCAGGTCGAGCCGGACGATGCGAATCGTCAGCTCCGCCGGTTCGTGGGTGAAGATCAGCGACTCGCCGTCCGGCGTCCAGCGCGGCGTCCAGATGAACTCCGCTTGTTGCGTGTGCCGAACAACGACCTCGGGTTGCGGGTCGTCGAGGTTCGCGACGGCGAGATCGGTGCCGATCGATGCGCCCTCGGCGTTGGTGAGTTGGAAGACGACATACGCCACGCGCGTGCCGTCCGGAGAAATGGCCGGCATCAGCAGTTGTTGATCCTGTTCAGCCGCGATCAGCCGGCGCGCGCCGTCCTCGTCCTGGATCCACAGGTCGACGCCCACAGTGAATACCAACAGGCCGGAAACCGGAATCCGGAGCTCGACCTTGCCATCCTCCCCACCCCCACAGGACGAGAGCATGAGCCCCGCTATAACGATGGCCAGGCAACTGCGCCGAAGCATCATCCCCCTCGCGCTCGGCGACCCAAATGGAAGCCGAGCGAACCGACCAACAACAACGCCGCCGCCGTCCCGACGACCAGCCAGATGATCGGTCCGACTCCGAGGTCCGCATCGCCGGACGACTCGGAGCGCACGATGTTCGGATCCGGCTGCGGCGTCGCTGCTTCCTCATTGGGCTGCGCGGTTTCGTCACCTGGATACGCGATCAGCAACTCCGCAGCAGCGAGACGATCCTCCTCGGCCTCGGCGGGAATCGGGCCTCGCTCGATGTAAAACGGATACGACCCTGAATCCGCGTCACCGTCTTCCGCAGAGAGATTGGTCCACGAGACGACGTAGCGTCCGGGTTCCAACTCCCGTTGCACCGAGGCCGTCATCATGTGTCGGTCCTGGTTGTCAACTTCGGGCAGGCCGAGGCGCAGTTCGCTTCCGCTGCCTGCCTGGGTCAGCGTGATCCGATTCGCACCCGCTCGGCGAAACAGTTCCTGCGTAAAGCGAATGCTGATTTCGCCCGGCGACCGATCAAGGACCTCAGCGAAACCCGGTGTCGACGATTCATAGGCCGCGTGCGCGGAGGCGTGAGACAGCGTCAGCCAGCAAGTCGTCGCGCCCAGGGCGAGCGCCAACAGTAGACGCCAGCTACTCGCCGTGCTCGCCGTGTTCAGCATCGTCGCTGTGACTGCCATGACCGCTGTCATGCATTGGAGGTTCCAGACCTGCCAGTTGCGGTAGCGCCGGCAGAGATTCGCTGCTCAGCCACGCCTCAAGCGTGGCCTCAAACGTATGCGCCAGCGCATGGACGATCTTCGACGGTTCCGCCGCCACATGAGCATCGTCGTTACGGAATGCCGCCAACAACGAGTCGAGCCAACCACTGTACTGCTCGACGTGATCGCGCAACTCAAGCGGCCAATCGACCCACTCCAGCACCTCCCGCGCGCGGGTCGCCCAGATCACCGCGTCAGCCGGAATCCGTAGCTCCTCGCGTACAATCCGATCGAGATGGTGGTAGCGCAACGGATCGAGCGGCTCGAGTGCGGCCACCACCTGAGCTCGTTGTGCGGCCTCGGTGGATTTCGCGTTTTCGGCTCGGAACTCGTCGATGGATTCGGCTCCGGAGCAGGCGCCGATAGCCAATCCAAGGATCAACAACGGTCCTACGGCGAGGGAAGTCATATGTTGTCTCATCTAGACTGAGCTTATGCCTAACTGCCTCGGATCGGCTTTGCGATCTGACGGTCCAGTGATATCGGAAGATCGAAACACGAGCTCCAACCGCGTGCTGCAAGGGCAACAACATGTACCTGGCCATGAACCGCTTCAGTGTCAATCTCAAGCGCGAAGCCGAGTGGGAAGCGATCTGGAAGAATCGCGAAACCTATCTCCAGGAAGTGCCCGGCTTCGTTCAGTTCATGCTGCTCCGAGGTGCAGAGCCAGGCGACTACATCTCCTACTCGGTCTGGGAGGACCAGTCCGCCTTCCACGCCTGGACGCAGTCGGAAGCCTTCCGCAAAGGTCACGCCCAGGGGACCGTGGCCGGAGTGCTGACGGGTCCGCCCCAGCTCGGGCTCTATGAACCGGTAATCAATGAGACGGCGACCAGCCGAGAGTTGATCGATACGGCGCCCGATCCAAATCGTCGCGGCCCTCGGCACTGAGGAGCTCCCCCGCTGGGCGCGGTCTTGGTTGTCGGAAGCTACCCAGCCTCGGTGATAACCTGTGCCTACCTGTGAAATTTTTCCCGCAGGGCGTTTGCATGAATGCCGCGGGCTGAGAGGAATCACACATGGGAATGCTTGATGGCCGCGTGGCAATCGTCACCGGCGCGGGTCGTGGGATTGGAGCCGAGACGGCCAAGCTGTTCGCGTCCGAAGGCGCAAGGGTCGTCGTGAACGACCTCGGTGGCGCCGTTGACGGCTCCGGCGGAGCCGCTGCGCCCGCCGACGAAGTCGTCGCAGCGATCCGTGACGCCGGCGGCGAAGCTGTCGCCAACTACTCATCGGTCGCCGACTACGACGCCGCCGAAGGCATCGTCAAGGACGCCCTCGACAACTTCGGCGACCTCGATATCGTCGTCAACACGGCCGGCATCCTGCGTGACCGCATGGTCTTCAACATGACCGAAGCGGAATGGGACGCCGTCGTCGCCGTACACATGAAGGGTCACTTCAACCTGACCAAGTACGCCTCGATCCACTGGCGCTCCGAGCGCAAGGGCCACTACCGACTGATCAACTTCTCCTCGGTCTCAGGCATCTTCGGCGCGCCCGGCCAGCCCAACTACGCGGCGGCCAAGATGGGCATCGTCGGCTTCACTTACAGCTGTGCCAACGCGCTCGGCCGCTACGGCGCGACCGCCAACGCCATCTCGCCCGGCGCCTCGACCCGCATGACCGACACCGTGCCCGAGGAGCGCCGTCGCGCGGGCAGCGACATCGGCGACTCGACCGAGGAAGACCCGCAGCGCTCGCCGGCCAACGTCGCCGTGCCCCTGGTCTACATGGCCTCCGAGCGGTCAGACTGGCTCACGGGTCAGATCGTCGGCGCGTCCGGCTACGAGCTACAGCTCTTCAACAAGCCGGCGGTCATTCGCCAGGTTCGAGGCACCCAGCGCTGGACCCCTGAAGGCGCCGCCGAGCAGATCGAAGAACTGTTCAAGCCCGCCGTCACCGGCGGCGGATTCTTTGGTTAGAAACTTCGAAGGGATTTCAGATCATGGGAATGCTTGACAATCGCGTCGCGATCGTCACCGGGGCCGGTCGAGGGATCGGCTCCGAGGTCTCCAAGCTGTTCGCCGCCAATGGCGCCAGTGTCGTCGTTAACGACCTCGGCGGCGCGGTCGACGGTACCGGCGGCGAGTCTGGCCCGGCCGACGACACCGTCGCCGCGATCCGCGACGCCGGCGGCAACGCCGTCGCCAACTACACCTCGGTCGCCGACTACGACGGCGCAGAAGGCATCATCCAGCAGGCGCTGGACGAGTACGGCCGTCTGGACATCCTCGTCAACGTGGCCGGCAATCTGCGCGACCGCATGGTCTTCAACATGACCGAAGCCGAGTGGGACGCCGTCGTCGCCGTGCACATGAAGGGCACCTTCAACACAACGAAGTACGCCTCGATCTACTGGCGCGCCAACCGCGAGGGCCACTACCGGTTGATCAACTTCACCTCCGGCTCCGGTCTCCATGGAGCACCCGGACAGCCCAACTACGCGGCGGCCAAGCTCGGCATCGTCGGCTTCACCTACAGCTGCGCGAACGCGCTCGGACGCTACGGCGTGACCGCGAACGCGATCGGCCCAGGCGCCTCGACGCGTATGACCGACACCGTCCCGCAGGAGCGCCGCAGCAGAGGCTTCGACGAGGACTCCGAGGCGATTGTCGACCCGCGCCGCTCGCCGGCCAACGTCGCCGTGCCAATCGTCTACATGGCTTCCGAGCAGTCGGACTGGATGAACGGCCAGGTCATTCGCGCGATGGGCTACGACATCGGCCTCTACAGCCAGTACAAGCTGATCCGCGAACTGAGCGGGACCGAGATGTGGACCGTCGATCGCGCCGCAGAAGAGATGGAACGCGTCTTCCGACCCGCGATCGAAGCCGGCAACGTGATCGGCGGCTAATCGAGCCGAAACCGTTTCACATACCCTGACGGCGGGCCTCACGGCCCGCCGTTTTGCGTTCTCTCACCAACGGACGATTCCATGACCGACGACCTGAACATTCGCTCCGCTGTCCACGCCGATATCCCGCAACTCGCCGACCTCTACAACCACTACATCATCAACACTGCCGCCACATTCGACCTTGAACCGCACTCGGTCGCCGAAAAGCGGAAGTGGTTCTCCAAGTATTCGGACTCGGGACCATACCGCGTCATGGTCGCGGTCGAGCCGGACGGACGAATCGTTGGACACTCATACTCCAGCGCGCTCTATCCCAAAGCGGCATACGACAGCAGCATGGCGACCAGCGTCTACCTGTTGCCCGGTGAAGTCGGCCGCGGCGTCGGCACGCGGCTCTGGTACGCGCTCTACGAGGAGTTGGCCAAAGTTGACGAACTGCACCAACTGTTCGCGCTGATCACCCTTCCCAATGACGCATCGATCGCCATGACGGAGAACGTCGGCTACACGCTCTCGGGCGTGTGGAAAGAGTGCGGTCGAAAATTCAACCAGTACTGGGACGTGGGCATCTGGCAGCGTCCGATGCGGCTGCGGGAGTGAGCGGCGCACCGCCATGAACCACTTGACCGCCGGCAGCCTACATCGTATATTTGTTCTTGATATCTGCGAACGGAGTAGGCGCTCGTCATGAGCATCACGTCGGCGGCCGAATCGAATGGCCGGCCTGCCAACTCAATCAGCCCACAGCTCATCGCTGGACCGCCGCGCAGGCCGTTCAACCGTCCTCAAACCGACAAAGCCATTCCAAACCTGACCAAAATCGCCACCTCAAATCCGACGATCTCCCGTAAAACACTGAACTTCCTGCCAACATCGCAGCCAGAGAATAATTTGGCCAGCAGGTTGTCCCTCCAACCGTTCAGGCAATCCGCTCGACAGCCCACACAAGCAATTCAGAGCCAACACCGACGAACGCGATCGAACGAAATCGAACAAACCCGAACACGCCGAACGGCCAACAACCGCAGAGGCATCCTCCCTTCAACCGACAGAATCACTCCAAAAGCCGACAGAATCACTCCAAAACTAGCCAAATCTGACCATTTCTGCCCGCCCCGAACAGACGATCTCCTGCAAAACACTGGGTTTCCTCGCGATCTGCGGCGCCAGGAAAACAAGATCGCCGAAACACCATCCGCCTACTCCCAATCCCTCGCCCACGACCCGCCGAACGCATATCCGCCCGGCTTGAACAGGTCTGTGACTCACGTACCACGGAGGTAACCGATGGAACACCAACCCGACAGTTATCCGGCCCGACTGGAGATTGACTATCCCGAGTCGCTTGACCGACTGACTACGTTGCTGCGTATCCCCTTCAGCATTCCTATCTGGATCCTCGCCAGCTTGTTGCCGGTTGCGCCGGCGATCTTTCTCTCGCTTGTCGCCGAGGGCACAATCGACGGAGACGCGGCCACCGGCGCTTTCGGCGCGGCGTTTTTTCTCCCGTTGGTATTGATGCTGCTCTTCCGGCGCAAGTACCCGCGCTGGTGGTTCGATTTCCTGCTCGAGTTGACACGGTTTCAGTTTCGGGTCGCCGCATACCTTGACCTGTTGACCGACAGATATCCCTCCACTGACGAAGAACAGTCGGTCCACCTCGAGCTGGACTATCCGGATGCCGATCAGCTCAACCGGTTCTTGCCGATCATCAAGTGGTTCCTGTTGATTCCCCACTACATCGTCGGAGCAGTGTTGCTCGTGCTCTCGATCGTGGCGATCATCCTTGCCTGGTTCGCCATCCTGCTGTCCGGCAAGTACCCGCGATCAATCTTCGATTTCGTCGTCGGTGTCAGCCGCTACTGGCTCAGAATCAGCGCCTACGGCTTCCTCCTGATTACCGACCGTTATCCACCATTTAGGCTGGGCGCATAGACAACCCCGCCAACAGGAGGAACCGACCATGAGCGACCGCATCGGTATGGGACTGGCCAACTTCCCGTTCTCCGACGTCGACACCATGTGGCGTTGGATCGACCTCTGCGAAGAGAACGACGTCGATTCAATCTGGCAGACCGACCGGCTGATCTCGCGCGAGCCGATTCTCGAGTCGATGACCTTCATGGCGGCCCTGGCGGCCAGGACCGAGAAGCTCAAGTTCGGCATGAATGTGGTCGTCGTCGGTTTCCGCGACCCCCTGGTCCTGGCCAAGCAATGCGCCACGATCGACTTCCTCTCCAACGGCCGGATGCTGCCTGCCTTCGGTGTTGGCGGAGGGTTTGCGCCTGAATGGAACGTCACCCATCGTCAGCTACGCGGACGCGCGCCGATCGCCGACGAGATGCTCGACATCATCCACGGGCTCTGGAACGAAGAATCATTCACCTATCACGGCGAGCACTTCACTTACGACAACGCCACTATTTCCCCGAAGCCGGTGCAGAATCCGCTGCCGCTCTGGATCGGCGGTCACAGCAAAGCGGCGATCCGGCGCACGGCACGGATCGGCACCGGCTGGGTCGCCGGCGTCCAGTCGGCGCATCAGATCGGGCCAATCATCCAGCAGATCAAGGCCGCGCTGGCCGAGGCCGGCCGCACCGACTACGAGCCTGACCATTTCGGTGCCGGCTTCGGCTACCACTTCGGCTCATGGGACGACCCTGACGTACAGATGACCATCAAGGGCATCAAGGCGCGCCTACCCGAGGTAGACCCTGACACCTACTTCGCCGTCGGCGACGCCGAGGAAATCCTCAAGCGCGTGAACGAGTACCGCGCCGCCGGCGTCAGCAAGTTCATCATGCGCCCCATGGCCCGCGGCGACGAAGCGATCATGTACCAGTCGGAGCGCCTGTTCGACGAGGTGCTACCGGTCGTCCACGCTTGAGCAGTGCAGCGTCCTACGGATAGGAGGGCAACGGCAGATTCGGGAACGCCCGCTTCACGCCCTTGACGGCGGCTCGCTTGGCCGTCGCTGCGACGCTCTGCTCGCGCTTCAAGTCGGACGCCGAGCTAGGCAAGACGGACGCATCGCCCGCCACCAGCGGATCCCGCCAGGCGCGCAACTTGGTCATCGTGGTCGGATCCTCAACCCGGTCGCAGAAGCGCGTGAACGGCCGCCAGCCCGCATCTCCATGCCTCGGCTTCGTATAGACCGCGCGGCCCGCCGCAAGGCAGAGGGCGACCCCGCCTGCCACGTCCCAGATGCGCGCGCCCTCGAACAGCGCCATCTGCACCGAACCTTCCGCAGCCAGCGCCAGTTCGGTCGCGGTACTGCCAAAGGTGCGAGCGATGCCGAAGCGCCGGCCCGCCGGCCCGGTCACGCCGCCCGTTCCGGCCGGCACCGTGCTCAGTCGCGACGCCGATTGCAGGGCCGGCGCGCCGCAATCAACCTCTTCGCCGTTGAACATCAGTCGCTGGTCCGCTCGCGCGTGATACACGCCCGGAGTCAGGAATCGGTTGGAAGGCAACCACATCGCTCCGGCAACGGGAACGCCCTGGCAGAGGATTCCGATCGAACAGGCGAACATCCCGATCCCGTTGATGAAGTTCGATGTCCCATCCAGTGGATCGATCACCCAGACGATGTCGGCATCCGTCGGTCCACCGTTGTCTCGTTCCTCGCCCAGCACGCCATGGCTTGGAAACTGTCGGTGAACCTCTTCCCGAATCAGGTCTTCGATTGCATGATCGACCTCGGTCACCGGGTCGTGTGCGTTCTGTCCCTTGAATGAGATCTCGATCGTCGCGTGGAAGCGATCCATCAGGATGTCCCCACCGTGTTGCGCCAACGAACGCGCAGCATCCGCCAGATTCGCAATCTCGTCGCTCGATAGATCAGTGATCTCGGATAGATCAGATTTGTCGCTTGTCAGAGAAGTATCAGTCATGTTTGCCATACCAGCAGGTTACCCTTTGGTTTGCTACTCGCACCCTCGACGAAGGAACTGCTCAAATGTCTAACCTATCGGCAACATCGGATGACACATTCCGTCGCTCGAGCGGTCCTGGCCAGGCGACCGTACAGACTGGCACAGCGGCCGCGTCGGCCGCCGTCGGATTCGAAGCAGAGTGGGATACGGCCTCTGATTCCGCCCTCCGTGGAATGGACTTGAGCGAGACTCCCGATCTGCTGATGGTCTTCGTCGATTCCCGCTTTGCCGGGCACTACGACGAGATTATCGCCCATCTCAGGGAACGAACTGGCGCTCGCCATCTGATTGGCGCATCCGGCCAGAGCGTGATCGGCTCGTCTCTGGAGGCAGAGGAAGGCTCAGCCATCGCGGTCCTTGGCCTCTGGTTGCCCGGCGCCGAGCTGACGCCAATCGCCATCGACCCGCAGTCCATGCCGGACGAGTTGTTCCATCCCCTTCAGGACGGGCCCGAAGTCTGGTTGCTGTTCAGTAACCCGTTCACGATCATGACGGATCAGCTCGTCTCTCATCTGCAACAGTTGCGGCCGGAGATCACACTGCTTGGTGGAATGGCATCATCGCATCTTCAGCAACAGGGATGTGCCGTCTTCATCGACGACCGGGTGCTGATGACCGGCGCAGCGATGATCGGTCTCAAGGGTGTATCGGTCAAACCGGTCGTCGCCCAGGGCGCGGAGCCACTGGGCCAACCGTGGATCGTGACCGACTGCGAAAACAACAGGGTGAAAACGCTCGGCTCCCGTCCAGCCCTCGATGTCTTACAGGAGACCCTGATGAACCTCGACGACGAGACACGGGACCGTGCGGCGCGAAACCTGCTGGTCGGGCTCGCCATGAACGAGTACAAGGAAACCCACGAGCGCGGCGACTTCCTGATTCGCAATGTGATGGGCGCTGACCGAGAGTCGGGAGTGGTGGCGATCAACGCGATCCCGAGGGTCGGGCAGACATTCCAGTTCCAGTTCCGAGACGCACAGGCTGCAGACGATGATCTACGGACACGCCTCTCAGACCTGCGCGATGCGCTGGCTCCGGACGAAGAAGTCTTCGGAGCACTGCTCTGTTCCTGCAACGGACGAGGTCGCGGCCTGTTCGGAGAACCCGACCACGACGCCTCGGCGCTCTCCGAAGTCTTCGGCCCCGTGCCCACCGCCGGCTTCTTCTGCAACGGAGAGATCGGCCCGGTCGGAGGCGAGAACTACCTCCACGGATTCACGGCCTCGATTGCGGTGCTAACGTCGGAGAGCTAACTGCTGCCCTTACAGCCGAACCATGCTCTAGTGTTCTAGTATAGAACATCGAGATCGTCAGTCATCTCTTTCGACGCAGTGACACCAAGGTGCTGGCTCCGGCGGAGGGCGCTTCTCGTAGGACCCCCTACTACCTAAAGGACGACCTCATGGCCTTCAACACCTGGTCGGCGTCCTACGCGCTGATGCACGTTCTTGAAGGACTACACGGCTCTGATCGATACGACCTGGCAATCTTGGATCGTGGCCTATTCGACGCATTGGCCTGGTTCGAGCTTCTTGCCACAAGGGGTGCGATCTCTCCTGAGGACCGCGACAACGTTCAGAGCTCTCTCCAAATCGAACAATGGCGCACGGTCATCGACGAAGTGTTCCTCTTTCGAACTGACCCCGAGACCTCGCTTGACCGAGAACACAAATACAAACTCATTAGAGAGCATGGGCAAGCGATGAATCCCAAGTTTCTCGCGAACCTGAAACTGGCATACGATTCCGTCGAAGAAAAGTACTCAATTGGATTTGGAAGATTTCAGAATGGGGACACCAGCAACTCAGCTGGAACTTCGCCGAAATCCACGGTAGGCGAAGTGGCCGCTCAGATCGTGGCAATCCTCGAAGAAGATCTGAAATCTCTGGAACCGAGGCCATGATGCAGCGACAACAGGTGCTTTGCCTTCCAAGAGCCTGCATCGAAAATCGCGATCGCTTTACGCCATGGCATTCTGCAGATTGGCTTTTCGACACCGAGTAGTCAGACATGACTTGGTTACCGCGCGCAGAAGCAGAGGCCTCTCGCGACTTCGTGCAACCGATCCCCTGTGCCTTGGTCCTTGGCGAGCATTCGGGTCTCCACGTCTTTCGGCGAATCAAAGGTGGCCGAGCCGACCTGAGTTCCCGGCTTACCTTAGTAGCCGGAGGCCACATCGAATCAGAGCCTGATGTCAAGGACTTCAGTGACCTCGTGACTGTGACCTTGGAGCGGGAAATCGGCGAGGAATTGGACGTAACTGTCCATCAATCTATGAAACCGGTCGGAGTGGTCATAGACCGATCGTCTCTTGCCGCTTCGCGACACGTCAGCGTCGTTCATGAAATGGAGGTCACAGGCCCTGTCCAACCCCTTGCCCTCGTAGACTTTGCACCCAACTCGAAACACGCGGGCCGTCTCTGCGAAACGACCGAGATTGCTGAACAGAGCTCGCGACTTGATCCGCGGTCCTCAATCGTCTTTAGGGACTTCTTGGCGTCTTCGTACGCGCTGAATGTGGGCCTCCAGTTGCCGTTTCCAGACTTCATCCCTCTTGCCAACATCACGACTGGACGACAAATCCGCCTCCTTTAGCCCCCGCTGATCTGCGGCACGATTGCGATCTCCGCACCCTCTGGCACCCTCGTGATTAGGCCCGTAGAGACGACATCTCCATTCACCGCCAGCGAAATGCCTCGGCCGATCTTGCCTTCGTTGACGAGGCGGGCGGCGAGTTGAGGGTAGCGCGGGGCGAGATTCTCGATGACGGCGCGGATGTTATGCCCCTCGGCCGTCAGGACCGGCTCACCCTCGGTGAGGGTCCTGAGCGGCTGAGGGATCAGGACGGTGACCATCAGATCGCCCCCCTTAGCCTTCGGCAGCCCCTCCAAACAGAGAAGGAGCGTAGCTGAAGCTAGTCCTCGGAGGGCAGCGTCGCTTCGAGGATCGCGCGCGGCGACATTGGCAGTTCACTCATGTGCACGCCGATCGCGTTGGCGATCGCGGCTCGCACGGCCGGTGCCGGCGGAATAATCGGCACTTCGCCGACCCCGCGGACGCCGTACGGGTGACCCGGGTTTGGGACCTCGACGATGTCCGTCTCGATCATCGGCAGGTCGAGGGCCGTCGGCATGCGGTAGTCGAGCAGGCTGGCGTTCTTCAGGTCGCCGGACTCGTCGTAGTAGTACTCCTCGTTCAGCGCCATGCCGACGCCTTGCGCGACCCCGCCCTGCATCTGTCCTTCCACGTACGCGGGATGAATCGCCGTGCCGGCGTCCTGGACGGCCGTGTAGCGAAGGATGTCGACCTTGCCCGTGTCAGGGTCAACCTCGACATCAACGATGTGAGTAGCGAATGCGGGACCCGAAGAGGTCTTATTCACGTCCGCGCGACCGACAATGTGACCGCCAGAAGTGACCAACTGACCTGCGAGCTCCTTGAACGTGAATTGCTGGTCGTTGCCGTCTTCGTCCTTGGGGCCGCGAATGACGGCATCGTCGCCATAGCTGACTTCGGCCGCATCGCACTCCCAGATCTGGGCGGCGCGTTCCTCCATCTGACGGCGGATGTCCATTGCGGTCTCGTAGGCGGCCCAGCCGCCGGCGAACGTCGTACGGCTACCGCCGGTGACTTGCGTGTAACCGACCGAGTTGGTGTCGACGACATGAGGGTGGACATCCTCTGCAGAAATGCCGAGCGTTTCTGCGAGCTGCATGGCGATCGAGGCGCGCGTGCCGCCGATATCTGTCGAACCAAGCACCAGGGGCACGGTACCGTCACCGTTGACCTGGGCGTATGCCGAGGATTCGAAACCGATGTTGAACCAGAAGCCCTGGGCAATGCCGCGACCGCGGTTCGGTCCCTCGAGCTCCGACTGCCAGTGTGGAGATTCCTGCGCCGCCTGCAGGCATTCGACGTTGCCGATCACGCCGTAGGTGAAGCCGTCAGCGCGCTGCGCGCCTTCGACGCAGGCGTTTTGCAGCCTCATCTCAAGCGGGTCGAGGCCGAGCTCTTCGGCCAGTTCATTCAACACCGACTCGGTTGCAAACTCGGACTGAGGTGCGCCGGGCGCGCGATAGGCAGCGGTCTTGGGCTTGTTGACGACCACGTCGTAGCCGTCGATTCGCTGGTTGGGAATATCGTAGGGAGCCAGAGCGCACATCGCGCCTGCGCCGACCGGCGAGCCGGGGTAGGCACCGGCCTCGAAGGCTAGGTGCACGTCTGCGGCGGTGATCGTTCCGTCACGCTTCGCGCCCATCCGCACGCGCATGTAGGTACCGGAGGTCGGGCCGGTCGCGAGCAGGACTTCCTCGCGGTTCATGGTTAGCTTCACCGGGCGGCCAGTCTTCTGCGATAGTAAGGCCGCCAGCGGCTCCAGGTAGATTGGAATCTTGCCCCCGAAGCCGCCGCCGATCTCCATCGGAGTGACCTTCACTTGCGACGGCGAAAGCTGCAGGAGCGGTGCGACCGAGTCGCGAACGACGAACGCGCCCTGCGTTGAGGTCCAGACATCGAGTGTGCCATCGGCCCGGTAGTAGGCAGTGCCATTGTGCGGCTCGATGTATCCCTGATGGGCCATTGAGGTTTCGAACTCACGCTCGAGGACCACATCGGCCTCAGCGAAGCCGGCATCGAGGTCGCCCTTCGTGAACTGCAGGTGTGAAGCGGTGTTGCTGGGGCTGTCGCTCTTCGAGCCGTCCATTTCAGCCGTTTGCAGACCGTCGTGTAGGAGCGGCGAGCCGTCCACCATTGCGTCGCGGACATCCAAGACCGGCGTCAGCAGGTCGTACTCGACTTCGATCAGATCGAGCGCGTCCTCGGCGATGTGATGGTCGGTGGCGGCGACGGCAGCAACTGCGTGTCCCTTGTAGAGCACCTTGTCCGAAGCGATCACGTTATCCAGTACCCACTTGAGGTTGGCGGTGCCTTCGCCTGTGTCGATATCCACGTCGCCCGCGCGCGGGAAGTCGGCGTTAGTGATCACGGCCTGGACGCCGGGAAGCTCTTCCGCCTTCGAAGTGTCGATGCCGACGATGCGCGCGTGCGCATGGGGGCTGCGCAGGACTCGGCCGGCGAGCATCCCCGGCAAGTTCAGATCAGCGCCGTATTGCGCCGCGCCGGTGACTTTGTCGACGCCGTCGTGGCGAATAGGACGAGTCCCAATGACGTTGTACTTCTCGGTTTCTCTCGACTGAGCGGTGACCATGACAAATGTCCTTTCGGTCGGCGTGAGGCGTGTGCTTAGACGACGCTCTGTCCAGCAGCTTGCTGAACGGCTTTGATGATCTTGTCGTAGCCGGTGCATCGGCAGAGGTTGCCGGCCAGCCAGTAACGAATCTCGTGCTCGCTTGGCTCGGGGTTCTGCTCCAGCAGCGCCTCGGCCGCAACGAGGAAGCCAGGCGTGCAGATGCCGCATTGCAGCGCGGCCTGCTCGAGGAACGCGTTTTGCAACGGCGAGAGCTGGTCGCCCTCGGCCAGTCCCTCAACCGTGCGAATGTCCGCGCCCTCAACCTCGGCCGCCATCACCAGGCAGCTATTGACGATCCGTCCGTCCATGTTGACGCAGCAGGCGCCGCAGTTGCCGTTGTTGCAGCCCTCTTTGGCGCCGGTCAGTCCGATCCGGTCGCGCAGCGCTTCGAGCAGCGAGTCCCGCTCATTGGCCAAAAACACCTGCTGTTCCCCGTTGATCGTGCAGTTGACGACGATGTGTTCGGTTGCCATGCGATACCTGTCCTTTGTCGTTGATTCAATCGAGCTCGATCAGCCGGCGCGCTCGGCGGCCTGCCGGATGGTTCGTTCGGTAAGCACTCCAGCAAGGTGAATTCGCTGACGGATGCTGCCCCGCATGTCCGTGATGGGATTGGCGGCGGCGCTGGAAGCGGCCGCCGCAGCGGCGATGGTCTCTTCGCTCAGCGGCCGACCGACGATTGCATCAGCGGCCCCGTTGACGAGCAGCGGCGTCGGCGCAATCGCCCCAACCGATACCCGCGCCCAGGTCACATTGCCATCGCTGTCGAGACGAACGGCCGAGGCCGCATTGGCCACGGCGATATCCATCTCGTTGCGTGGGATGAATCGCAGGAAGCGTGCACCTGATCCCTCGCCCGGAGCCGGGAAGTAGAGCTTGACCACGAACTCACCGTCGCGCAGAACGTTCTGTCCGGGCCCGGTGCAAAAGTCCTCAACGGCGACGGTGCGACGCCCATTCGGGCCGGCGATTTCAACCTCGCCCTCGAGGACGATCAGGGACGGGATGCCATCAGCTGCGGGGGACGAGTTGCACAGGTTGCCGCCGAGCGAGGCCCGGCCCTGGATCGCCGTCCCGCCGATCAGCGAGCACGAGTCCACCAGTATGGGGAAGTTCTCCGCGATCGTGTCGTCCCCATAGATTTCGTAGCACGGCGTCGCGGCGCCGATGGTCAAGTTGCCATCTGCGCCGTGTTCGATGCCAATCAACTCGGGAATGTGCTTGATGTCAACGAACAGGTCGATCTCCCGCGTTCGTTCTCTCGCCTGGACGATCACGTCAGTACCGCCGGCCAGTGGACGCGCGCCATCGCCGCCGTCCTGCAGGAGGCTGACTGCCTCTTCCACGCTCTCGGCGCGGGCATATTTCACCGCTTGCACGTAGTCCGCCTCCTCAAAATCAGCGCCGTCCGGCGCTCACTCGCGATCAGTAGAACAGCGCCATCGCCGCGCTGCGGCACGGTGGTCCGCATGGCGGATAGCCGTGCAAAGTGTAACGCACCAGCGAGCAGGCAAGAAACGTCAAATGCTCGGTCTCACCGCACGCAGCACCGCGAATCCGAGCACAGCAGCGACAATCGAAGCCGCGAAGATCCCGATCTTCGCACCCTCGAGCAATTCGGTCTGGCCCGCCTCAAAGCTGAGGTTGGCGATGAAGATGGCGACGGTGAATCCGATCCCGGCTAGCAGCGCCGCGCCGCCGAGATGCGACCAGCGCAACTGCTGGGGCTTGAAGGCGATCCCGAGCCGGACCGCGAGCGCCGACGCCGCCACAATACCCACGAACTTACCTATCAGCAGACCCAGGAAAATGCCCCAGGCGATGTTGGAGCCGAGTGCCGCGTCGATGCTGTCGCCGGTGATGTGAATGCCCGCGTTGGCCAGGGCGAAGAGAGGCACCACGATGAACGCCGAAATCGGCGCGATCCCTTCCTCCAGTCGCTCAAGCGGGCTCACACCTTCGCGGGCAACGTGCTCGATATTGCGCAGCGCTTCATGAGAATCATGCTCACGGACCCCGGGGTCGGGGTCCTCCTGGACATATCTCAGGCGTTGAAGCAGATAGTCAATCCGGCGGGTGATGCCCTTGTCGTCATAAAGCGCATCCGCCGGAACGATCAGCCCGAGTATGACTCCGGCAAGCGTCGCGTGCACGCCGGCCTCCCAGAGGGTCAACCAGAGGAACACGCCGCCAAACACATGGATGCCAACGTGACGGAAGCCCATCTGCTTGAGCAACAACAAGAAGGCGACCGCGCCGAACATCCCGGCGATCCACTCGACCTGGATCGACTCGGAGTAGAAGATTGCGATGATCAAGATGCCCCCGACATCGTCAGCGACTGCGAGCGTGAGCAGGAACACCTTGAGTTGGACGGGCACACCTCGGCCTACCAGGGCCAGCACACCCAGCGCGAACGCGATGTCGGTGGCAACTGGAATGCCCCAGCCGGAGCTGCCCTCGCCGCCGGCATTGAGAATCACGTAGACCCCTGCCGGCACAATCATGCCGCCCATAGCGGCGAAGATCGGCAGTGCGGCCTGGCGTGGGTCGCGCAACTCGCCGTGCGTGAGTTCGCGCTTGATTTCGGCGCCTACCACCAGGAAGAACACCACCATGAGCACGTCGTTGACCACGTGCTGTAACGACTGGTCGAACGACCAGATTGCCAGGTCGAGCGTGATGTGCGAGTGCCAGAACGAGTCGTAGGAGTGGATGTCGAGATTGGCCCAAATCAACGCGACCGCGGCGGCTATGACCAATACGATGCCGCCAGCTGCCTCGATTTCCATGAACCGCAACGTGGTCTGCACGACGATCCTGCGAAACGGGTCGTCGCCTTCGCGCCATCGCGGTCGAAAGAGATCAGCCATGCGCGTTCGTCTTCACCCTTGATGCATCTTCAACCGAACGCAGCCTACCGCCATCGACGTCTAGGCACTGCTTAGATGCTGAAGTAGCGGGCTTCGGGATGGTGCACGATCAACGCTGAGGTTGACTGCTCGGGATGCATCTGGAATTCATCGCTGAGGCTGACGCCGATCCGCTCGGGTTCGAGCAATTGCCAAAGCAACGCCTGGTCTTCGAGGTTCGGACATGCGGGATAGCCGAATGAGTAGCGCGCACCCTGGTAGTTGGTCTTGATCAGTTCCTCAGGTGTCGCGCCGTCGAAGCCGTCAATCTTCAGTTCCTGGCGGATCCGCTGGTGCCAGTACTCGGCCAAGGCCTCAGCGATCTCGACGCCGAATCCGTGCCAGTAGAGGTAGTCCTGGTAACGGTCTTCGGCATAGAGCTCTTGCGCGTATTCGCCGACGCGCGAGCCCATGGTCACGACGTGAAATCCGATCACGTCCATTTCACCGGAGTCGACGGAGCGGAAGTAGTCGGCCAGGCAGCGTCCCTGCTTGCCCTGCTGTCGCGGGAAGCTGAAGCGAACTGTTACAGCTCGAGAGTCCTGAGACTCGTACACGATCAGGTCATCGCCGTCGGACTGGGCAGGGAAGTACCCGTAGACGACTGCAGGTTCAAGGATCCCATCGCGCAGAGCCTGTTGCTGAATCTCGGACAATGCGAGTTCCGCCCGAGCGGCTGTCTCGGAGTCGCGACCCTTGAATCCCCACTGACCGCGCAACAGCGCCGTCCGGTTTAGGTAAGGAAAGACATCAGTCAGAGGGAGTCCACGGATGACCCGAGTTCCAAGAAACGGAGCGACGGGAACCGTCTGAGTCTGCACAAGCCTTGACCGCACGGCGGTTGCGGTCGGAGCTGACCCGCCTTTAGCAGGGGTAGCAACCGGCTCAACTGGCTGCGCATCGAGTTCAACCCCATCGCTGAGCGAGTTCATGATTCGCAGACCGTCGAACGCATCCGAGCCGTAAAACACATCGCCGTGGAATGTGTTGCGCAAGTCCCACTCAACGTACCTCCGCGTCAGCGCCGCGCCGCCCAGAAGGACTGGCCATCGGTCCGCCAGCTCCCTGCGATTCAATTCCTCCAGGTCTTCCTTCATCACCAGCGTCGATTTGACCAGCAGCCCTGAGAGACCGATCGCGTCGGCATTGTGCTCGATCGCCGCCTCAATGATGTTTGCGATCGGCTGTTTGATTCCGAGATTGATGGTCGTGAAGCCATTGTTGGAGAGAATGATCTCAACCAGGTTCTTACCGATGTCATGGACGTCGCCGCGGACTGTTGCAAGTACGATCGAGCCCTTGCTCGTCGCTTCCAACTTGTCCATGTGCGGCTCGAGATGGGCGACCGCTTTCTTCATGGTCTCGGCCGATTGCAGCACGAATGGCAGTTGCATGTCGCCCGCCCCAAACAAGTCGCCGACCTCCTGCATGGCGGGCAGGAGCAGGTCGTTGATGATCGGGATCGCCTCGCGCTTGACCAGCGCCTCGTCGAGATCGCCCTCCAGTCCCTCACGTTGGCCGTCGACGATGCGCCGGTGCAATCGCTCTTCCAGCGGCAAGTCCGACAGACTCTCACGCTGCTGCGTCGCCGCCTGCAGATCCTCGAACAGGGCCATGAACGCTTGCAGCGGATCGACGGGACCGTCAGCGCCCTCGATCCAGTCATCGAAGATCAATCGCCGTGCCGCGGCGAGCTGTTGGTCAGGGATTCGATTGATCGGCAAAATCTGCGCTGCGTGAACAATCGCCGCCTTCAGCCCGCGCTCGACTGCATCATGCAAGAAGACGGAGTTCAACACCTGACGCGCAGCGGGATTGAGGCCAAATGAGATGTTGGAGATTCCAAGGATTGTCTGGACCCGTGGAAACTCCCGAGAGATCGCCTCAACCGCGTTCAGCGTCTCCAGTCCGTCCTTGCGCAAGTCCTCCTGACCGGTGCTGACCGGCAACGTGAGCGCGTCGAAAAACAGGTCTTCGGGAGCGAGGCCGTAGTCCTCGGTTGCGATCCGGTACAGCCTCCGCGTGATCTCCAGCTTGCGATCACAGGTTCTCGCCTGTCCCTCTTCATCGATCACCAGTGCCACAACACCCGCGCCAAAGCGGATCGCGGAGGAGAGGGTCTGGTCGAGCCGCTTGCCGCCGTCTTCGAGGTTGATCGAGTTGACCAGCGCCTTGCCACCCAACTGCTTCAGCCCGGCTTCCAGCACCTGTGGCTCGGTTGAGTCAAGCATCAGCGGCAGCGTCGATAGTCCACGGGCGCGCGACACAAGTTCCGCCATGTCGGGCGTCCCATCGCGTCCAACAAAATCGACGCAGACATCGGCGATATGCGCGCCCTCGGCCGCCTGGTCGCGGATGACATTGGCCATCTGCTCCCATTCCTCGTTCTGCAACAGCCGCTTGAATCGTCGCGATCCGTTGGCGTTGGCGCGTTCGCCGACGATCAGAAACGAGGCGTCTTGCCGATATGGCGTCGAAACAAACAGCGAAGCGGCCGATGCTTCCGGCTGCGGAGTCCGTTTGACTGCTTGCATGCCGTTCATGGCTTCGCGCATGGCGCGGACGTGCTCGGGCGTCGTGCCGCAGCATCCTCCGACAATCCCCACGCCGTACTCGGAGACGAATGTGCGGTGCGCATCGGCCAACTCGGACGGCTGGAGGTCGTAGACCATCTGCCCGTCCTCGGTTCGTGGTAGGCCCGCGTTTGGCGAACAGAGCAATGTCTTCTCGGCATTGCCCGAGAGGTACCGCAACGGCTCGTGCATCAGGTCGGGACCGGTCGCGCAGTTCAGACCGATCCCGTCGAGGCCGAGCGGCGCCAGGGCGGTCAGCGCCGCGCCAATCTCGCTGCCGACCAGCATTTGACCGGTCGTCTCGATGGTCACGGTCGCGAACAGCGGCGTCTCGCTCTTGAATTCTGCCAGTGCGTCTTTGCACGCGAGGATTGCCGCCTTGCCCTGCAGCAGGTCGTACACCGTCTCAACTAACAGCGCGTCAACGTCACTGTCGAGTAAGCCACGCGCCTGCTCCAGGTACGCAGCGTGTAGCTCGTCGAAGCCGACATGTCCCAGGGAGGGCAA
>DAOUHS010000117.1:0-6630 GCA_034428415.1 Dehalococcoidia bacterium
CCGGCTCACGCGCGCGCTCCAGCACGACCGGGTCAAAGACAACGCTCACCTGCTCGCGCCGGTCGACTACCTCCGCGCCCACGACGCCCGGGAGACCCAACTCACCGCCCTGGCCCGCGAGATCCGCCGCACCGTCCGCGAGGTCCAACACCGCGCCGAACAGCGCGTCGACGAGCCCGACCTGCCCGAGCTCCTCGAGCAGGACGAGGCCGCCCTCGAGACCCCGACCTCGCAAAACCTGACAAACCACACCCCGGAATCACTCAACACCACTCACCCCGAAGAGACGATCTCCAGTCCAGAGCGGGAGATCGTCCCGGCCGAGGCCGAACAGGAAACAATTCCCCCCGAACCCGCTCAACCCGCCGCATCGCCCACGATGCAAGACGTGCTCAACGAGGCCGTCCACATCTTCCCCCAGCTCAAAGGCCGGTCGGAGCGGCAAATCCTCGACTTCCTCGACCAATTCACCAGCGCAGGAGCCGACCAACCAGAAGACCCAACCCCCATCTACGCCGAAGCCGCCGGCTAACCGCCGATCTCCGAAGCCCGTTCCGGAGGTAATCAGGGCGATGGCGCTCGTTCACGCAACGACGCCTACTTCGCCTCGCCCTGATAGCGATCCCGATCCGGAATCGCCGCGCCCCGCGTCAGCGGCGGCAGGTCGAGCATCCGCCGCGTGCCCGCGTCCCAGTTGAAATCCAGACCGGCGTTGTGCCGGCGCGCCACCTGTAGGTCGCGGAAGCGCCGCTCCAGCGTCCAGCGCCGGTGAATCGCGTTCGTCCCCGCCGCCGGGAACAGCATCTCCACCGCCTCCGTCGCGGCGTGCACCGCGTTCACGTTGGCCAGCCGCCAGAGCGCCGCCGCGTCGCGGTCGGGCGCCCCGTCCAGCACCGATTGCCAGGCAATCCCGCCCTGCTCGCGCACATACGAGCGGGCCGACCCGACGCGCGCCTGCGCCCGGCCCAGCGCCACACGAAAGTGCTCACGCTCGGCCAGCGGCCGCGAATCGCTCTTACTCGCCACCAGCTTGGCCTGCCGCACCACCTCGTTGATCGCCCCCTGCGCGGCGCCCAGCGCCTGCCCCCCGTTCTGCAGCCAGCTCGCAATCCCGCTGTCCGGAATCCGCCAGTTCGGTCCCGGCGCAACCGCCCGCGAACCGACCTTCACCGTCCGCTCGTCCCGCGCAAACACGTCCGCGCTCTCATAGTCATGCGACCCCGTTCCGCGCAGGCCCATCGTGTCCCACGTCCGCAAAATCGTGCCCTGCTCCGGGTCCAGGAACGACATGTACGCGTCCGACGGCTGGTCCACGTCGCGGAACGTCGCCACCACCAGCGTGGCATGGTCAATCCCGCTCGCGTAGGTCGCGACCCCGTTGATGATCCAGCCGCCCTCGGCACGCTTGCCCCAGTTCGTCGGCCGCGCCGATCCCGCAATCCGGCAGCGCGGACCGCCCGGCGCATCCGAGCCAATCATCTCCCGCAGATCCTCGGTTCGCAGCAGCCCCGTCGCCAGCGAGAGCTCGGTCGCCAGCATCACCACCCAGCCCGAGGACGGATCCGCCTCGGACAGCGCCTCCACGGCATGGAACGCCACCAGCGGCGGCGCCTCCTCACCGCCCGCCGCTGCCGGAATGAACATCCGGTACAACCCGGCGTCGGTGAAGGCCTCGATCAGATGGTCTGGCGGCTTGCCATTCGCCTCGGTCTCATCCGCACAGGCTGCAATCAGGGACTGCAGCGACTTGGCCGTCTCGACGATCGGGTGATCAGCAGGATCAGCTGGCATGCCGATAGGCTACGCCGTCGCTCCCGCTCCCGACCAACCCAATGCGCTAGTGCTCCAACAGCATCGGACGAACGCGTCGAACCGCCTTCGGCAGCAGCAAGAAGGCGGCGAAACCGAACGGGCCGGCGATCGCGAAGGCGGCCAGGATGCCGATCTTGCTGTGCCGCAGCAGCTCCTCGTCCGCGTAGGCGAGGTCGGCGACAAACAGTGCGATCGTGAACCCGATCCCCGCCACCAGGCCGATCGCGAACACGCCTTGCCAGGTCACGCCGGCCGGTCGCACGGCGCCGAGCTTGACCGCCAGCCAGGTCGCGGCCAGAAGTCCCACCGGCTTGCCCACCACCAGACCGACGATCACCCCCCAGGTCACGCTGCTGGCAAACGCCTCGCTCACCCCGCCCGCGTCGAAGCGAACCCCCGCGTTCGCCAGCGCAAACGCCGGGATCACGAAGTACGCCACCCAGGGATGCAGATGATGTTCCAGCCGGTCGACATGCGGCACCGCGTTGCTGCTCAGGTCGCTCAGACCGATCAGCGCTTCAACCACCTGGTCGTGCCCGAGCTGGCTCTCCGGCGCTCGGCCGCCCGTACTGAAGCGATCCAGCAACCGCCGAGCCGTCCGCACGAATCCGTCCAGCGACACCGGCGGCCGCCAGGGCGTCAGGAATCCCAGCACCGCCCCCAGAGTCGTCGGATGCACGCCCGAATCGAGGATCGCGCCCCAGGCGACGATCCCGACGACGGCGAACACGATCATGTTGCGCACGCCCATTCGGTAGAGCGCCATCATCGCGCCCACCAGCACGCAAGTCAGCACGAGCTGGAAGGCCTGCAGGTCGCTCGAATAGAAGACCGCAATCACGAAGACCGTGCCGATGTCGTCGACGATCACGAACGTCAACAGCATCGCCCGCAGACCCAGCGGCACGCGCGAGGCGAACAGCGTAGCGATGCCCAGCGCGAACGCCACATCCGTCGCCATCGGGATCGCCCAACCCTGTCGAGCCTCCGCTCCCTGCGCGATCAGCAGAAACAGCCCCAGCGGCAGCAACATCCCCCCGATCGCCCCCGCGACTGGCGCCGCCATCACCCGAGGATTAGAGAGCTCGCCGATCGTGATCTCGCGCTTGATCTCGAGCCCGATCACGAAGAAGAAGAGCACCATCGCCACTTCGTTGATCCAGAAGTGGAGCGTGCCCTCCACAGCCCAGAAGGCCAGGTCGATGCCCAGGTTGGCCCCCAGCAATCGCTCGTACTCGTGGTGCCAGGGAGAGTTGGCCCAGATCAGCGCCGCCGCGGCCGCCGCGATCAGCAGGACCGAGCTTGCGCTCTCGGTCTGCACAAACTCCTGCACCGGTCGCACAAACAGCAGCACCCGCCGTCGGGCACGGTCCTGGCGAGGATCAAATCGGACCAGGGCCTGGCGGAGCATGCCAATACGGTAAACCTCGCCAGCAGCCGATCGTCGCGCGCGACACTGTCCACGGTCGCCTGGAGGCCCTATCGAGATTCTCAATCCGCGACAATATCCCTATCACCGGAGGAAGGGGCAGTCGGTCATGATTGAATCGCTTGGTCTTGAGCATCTGTTCGATCTCACAGCGACAGAGAAGATCCTCGCGTTCTTCACGCCGCTGGTGATCTTTGCCGCGTTCTTTCTGGTGCAACTGATCTTGCCCGGCCGCAAGGTCACGGGATACGTCACGAATCCAGAGACGGGCGAGCCGCGCAACTACAAGCTGAACGGGCTGCTGGTCTATGTGATTGCGGTGATCATCTGGGCGACCGAGGTGACGGGGATGCCCCGCGACTGGTTCTACCGGGCGTCGATCTGGGCGGTGTTCGGGGGCACGGTCTTCGCGACCATCTTATCGCTGATCGCGATGCTCACATCGTCGAACCGCGAGGTGAAGAATCCGATCAATGCGTTCTACCTCGGTCGGACGCAGGAGTATTCGTTCTTCAACGAACGGATCGACGTGAAGATGTGGTTTTACGTCGTGGGCGGTGCGATGCTGTCGCTCAATGCGCTGTCGGGTGCGGTCTGGCACCACGAGAATTTCGCCGACGCGAATCTGGGCGTGTTCCTGTACGCGGGGATATACACGTTCTACATCGCCGACTACTTCATCTTCGAGCGGGTGCAGCTGTACACCTACGACCTGATCCATGAGAACACCGGGTTCAAGCTGTTCTGGGGTGGTCTGGTGGTCTACGGCTGGTTGTTCATCTTGCCGTTGTGGGCGATGGCCGCGCAGCCGGACCCCGGATTCTCGACGGTCGCGTCGTACGCGCTGGTGGCGGGCGCGGGTGCGGTGTTTCTGATCGGTTGGACGATCTCGCGTGGGGCGAACCTGCAGAAGTACACGTTCAAACGATGGCCGGAGCGCAAGTTTCTGGGCTTGATCGAGCCGCAGTACATCGTGGCAGGTGAGCGCAAGATCCTGTGCAGCGGCTTCTGGGGCGCGGCGCGGCACTTCAACTACTTCGGCGAGGGTCTGTTCGGGCTGTCGATCGCGCTGTGCTTCGGTCACTTCGGCAACCCTTGGGCCTGGAGTTACATGATCTTTGTGGTGACGATGTTCACCTGGCGTCAGATCGAAGACGACAGAGCCTGCGCCGAAAAGTACGGCCCCGAGAAGTGGGCCGAGTATCAGGAGCGCGTCCCCTATCGAATCGTGCCCGGCATCTACTAGGAGAGGCTGAAGCCTTCATAGCCGTTCGCGGCGACCTCGGCCAGACGCTCGCGGTAACGCGGCGCGCCGCCGGGGTAGATCATGTAGCGCTGGTGGTCCTGCTTGCCGTGGCCGTCTACGTTGGAGTTGTAGCCCGTGAACCAGCTCTTGATCTTGCTCATTAGCTGGAACTGGTACATCTCCTGAACGTGCTGCCGCCACTCCTGCTCAGCCTCGGCCTGTGCCTCCACCCTTCGGTAGCCATGGTCGCGCATGTAGCCGAGGAGGTCCGAAATCCAGTCGACCGCAGTCTCGATGCCGCGCGGGTAGTTGGTCGAGACCGAGCCGCCCTGCGGTCCGCTGAGCATGAGCAGGTTGGGGAAGCCGGAGGTCTGCATGCCCAGGAATGTGTCCGGGCTCTCGGCCCACTTGTCGCGCAGGGGCCGACCGCCCGAGCCGCTGAAGTTGATCCGGTCGAATGCGCCGGTGATCGCGTCGAAGCCGGTTGCATAGATGATCAGGTCGAACTCAAACTCCCGGTACGAGGTGCGGATGCCCTTCGGCGTGATTCGCTCGATCGGCGTCTCGTTGATGTCAATCAGGTCCACGTTGTCGCGGTTGTAGGCCTCGTAGTAGCGCGTCTCCAGCGGCACCCGGCGGGTACCGAAGCCGTGGTCCTTGGGAATCAGCTTCTCGGCGGTCAGCGGATCGTGGACCCGCTCGCGGATCTTGTTGGCGATGAACTCGGAGTAGCCGGCGTTGGCCTCGGGGTCGATGCCGACATCGATGAAGTTGCTCATCCACTTGCTGAACCCGGGCGTCTCGTACAACTTCTGCCAGAGCGCCAGTCGCTCTTCCTCGGGCACGTCGCGGAACTTGCGTTGGTCGGGCGCGTGGATGAAGCCGCCCGGGGTCTGGCGGCAGAGCTCGAAGATCTCGTCGTAGGTGGCATGGATCTCGGCCTGCGTCGCATCGTCGATGCGCCCGTTGTGCAACGGCGCGCACCAGTTTGGGCGGCGCTGGAAGACGGTCAGTTCACCGACCTTGTCGGCGATTTCGGCGATCACCTGGACGCCGGTCGCGCCGGTGCCGATCACGGCGACCCGCTTGCCGGTCAGATCGACGGACTCGTGGGGCCAGTAGTAGGTGTGCCAGGCGTCGCCCTCGAAGCTGTCGACGCCCTCAATGCGTGGCATCGTGGCGGCCGAGAGCATGCCGATCGCGGTCAGCAGGTAGCGGCAGGTGAGTTCGCGGCCGTCCTCGAGGCGGACTGTCCAGAGACAGGTGTCCTCGTCGAACGAGGCGTCCCGCACCTTGCAGCCGAACTGCATGTGTTGGCGCAGGTCGAACTTGTCGACGACGTGATTGAGGTAGCGCAGCGTCTCGGGCTGGCCGGCGAAGTGCTCGCTCCAGTCCCACTCGTCGAGCAGTTCCTTCGAGAACGAGTAGCCGTAGGTGTAGCTCTCCGAGTCGAAGCGGGCGCCGGGGTAGCGATTCCAGTACCAGGTGCCGCCGGGACCCTCGGCGGCTTCGAGCACCGTCGCGTCGATGCCGAGCTCCTGCAGCTTGTAGGTCTGGTAGATGCCGGCGACGCCGGCGCCGATGACGATCGCCTCGTGCTGAGGTTGTGCTTGGTTGGACATTGCTCGCTCCTTCGCTCCGGCTCGGTTGAGGCTAGTCCGCGCGGGGTTGGTCGGCAACGCCCGACGCTCGCCGGTCGGTTCGGCGATGATTGGGGCAGGAGGTGATTGGTGAGCATCGACCCGGCGTCCATCCAGATGCTGGTCGAAGGCGACGGCGAGCGGACGTTTCTGTTGCTCAATGGCGCGGGTCAGAGCCTGCAGACTTGGGACTACGTCGTTCCTGGCCTGCTGCAGCTCGGCCGGGTGGTCCGCTTCGACGCGCCGGGCGTCGGCCGCAGTCCGCCGCCGGACGAGCCGTACTCGTTTGAGGAGTTGGGCCGGGCCGTCTTGCAACTTGTCGAACCTCAGCGCGTCGGTTCGCTGATCGTCGTTGGCCACGCGTGGGGCGCGCGGGCGGCGCAGGTGATCGCGCGGGACCATGCGCTCGAGCAGGAGATCGCCGGAGTCGTGATCGGCTCGGGCGGGGGCAAGTTCGCGCCGCTGGCACGCCGGTCCGACATGCGCACTGCGACGGTCGGGGC
>DAOUHS010000118.1:0-3153 GCA_034428415.1 Dehalococcoidia bacterium
GGGCACGTTGCTGGTGTACCCGCCGTAGCAGTGGAACATAACGTGGGTGGCTGAGTCTTTGACGCCGAGGGCTTCGAACAGGTCGGCGAGCAACACACCGTCCCAGGTGTTGTCGTAGCGGGACCAGTGCGTGACGCAGTGGATGTCGTTCTTCTTCTCTGAGACGCCGATCTCGGCGAACTGCTCGTAGGAGAGAATCCGCTCCTGTTCGACCTCGCCCCAGACCTGGAGATTCCAGTCCTTGGTCTCGACCATGGGCGTGCCGCCGTAAGTCAGGACGGGCCACTCGCGAATCAGGCGCTGACCCGGTGGCAGTCGATGATGCCCGGTTTCCTTACGCCGACGCTGCAACTCCGAAAACGGCACTCCAGCAAGAATCTCGCTCACAAGCCTGCTCCCCGATCAACGCACAACACACTCAGATTATCCGAATCCCTGGTCGGCGAGTGTAATCTCGATGCATGGCCGATCTGATCCCAGAGATTCAGAGCGAACCGACGCCTGAACCGATTGCCACACAGCCCCGACGCCACCGACCACACCGCCGCTTCATCGTGCTGGCGGCGCTCGTGATCATCTTCGACCAGATCACCAAGGTGATTCTGCGCGAGACTCTGGAACTGGGCGACCGCGAATGGTTGGCGGAGTTCTTCGCTTTCTCGCACATCGCCAACGACGGCGGCGCGTTCGGCATCTTCGGCGGACAGAACACGGTGCTGGCCGTTTCGGCTGTGGTCGCGATCGGGGTCGTGGCGATCTACTACTTTTTCCCGCCGATGGACCACTGGTTGATTCGCAGCGGGCTGGCGCTGATCCTGGGCGGGGCGATCGGCAACTTGCTCGATCGGATCTATCAGGGACATGTGACCGATTTCATCGACTTCATCCACTTCCCCGCGTTCAACGTGGCAGATGCGGCGATCAATGTCGGCGTGGCGGCGATCGTAATTGCCCTATTGTTCAGCGACCTGATCAAACGCAATCCAAGATCTCCATGAGCGAATCAACGACCCCGGCGCTGGAGCTGATGGCCGACCAGGATGGGGAACGGCTCGACCAATTCCTGGCTCGACGACTGGACGGCGCTTCTCGGAACCAGGCCCGGCACTTGATCAACGACGGACTTGTTCGACTTGACGGTTCGCTCGAGCGCCCTGCTTACAAGCTGCGCATCGGCGAGCTGGTCGCGATCTTTCCACGCGAGTCCAGCCCGGTCGAGGACGCAGCGGAGATTGAGCTCTCGGTCGTCTACGAGGACGAGCATCTGGCCGTGATCGACAAGCAGGCCAAGCTCACCGTCCATCCGGCGCCGGGCGAAACCCAACCGACGCTGATTGGCGCGATCCTTCATCGTTGGCCGGAAGTGGCGACGATCGCCAACGACGATCCTGAGTCCGATCCGCAGCGACCAGGCCTCGTGCATCGGCTGGACCGCGACACGACCGGGTTGCTGATGGTGGCCAAGAACGCTGAAGCGCTTCGCTCGCTTCGCGACCAGTTGCGCGAGCGCACGATCGACAAGCGCTATCTGGCCGTCACGGTCGGCGCGCCCGACCCTCCGGCCGGGCTGATAGACGCACCCATCGGTCGCGATCCGGCGGATCCTCGGCGCATGGCGATCCTTGACCGTGCGCGCCCACCTCAGACCGGTTATGAGACGATTGAGCGATTCTCAGACGCGGCGTTGCTGGAATGCCGGCTGATTACAGGTCGGACGCATCAGATCCGTGTCCATCTGGCGGCTGTTGGACATCCGATCGCCGGCGACACGATGTACGGCCTGCGGACGCCGTTGATCGAGCGACAGGCGCTGCATGCGAAGCAACTCACGATTCGCCACCCGGCGACCGATGATCTGCTCACGCTCGAAGCCGAGCCGCCGGCCGATTTCCGCAGTTTGCTCAGTCAGTTGCGCGAGGGTGAGTTGCTGCTTGGCGACCAGCAGGCTCCCCGAGCGCAGCGGGGATCGGCTGATAATGTGAAACAGCAATCGCGATCGTCGAGACGTAATCGACGCCGGCGCACCCAACGCATCCGCTAATCGTTTCATCTCGGAGATCTGCTCATGAGCGTCCGCGTTCGCTACGGACCCTCCCCGACCGGTGAGCCTCACGTCGGCAACATCCGCACCGCCCTCTTCGACTGGCTCCTCGCCCGACGCTTCGGTGGACAGTTCATCGTCCGGATCGAGGACACCGACCAGTCCCGCGCTGTCGAAGGCGCCGAACAGCTCATCCTCGACGCCCTCACCTGGCTGGGACTCGACTGGGACGAGGGACCGGACGTTGGCGGGCCGTACGGTCCGTATCGGCAGTCGGAGCGGTTGCCGATGTACGTTGACGCCGCCCAGCGCCTGATTGACCAGGGCAAGGCCTATCGCTGTGTCTGCACCTCCGAGCGACTGGACGCCCTGCGCAAATCGCAGCAGAAAGCCAAGCAACCGCCCGGCTACGACCGCCGCTGCCGAGACCTGCAGCTCTCAGCGGGCGAGCCCCACGTGGTGCGTCTGGCAATGCCCGACGACGGCGACACGATCGTCAACGACTATCTGCGCGGCGACGTCGCCTTCCGGAACTCGCTCCTCGACGATCATGTCCTGCTCAAGCGCGACGGCTTCCCCACCTACCACCTCGCCTCAGTCGTCGACGACCATCACATGGAGATCACCCACGTCATCCGCGGCGAAGAGTGGCTCTCCTCCGCTCCTCGACACGTCCAGACCTACGCCGCGCTCGGTTGGCGCGAACCCGCCTGGGTCCACATCCCCATCATCCGAGGTCCCGACCAAGGCAAGCTCTCCAAGCGTCACGGCGCCACTTCGATTCGTCAGTACGCCGAAGAGGGCTACCTGCCCGAAGCCCTGCTCAACTTCCTCGCCCTGCTCGGCTGGTCCAAGGATGAGACCACCACGATCATGTCCCGCGACGAGATCACCGAGGCCTTTGACCTCGACGGCCTCGGCCTCGCCTCCGCCATGTTCGACATCGAGCGCCTGCGCGAGATGAACGCCCGCTACATCCGCGACCTTGAGCCGTCCGAGTTCCTCCGCCGTGGGCGCCCGCATCTCGAAGCGCGCCTCAGACGTTCCATCGACGATGCCTCGCTCGACCAACTCCTGCCAATCGCCCCTGCCATCCAGGAGCGGGTCAAGCT
>DAOUHS010000119.1:0-2689 GCA_034428415.1 Dehalococcoidia bacterium
GATTCGGGCCAGGGCGTCCAACGTGAGGTTGTCCGACATGCCGACCGGCAGCGGTTGATCGATCGGCGGCGCAGCGATCGGCGTATAGGAACGAAGCTGCTCGCGATCTCGCTGGCCGAGCTGGAGGATGCCGTCTCGATACAGCTTGTAAGCCCGAGCCATCTCGACCAGTTCGCGGGCGTCGTTGGCCGCTTCTTCGTCTTCCGACGACTCGTCAGTGGATGGCAAGAGTTGGCGTGCCTTGAGCAGCACCAACCGTCCACCGATGCTGATGAACGCGGCCAGCGCATCGGCTTGCTCGGAGCTGATCGCGCCGTCGGGCGACGACATCGAGGCGACCTGAGCGAGGTACTGGTCGGCGACCTGGGCTAGGGACAGCTCGGAGATGTCGAGCTTGCGAGACTCGATCAATTCGAGCAGGAGGTCGAGTGGGCCTTCATAGGCCGGGAGTCGGAGTTGGACCATATCTCCCGCCAAGCGCAAAAGCCCACGACGCGACTTTAGACCTCCTCCTCTGGGGGAGGTGCCGTGAAACGGCGGAAGGGACCTGCCGACTGGGCGCAAGGGTTTCCGCGAGCCCCCTCAGTCGCGTCGCGACAGCTCCCCCAGAGGGGGAGCTCTTTGACTCAATCAGTTGGCGACGAAGTTGAGCAGCTTGTCCGGCACCCAGATCACTCGGCGGAGGGTTTTGCCGTCTAGCTGATCGGCGACTCTCAATGAAGCGCGCGCTGCTGACTCGGCGTCGTCCTGCGACGAGCCGGGTGCGAGGGCCAGCTTCTCGCGTAGCTTGCCGTTGACCTGGACCACGACTGTGACGGTCTCAGCCTGGGCCAGTGCTTCGTCGTACTCGGGCCAGAGCTGTTCGTGCACTGATCCGCTATGTCCGGTCCGCTGCCACAGTTCCTCGGTGATATGCGGCGCGGAAGGGGCGAGGCAGAGCAGCAGCGAATCGATTGCCTCTCGCCATGCGTCGGAGTCGACCGGGCCCTGGTCTCGGATGCTCTGCAGTTCGTTGGTGAACTCCATCATCGCGGCGATCATCGTGTTGAATCGGAAACGCTCGATGTCCTGCGAGACCTTGCCGATCATTGCGTGCGTCGCTCGGCGAATCGCCTCGGCCTGGCCGCTGCCGGTTTCGACATCGGCCAGCGCGAGATTCCAGACTCGGTTGAGCCAGCGCCACTGACCGGAGATGCCGCTGTCGTCCCAGTCGCCACCGGCTTCCCACGGTCCCAGGAACATCAGGTAGAGGCGGACCGTGTCGGCGCCGAAGCGGTTGACCCACTCGTCGGGGTTGACGACGTTGCCGCGCGACTTCGACATCTTGTTGCCGTCTTTGGTAATCGTGCCCTGATTGAAGAGTCGGGCGAACGGTTCGTCGATCTCCAGAATGCCCATGTCGCGGGCGGCCTTGGCGAAGAAGCGGGCGTAGAAGAGGTGCATCACGGCGTGCTCGGCGCCGCCGGTGTAGGTGTCGATTGGCAGCCACTGCTTGGCCAGACCGGGGTCGATCGGTGCGTGGTAGTTGTGTGGGTCGACGTAGCGGAACATGTACCAGTTCGAGCACATGAACGTGTCCATGGTGTCGGTCTCGCGCCGTGCCGCTTCTCCGCATTCGGGGCATTCGGCATTGACGAAGCCTTCGTGCCGTTCCAGCGGCGAGGCGCCCGTGGGCAGGAACTCGGCATCGTCAGGCAGCAAGACCGGCAACTGATCGTCAGGGACGGGGACGATGCCGCAAGACTCGCAATAGACCATCGGGATCGGAGCGCCCCAGTAGCGCTGCCGAGAAATCAACCAGTCGCGCAGCCGATAAGAGACCGTGCGTCCGCCGAGTCCCATCTCATCGAGCGCATCGGCGACTGCCAGCTTGCCGTCCTGCCAGTCGGTGCCGTCGAAGCGGCCTGAGTTCACCATCGTGCCGGGACCGGTGTAGGCCTCCTCGAGGTCGTTGCCGTCCCAGTCGGGCGGAGCGATCACAACCGGGATCGGAATGCCTCGTTCGGAGGCGAAGGCGAAGTCACGCTCGTCGTGAGCGGGCACGCCCATGACCGCGCCGGTGCCGTAGCTGAGCAGGACGTAGTCGGCGATCCAGATCTGGATGTCGTCGTCGGTGAAGGGATGCTTGGTGCACGCGCCGGTGAAGACACCGGTCTTCGCGCGAGTCGTCGATTGGCGCTCGATCTCGTTCTGTCGGCGGGCCTGCTCGATGTACGCCTCGACATCGGCGCGGCACTCTTCGGTGGTCAACTCCGCGACCAACGGATGCTCCGGCGCGAGCACCATAAATGTGCAGCCGAAGAGCGTGTCGGGACGGGTGGTGAAGACGGTGATCCGATCCTCTCCTCCGACCTCTCGACCCAGGGGAAACGAAATCTCCGCGCCCTCCGAGCGGCCGATCCAGTTGCGCTGCATCAGTTTGATTGGTTCGGGATAGTCGATCCCGTCGAAGTTGAGCAGCTCGTCGGCGTAGGCGGTCGTGCGGAACATCCACTGTTCCATCTGCTTGGCCTCGACGATCGACTCGCAGCGCTCACAGACGCCGATGCCGTCGTCGTTGCGGTTGACCTGCTCGTTGGCCAGGATCGTGGCGCAACCGGGACAGTAGTTGCAGTCGGCCTGACTGCGATAGGCGAGGCCGTGCTCATACAGCTTCAGGAACCACCACTGGGTCCAGCGGTAGTACTCG
>DAOUHS010000120.1:0-6450 GCA_034428415.1 Dehalococcoidia bacterium
GATCTCCGCTGTTCCCAGGGATTCGAGGAACGCGACGAGTTCGTCAAACGGTCGAGGTTGGTCGGCCATCGTGCCCGCAGCGTACTGCTCGTCCGTTCGAAGCGGGCATGATGCTTATCCTGATCGAAACAGCTCCGCACATCAGTCATTGCGACAGGACGCCAACATGCCCGATGCCCTTACCGATGCCCAGGTCATTGAAGCCGCCGATTTCCTCGACGAAGCCACCGCCAACGGTCTGCCGCTGCCGGCGATTCCCGAATCGTGCCGCCCGGAGAACGCCGCCGACGGGGGGCGCATCTACTGGGAGCGCTGGTCGCGCAACCAGCGGCCGGCGATCGCCTGGAAAGCAGCCGTGCTCGACGGAGACATGGTCCTCGCGCCGTTCTTCGAGGGGATGGTGTTGGACTCGCCCGCCTCGATTCCCGGAGACACGTTCGTCAACTGCATCCTCGAGGCCGAAGTCGCTTTCCGCCTGGGTCGGGACTTTGCCCCGACCGATGGCGGCCACAGCGAGGTCGATGTGCTCGGCGGTGTATCTAACGCGTACATCGTGATCGAAGCGCCCAATAGCCGTTTTGCCGAGATGCCGGGAATGCCCGGTATGGCCGCCGACGGTGTTGGCAACCAGGCATTGATTATCGGACCCGAGATTGATGACTGGCAGTCGATGGATCTCGTCGCGCTGGATTGCGAGATCTTGATCAACGGCGAGAGCGTCGCGGAAGGCCGCGATGGTCGGCCGAACCCGACCGAAGTGCTGGTCGCCACGGTGAATGAGATCAACAACCGTGGCATGACGGTCTCGGCGGGTGAGGTGATCACGACCGGTGCAGCCGCCATCCATGTTCCCGGTCTGGCGGGTCAGGAAGTCACGATCCGCTTCCCAGGGATCGGTGATGTTGAGCTGAGCCTGACGTAAGCAGGCCCTTCCGCCCCTGGCATCTCGCTCTGCGGCGGGAGAGGGGAGGCGGCGGGGATTATTCAACTCGGCCGATGGCGTCGACCTGCCAACCCATCGGACCTTCGACCCACTGGGTGAAAATCGTCCCTTCCCCGTCGTCGCCCTTGAAGGTGATGTGCAGCAGGTTGTCGCCCTGGTCGGAGATTTCGTACTCGTCCGAGCCCTCGGCCGAGTCTGGTTGCGCCTGCAGCGCCATTGCCTGACCTATTCCTACCGGTGTGAAGATCGGCATGAGACCCGCGATGTTGTTGGAGACCAGGTCCTGGGCGAACTGATCAGCGATCTGCAAGAGGTCGGCGGAATCGGTCATGGGTGATTCTCCTGTGGCTGTGTAAGGGTCTGGTACGCAATCGGTTTGCGTTTCGTCCCTGACTCGGAACTGCGTCTGAATGGACGTTCAGCCTACAAGGAGGCGGGATAGGCTTAGTCGGAGCCGCGCCGCGTTGCGACCTCACGCGCTGAACGAGGAGTCGAAGATGAGCGATCGTCCGATAGGCCTGGAGATCGAAGCAGCGCCGCAGAAGGCTGCACTGGCGCAGTCCGGCGGTGAGGCGATCATCGCCGCACAAGACGTTCATAAGACGTATGCCGGCGCTGGAGAACCCGTCCACGCATTGCGCGGGGTCACTCTTTCGGTCTCCCGGGGCGAGATGGTGACGATCATGGGCCCATCGGGCTGTGGCAAGACGACGTTGCTCAACTGTCTGTCTGGTCTCGAAACGATCGAACAGGGCGAGATCTTCGTTGAGGGCCGGTCGATCCACGACATGCCTGATACCGAACGCACCGACCACCGCGCTCGGCGGATGGGTTTCGTCTTCCAGTTCTACAACCTGCTGCCGGTGCTGTCGTCGGTGGAGAACGTGGAGTTGCCCCTGCTGCTGGGCGGGGTCGGACAGCGTGAATCACGCGAGCGGGCGATGTCGGCGCTGGAGAACGTCGGTCTCGGGAATTGGGCCGGTCACCGTCCGGCCCAGCTCTCCGGGGGTCAGCGACAGCGCGTCACGATCGCCCGAGCCCTGGTCAATGATCCGGCCATCGTCTGGGGCGACGAGCCGACCGGTGACCTGGACTCGACGAACGCTGGCCAGATCATGGACCTGCTTGAGGACCTGAATCAGCGCAATCAGCAAACATTCGTGATCGTCACCCACGACGAGAACATTGGTCGCCGCGCCAACCGGACCATTCATATGCGGGATGGCCTGATCGAGGGCGAGACGATTCACCGAGATCTTGGCAGCTAGCTCGACGACTTCATCCGCCGTGAGGGAATGACGACATGGAAGAACTCTTTGGCCTGCCGACGATTCGATTGATGTGGATCGTCGTCGCCATTGCTGCGGTTGCGGCGGTTGTCATTGGATTCATTTTTCTGAAGCGTCCGATTCTTGTGCGGATCGGATTGCGCAACATTCCTCGTCGGCGCGCGCAAACCGTGCTGGTCACGATGGGCCTGACGCTGGCCACGATCATCGTCACGATCGCGTTCTCGACTGGCGATTCGCTGGCCGTCAGCGTTCGCGGTCTGGCCCTGGACAGCCTTGAGCGGATCGACCACTTCATCACTGTCGAAGAGACCGATGCTTCGGTCGATGAGGTTGGAGACGGCATTCCAGACCAGGTACTGCTTGACTTGCAGTCACACTTTGCCGGCGATGAACGGATCGACGCCATTTTCGGTTCGCGTTTCGACCTCGTTCCGATCGAGCATCCCGAGGCTGGACAGGTTGAACCGCAGTTCTTCCTGGTTGGCATGGACCCGGCGTTGGCTGATCGGCTTCAGGCGGTCAGGGATGAAGATGGCGATCTGCTGCAACTGACTGGGCTGGGCCCGAATGAGATCGTGATTAACGAACGGGCCGCGCTCGAGTTGGATGCCGAACCTGGAGATCAGGTGCGGCTCTACGTTCTCGGTGCACCGCGGCAGTTCACTGTCGCTGCGGTCGGTCGGGACGCCTTCCTGACGGGCAATCTCGAAGCCGGCGGGGCCGGCGGGCTGGTGCCGATGGAGGTCTACCAGAACCTGTTGGGTCCGCGACTGTCGCCGCCGGACCAGTGGGACACCATCCTCGTGAGCGGCTCGGGGGGCGTCCGGGAGCCGTTGGAGTTCTCAGCAGCACTCGACCAGGACATCAACGCCGCGTTTGACCGGCTCGAACGGATCAACCCTGAGCTCTATCTCAGCAATAGCCTTCCGCGGTTCTCAAGCGAACCGGTCAAGGCCGACAGCCTCCAAGACGCCGAGCTCATTGCCAGCGTCTTCACCACTCTCTTCCTGTTCATGGGGTCGTTCTCCGTCGCCGCCGGCATTCTGCTCATCTTCCTGATTTTCGCCATGCTCGCCGAGGAGCGTAAACCGGAGATGGGCATCGCCCGTGCCGTCGGGATGCAGCGCAACGACCTGATCCAGATGTTCATTTCGGAGGGCATGATCTACAACCTGGGGGCAGCCGTCGTTGGGGTTGTTTTGGGATTGCTGTTCGCGATCGGCTTGATCGCCGCGCTGAACCAGGGCTTCGAGAGCTTCGGCTTCCAATTCACCTGGACCGTCACGATCAAGAGTCTCGTGATCTCCGCCTGCATCGGGATAGTGATCACGTTCATCACCGTCGTCTTCTCCAGCTTCCGCGCCTCCCGACTCAACATCGTTGCTGCCATCCGCGACATCCCCGAAGCGCAGTATGAGGAGTCCTATCCGCTGACGGCCTGGCGAGTGATCCGCAATGTCCTGGGTGTCGTCACGACGGCGATCGGCCTGGTCCTCCTGCTCACGACGCCGATCACGTTGATCATTGGAGCACCGATCGCATTCATCCTGAACATGATGGGTAACCGAACGGCTCGTCGTCTCGTGCCGTGGGTACTCCTGTTTGGTTGGCGTGTTCTGCGCTGGAATCCGCAGTGGTGGACTCTGTTCATCGGTGGAGGCCTCTACCTGCTCGACTTTGGACTCAGCCAGGAGAGTTTCTTCCCCTACATGACCGGCGTCTCGCTGGTGCCGCTCGGCATCGTGATGGGGTTGAACAGGCTTCGTCTCCGCGGGCGACGCATCAATCAACGCTTCCTCTACACCGCCGGAGCTGCAGTGGTAATGGTCCTCTGGTTCATCCCCAACGATTGGCACGAGGGGTTCTTCGACAACAACTTGAATGGCGGACCGGAACTGTTCGTGCTTGCCGGCACCATGCTGACCGCTGCCGGCACACTGCTGTTGATCTTCAACCTCGATCTGATCGTCGGCGGAGTCCGCGCTGCGGTTGGCGGGATCGGCCGGATGGCGCCGGTCATCCGCACCGCCGCCGCCTATCCCGCGGCGGCCCGCTACCGAACTGGCATGACCATTGCAATGATCGCCTTGATCACGTTTGCTCTCGTCAACTTCAGCACGATCAATGCCTCCTTTAGCCGGGCCTTCACCGGTAGCGACACTGCAGGAGGGTTCGAAGTCCTCGCCTTTAACACCGATGTGAATTCGGTCCCCGACATCCGCAACGGCTTGTCCTCGGCCGGCGCCGACGATGTTCTGGCAGGTATCGAGAACGCAGGCCGAGTCGAAGCCGGCCCCGAACGGGGCACTCGGGCGGTCACCGTGCTCACTGAGCGCTGGGATCCCATCGCCGAACGGCACATTCTCGACAGCAGCGGTGAGATTCGGCGGGTTGAGACCGATCTGTCCGATGTCCGTCTGGACGATCGAGATGCGGTGGTGATCGGCGGCATCAGCGACGAGTTCATCGATGGCCAGGAGGTCAAGCTCCAGGCGATCTCGTACCGCTATGAGGACGAGCGGGCGGTCTGGTCGGCGCTGCGTAGCGGCGAGATGGTCGCCGTCGCGACCGTGGACGCGATCGACGGCGCGTTCGGCTTTGCCGGCAATGAACTCGATCCCTGGTCGACACCCGACTCCGTGACTGACGAGTCCACGCTCCTGCCGCGCATCGTTGTCGAGCTGGGCATTGGCGAGCAGGCGAGGCAGGTGGAAGTGATCGCCATTCTGGAGCGGATCAGTGGAGCTTTCGTCGATCTTGACGGCGAGGACGGCGGGTTGCCGACATTGCTGCTGCCCGAGTCCATCGCGAACCAGGTCACTGGACCGTCCGAGACCACGCGTCACTACATTTCGATCACAGACGGCGCTAGTTCACTCGAGGTGGCGCAGGGCATTGAGCGGGAGTTGCGCATCTTCGCCGTCGACATCCAGGGCGAGCTAGAGCGGCAGCAGAGTACCCAATCCTCGATTCTGGCGCTGTTCCAGGGCTTCATCGGCATCGGGCTGGTAGCAGGTTTGGCCGCGCTTGGAGTGATTGCGCTGCGGGCGGTCGTCGAGCGACGGCAACAGATCGGCGTTCTCCGCGCGATCGGCTTCCAGGCGAGGCTGGTCGGCCTCGAGTTGTTGATTGAGATGGGATTTATCGCGTTGCTCGGTCTTGGACTGGGCACCGCGCTGGCTCTCGGTCTCGCCTGGCGTCTCTTCGCTGAGGGCACATTTGGCGAGATCTCGATGTATATCCCGCTCGGCACCATCCTGCCGATGTTGATCGGCGCATTTGTGGCGTCGCTGATCCTGACATACTTCCCGGCAAGACAGGCGGCGCGCACGACGATTGCCGAGGCTCTGAGATATGAGTGAGGACCTATCCCAGAATGAGCTTCTGCGCGAGCTGGCCTTTGGCTACGACCGCGATGTGCCCTTCGACGCGACGACCGCTCCTGCCGGTGAGGGCGGGGGAATGACGGTCGAGCGGTTCGAGATCACCTCACGCTACGAAGAGCGCGTCTCAGGGTTGCTGCTCCAATCCATAGAAGCGCAAGGGTCCCGACCGCTGATCCTTGTGGGCCATCCCGGAACGCTGGACAAGTCCAGCGACTACGTCCTCTGGCCCGCGGAACAGTGGGTCGCGCGGGGCGCAATCTGCGCCACGATTGACCAGGCCGGTCACGGCGAGCGGGCGAAGCGGCCGGTTGGCATGGAGGATTTCCAACGCTGGCCGATGCGTCGCCTCGACCAATCTCTGCAGACCGTCGTCGATTGGATGCGCACGCTTGACTACCTATCCGAGCGGGCTGAGGTTGACGCCGAGCGGGTCGGTTTCGTTGGATTCTCAATGGGCGGGATGCGCGGTGCGCCATTTGTCGGGCTCGACGAGCGAGTCAAGACTGCTTCGTTCTGCATTTCGGGCGCGAGCACGCTGTCTGGCCGAGGCGGTTCAGCGGGCAAGCTGGCTGACAACCTCACCGACCCCGGCGCCTACGCGCCGATGATGGCGGGTCGTGCGATCCAAGTCGTCGCTGGTGAGCACGATGACTTGATCACCCCTGAGGCGACGCGGCGCTTCTATGACCGACTCTCCGAGCCACGGGAGCTCGTCTGGCTTCCCTGCGGTCACTGGGATTTCATGCCTCAGGGTGTTCAGCCGGTCGGGCCATTCCTGGAGAAGCACCTCGGCTATGGCGAAGGAGCCGGTTAGCTCAACACGCCCGAC
>DAOUHS010000121.1:0-2846 GCA_034428415.1 Dehalococcoidia bacterium
GACATCGCCACGATCCACTGCGCCGACCTCGGCACTCGCGTCTTCTACACGCAGCTAATCGGCTTCGATACGCACGCGAATCAGAAGCCGGTCTTTGAGAAGCTCTGGACCGACCTGTCGCGGGCGATCTCGGACTTCTGGGACGACGTCAAGGCGCACGACCGCGATGACAACGTGGTCATGATGCTGTTCACCGAGTTCGGCCGCCGCGTGCGAGACAACGGCTCCGGCTCCGACCACGGGGCCGGCGGCGGCGTCTTCGTGCTCGGCCCGCAGGTCAAGGGTGGTATGCACGGCGAGTTCCCGAGCATCAATCCCAGAGACCTCGAACAGGGCGACCTCGTCCCCAACCACGACTTCCGAGGCGTCTACTCAACGCTGCTCGAAGACTGGCTACGGCTCGACGCGAAGCCGATCGTTGACGGTGAGTTCGAAAAGCTCAGCTTTATCGAACCCCTGATGGCAACCGCGTAGGCAAAACAAACGCTCCCCCTCAGGGGGTCTGTCGAGGTGATCTGTTCTCCCCCCTCGGGGGGAGAGGCCGAAGGCAGAGGGGGCGCAGAACACCCCCTTTGTCGCTCCGCGACATCTCCCCCGCTCGCGGGGGAGAACATGAGAGATGGTTCGAGGAGACATCGCCATGCTGACAACTTCAGTTGCCGGACGTACCTGGCACTTCACACACTCGATCGGCCACTTTGTTGGACCTCAGGGATTCACCTATCCCTCGCCGATTGCGATGACGGCCAGCGGCACGATGTACGTCGCCGATCCCGGCCTGGCAGAGTATTCGGGCGGAGGCAACCTGGGTTCGAAGATCTACAAGCACCGCATTGAGGACGAGTTCCTCGGCGAAATGGGTCAGGGCGACCTCCAATGGCCCGAGGGCATCTCCCTCGCCCGCGACGGCACCGTCTGGTGCGCCGACGCCTACCACCACCGCATCTTCGGCTACGACCCTGAGGGATCGCCGATCGGCGACTGGGGTGAGTTTGGCTCAGGCAACGGCCAGTTCAATCGACCGTCCGGCCTCGCCTTCGACGCCGACGACAACCTGCACGTCGTCGACAGTCACAATCACCGCGTGCAGAAGTTCACCCGAGACGGTGAGTTTCTCGGCGCCTGGGGCTCCGAGGGCTGCGATGAAGGACAACTCAATCAGCCCTGGGGCATCACGATCGACAATGCAGGCGCGCTCTTCATCGCCGACTGGGGCAACGACCGTGTGCAGAAGTTCACCCCAGACGGCGAATTCCTGTGCAATTTTGGCTCTCGCTATGAGGATGTCGGCATCGACGACGGCGGTAGCCTCAAACGTCCCGCCGATGTCGCCGTCGATAGCGATGGCGACGTCTACGTCTGTGACTGGGGCAACCGGCGGGTCCAGATCTACTACCCCGACGGCGACATCATCTGCAGCCTCCAGGGCGACGCGCACGAATTCTCCAAGGCCGCAGCAAAGGTCATGGAGGTCAACCCCGAATACGCGCAAGCCTTCCGGCGGGTTACGCCGGTCGAGCTGATCAAATTCGGCATCTTCGATCGTCCCCGAGGGATCGCAATCGACGGCCAGGACCGGATCGCGATCAGCGACGGCGGCCGCGGCCGGATTCAGGTGTACGAAAAGGATCACAACTACCTGCTCCCGCAGTTCAACGCGTAACCGTGTAGGCATCGGTCCAGATGGAGTTCCGTCTTACCCGCGCTCGCCGCGGGTATCTCGCCGAGGCGTGCACAAACCTCGAGATTGCCGCGACAAGCGCGGCAATGACTGAATCCCAAGATTCTTACTCGACGGAGACGCCGTGAAGGACTCGAGATGACTCTCCGGTTCGGCATCCTCGGAGCTGCCGCGATCACGCCCCGCGCCCTGCTCAAACCCGTAGCTGAATTCCCCGACGTTGAAATCGTCAGCATGGCCGCACGCGACCGTGACCGCGCAGAGACTTTTGCGACACGCGCCGGCATTCCAACCGTCCACGACACCTACGACGAAGTCGTTACCGATCCCGACGTGGACGCGGTCTACAACCCGCTCGCCATCAGTGGGCATCATGAATGGACGATCAAGGCACTCAACGCCGGCAAGCACGTGCTCTGTGAGAAGCCGTTCGCCATGAACGAGGCCGAAGCGCGAGAGATGGCCGACTGCGCGCGCGAGACGGGCCTCGTCTGCGCTGAGGCGTTTCACTACTACTACCACCCGCTCTCGATGCGGATGCGCGAGATCGTCCGGAGCGGCGTCCTGGGCACGATCCGCTACGCCGACGCCCATTTCCAGAACACGGTGGTCGACGAGCCCAGCCAGATCCGATATCGGATCGAACTCGGCGGCGGCGCGACAATGGACCTCGGCTGCTACCCGCTGCACTTCCTTCGCCACACATTTGACGCAGAGCCGGAGGTCGTCTCTGCGAAGGCGGCAACGGTCCATGAGCACATCGACCTCGAGTTGAAAGCCGAACTCCTCTTTCCCGGCAACATCCCTGCCACGACCTGGTCACGGATGAACGCAGCCGGAGGCTTTTCCGCCGAGGTCAACGTCTACGGCGACCGGGGCAGACTGAAAGTCGTGAATCCAATGGTGCCCCACCGCGAGGTCCACCGAATCGAGCTCGTGAGGTCGTGGGGAACGCGCCGCGAAACCCTCACCAAGACACCGACGTTCAGCTACCAACTCCGCGCCTTCATGGATGCCATCGCCGGAGTCCGACCTATGCCAACCGACGCTGAAGACGGCGTGATCAGTATGCGCGTGATCGACAACGTCTACCGAGCCGCGGGAATGAAACCGCGTGGAGAGATTTAGACTCCAATCGCCATGACCGATCGCATTCGCGCCATCG